>NZ_JBEOWF010000039.1:0-2480 GCF_040295925.1 Streptomyces sp. NPDC002588
CGGCGGTGGGGGCCCCTCCCGCTCGAGCGAAGTCGAGAGTGGGGGAGCGTGCCGGGCGTCGCGACGGGGCGAACGTTGCCTGCCGCGGCACTAGCTGTGCCGTACAACGGACAAGCTGCGACACCTTGATGGTGTGCCGACGCCGCGACGCGCAGATGGCGGCGAGACCTCCCGCAACGACCGCGCACCGGCCAGCGGTCGAACCTTGGCCGAGCAGCAGCGACCCAGAGGATGCGGTCCGCAAAGGGGTTGCGAGGGTCAGGCTCGAACTGACGCAGGGCCAGTGGCGCCAAGGGGCGTTCAGCCGTGGGCCGCTCCTTCCATACCCTCCCGGCCCTGATCCGACTCGGCGCGGTGATGTCCGGCGAGCTGGGCGGAGTCGACCGCGACCGCGATCGGACGTGGCTCTGCAAGCAGGCGCTGCCCGACCACCACCCCAGTCGGTTCGCGTTCGACTCGGAGCAGCGGGACCGGCAGCAGCCCACCCCGCTCATCGCGCGGCCGGACTCCGGCGGCTCCCCGGCAAGGCGAGATCCTCGGACACACGCATACGGCAGGGGATCCTCACACCGCGGCATGAAGGAGGCGCCCCAACAGCGCGCGAGGTCCCACAGAGTCGCCAGCACACAAAAAATGCCTCCCGCCCGCGCCGTATGCGCAGGTGGGAGGCATGATCACGGGTCCTACTTCTTCTTGCCCCGGGTCTTGCCGGGGATCTTGGTGAGCTGGGTTTTTGCTGGTCAGGGGCGCTGGGCTCGTGCGCCTGATCGTCGTCGTTGGTCGTCATTGGCCGCTGTTGGGCAACGTCGGACGGCCCAGAGACGGCCCAGGGTGGATCACACAAACGGCCTCAACTGACGGAAGCGGTCCGCCACTGCGCGGTGATGCACCCCTCTTCCATGTCCCACCACTCCTTGGCGACGCCGTGGTTGAGCAGCTGTTGCACCTTGGCGAGATCGGCGGTGGGCGGGACGTCCAGGGCAATCATGCCGAACCGCTCTATGCCCTCGCCGTCGACGCCGAGTTCCTTGAACGCGTTGATCACGCTCTGCCGTGCGGCTCCCGAGCCGCTGTCACGGAACACGATGAGGCGGATGGTGCAGTTCTCAGAACGCCGAACCACCTCGCCGGCCCATCGCACGCCCTCCTCGTCGGGCTCGGTGGCCACGACGTCCCCGCAGGCGATGCCTCGGACGAAGCAGGGGATGTTGTCGAGCCGCACGGTGCCGTCGCCCTGGTCGACCGCCCACAGACTCTCCACCGACGCCGGGGGCCAGTCGTCCTCGATCTCAAGCCGGAAGTGCACCTTCACGTACGGGCCTTCGGGGTTCGTCATGGTGCCCAGGATGCACAGCCCTGCCGTGCCGGCCGCGGGTGGGTGACGATGACGTCTGCTCAAGCTGAATACGGGTTCGTCTGGACCTCACTGGACCTCAGCCGACGACAGTCAGCCACGACGGCGAAGATGCCAGCCGATCACGCGCGTGTGTGCCTCGCTGCACCCTCACCGGGCTCAGCCACGCTGCTGGTGCCGCCGACCCTCGCCGCTCGCCGCCCGATCGGGCACGCCTGCGACACGGCTCCGCCTTGGGGCCTCTGCTGTGATCTACGACTCAGGAGCGGCGGCGGTCTTCACGCGGGTCCATGTTGCCAAGGCGTGCCCGTAACGGGCAGCGGCGAGTGCGAGCCCCGTGGCCAGGAAACCTCGCGTGATCGCGTCGTCTTCGATGATCAGGAAGATGAGAAGCGGTATCACCTGCACCAGGTGCCAGTGTGGGTGATGATCCCAACGACTGCTCTTGTCTGCCATCTCGCCCCCTCAAGCGGCACCTTAGCGCCAGTTGGCGAGCGATCGAGATCCTCGGCGTGGCCGTCGACGCGATCGACTTCGCATCGGACACGCTCCACGTGGTCCAGCAACTCAAGCTGAGCCGGAGCAAGGCGGTGTTCGCCCCGCCGAAGGGCGGCAAACTGCGCGATGTTCCACCTCCTGGGCCGGTCGCCGATGCCCTCCGGGCCCACATGAAGCGGTTCCCGCCGGTCGACATCACCTTGCCGTGGAAGGTGGCCAGCGGGCCTCCGGTGACCAAGCGGCTCATCTTCACCGGGCCGCGTGGCGGCCACGTCTGGCGGACGTCCCGCAACGAGGAGGTGTGGAAGCGAGCGCTGGCCTCGGCCGGGGTGATCCCGGAGCGCAAGCCGGGCGAGTCGTACGCCGAGTCTCGCGAGAACGGCATGCACGCGCTCCGCCACTTCTACGCCTCAGTGCTCCTGGACGCCGGGGAGAACATCAAGGCCCTCGCGGAGTACCTCGGCCACTCGGACCCGGGCCTGACGCTGCGCGTGTACGCACACCTCATGCCGTCGAGTCAGGAGCGCACGCGTAACGCTGCGGCCTCTGCCTTCTCCCTCGCTGCGAGCCGCTCAACCGTTGAAACTATGGGCGACTGAAAGTGTAAATGTCATCCGTGAAGACTGCC
>NZ_JBEOWF010000039.1:2577-106608 GCF_040295925.1 Streptomyces sp. NPDC002588
CCCTCGGATCCAGAACCTCCAGCAAAACCATGGACGACTGAAAGTGTAAATGTCATCCGTGAAAGCTCCCTCGGATCCAGAACCTCCAGCAAAACCATGGACGACTGAAAGTGTAAATGTCATCCGTGAAAGCTCCCTCGGATCCAGAACCTCCAGCAAAACCAGGCTGGCCGCCCGCCCGGCTGCCCGCCCGCCCGCCCGGCCGGCCGGCCAGCCGAGGACCGGTTCAATGGATCAATGGAATAACGGAATAATGGATTTCTGGTTCGAGGACCCAACGGTTCTCTGCGAGCAAAGTAAGGCAAGGCCTACCGGGGTCGTCAACCGTCGGTGAAGTCACCCAGAGAAGCCAACATCCGAGTTAGGGGCGGAGAACAACCGCTTTAGCTGCGGGTTTGTTATTGCCCCCGCACGGCAAGTAAGGTCCTGCCACCGATATACCGGAGAGGCCGCCCGTAGGGGGGCGGCCTCTCCTTTCCATGGGATCGGTTATCGCCTACAGAACGGACAACGCATGACCCACATGGAGAAGGCCATGGTGCCACGCCGAGGCCTCCGCATCGACCTCACCCTTCGCCCTCTGCCGTTCCCGCTCATCGGTCTCGGCGGCGCTTGGCTGGGCGTCCGGGCCGACACTGACGTAGCAGTCGCCGCCCTGGTGGCGCTCGTCGTTTCGGTTCGCATGACGATCACCCGTATCTAAGCGCCACGGCCCAGCGGCGGCCCCAGCGCAGCAACGAGCCCCCTAGCCGCGAAGAAACCGCAGGTAGGGGGCTCGTTCAGTACTCCGGCCGCCACAGGACCCGCCGCGCTGAGGTCCCACAGAGGTCCCAGGCCGTGAGAATGCCCCCGCTCCGCGCCATATGCGCAGGTCGGGGGCATGATCACACTGCTTACTTCTTCTTGCCCTGGTTCTTGACCGCCTCGATTGCGGCTGCTGCTGCCTCTGGGTCGAGGTAGGTGCCGCCGGGGGTCAGGGGGTTGAAGTCGGCGTCGAGTTCGTAGGACAGGGGGATGCCCGTGGGGATGTTCAGGCCCGCGATGTCGGCGTCGGAGATGCCGTCGAGGTGCTTGACGAGGGCGCGGAGGCTGTTGCCGTGGGCGGCGACCAGGACCGTGCGGCCGGACAGGAGGTCCGGGACGATGCCGTCGTACCAGTAGGGGAGCATGCGGACGACGACGTCCTTCAGGCACTCCGTGCGGGGGCGCAGCTCCGGAGGGATGGAGGCGTAGCG
Source organism: Streptomyces sp. NPDC002588 (assembly GCF_040295925.1). NCBI lineage: Bacteria > Bacillati > Actinomycetota > Actinomycetes > Kitasatosporales > Streptomycetaceae > Streptomyces > Streptomyces sp. NPDC002588. The sequence goes on from NZ_JBEOWF010000039.1 coordinate 3,813, forward strand.
GGGGTCGGAGGACTGGGAGAACTCCGAGTCGTCCGCGAGCGGCGGGGGCGGGGTGTCGTACGAGCGGCGCCACAGCATGAACTGTTCCTCGCCGAACTCGGCCAGGGTCTGGGCCTTGTCCTTGCCCTGGAGGGCGCCGTAGTGGCGCTCGTTCAGGCGCCAGCTGCGGTGGACCGGGATCCAGTGGCGGTCCGCGGCCTCGAGGGCCAGCTGCGCGGTGCGGATCGCGCGCTTCTGGAGGGACGTGTGGACCACGTCGGGGAGGAGGTCGGCGTCCTTCAGGAGTTCGCCACCGCGGACTGCCTCCTTCTCGCCCTTCTCGTTGAGGTTGACGTCCACCCAGCCGGTGAACAGGTTCTTCGCGTTCCACTCGCTCTCGCCGTGGCGGAGGAGGATCAGCTTGTACGGTGCGTCGGCCATGCGTATGAGCGTAATCCACCGTCCTGATGCGTTGCGGCCCTGCTCGTCCCTCGGACGGCGAGGCGACGGCGATGCGACGGCCGTTCGGTCGGTTGACTGGATCTGTTAATCGAGTGGCTTCCCGGCCCACCGCCCCCGTAAGTTCTGGTCACCGAGTTCGCCACTTACACGCGGGAGCCCGCCATGTCCGTCGCCGCCCTTAGACGTGCCTCCCGCGAGACCCTCTCGGGGCTGCCTCGCGAGTTCTGGTGGCTGTGGACGAGCACCCTCGTGAACCGGCTCGGCGCCTTCGTCGCCACCTTCATGGCCCTGTACCTGACGCTCGACCGCGGGTACTCCGCCTCGTTCGCGGGGCTCGTCGCCGCACTGCACGGGCTGGGCGGGGTCGTCTCGTCACTCGGGGGCGGGGTCATGGCCGACCGGATCGGGCGGCGGCCCACGCTGCTGTTCGCGCAGACCTCCACCGCCCTGTCCGTCGCGGTGCTCGGGTTCGTGACCGGTCCGTGGGCGATCGCCGGGGTCGCCTTTCTCGTCGGCGCGGCCTCCAGCGCCTCCCGGCCCGCCGTGCAGGCGATGATGGCCGACATCGTGCGGCCCGAGGACCGGGTGCGGGCCTTCTCGCTCAACTACTGGGCGATCAACCTCGGGTTCGCCGTGTCGTCCATGGCCGCCGGGTTCGTCGCCGAGGTCAGTTACCGTGCCGGCTTCCTGATCGAGGCCGGGATGACGCTCGTGTGTGCCGTCGTCGTCTTCCTCAAGCTGCCCGAGTCCCGGCCGCGGCGGCAAGAGGGGGAGAGGTCCGCCGACAAGGGCTCCGTGGGGCTCGGGGCCGTACTGCGCGACACACGGTTCATGGGTGTCGTCGGGCTGTCGTTCCTGATCGCGGTCATCTTCCAGCAGGGCTCGGTCGCACTGCCGGTGGCGATGGGAGCCGCCGGGTTCACGCCGGCCGACTACGGCATGGCGATCGCCGTCAACGGCGTGCTCATCGTGGTGCTGCAGATCCCTGTGACCCGGTTCATCGAGCACCGGGATCCGCGGCGGCTGCTCGTGGTCTCCTCCGCCCTCGCGGGGTACGGGTTCGGGCTCACCGCCTTCGCCGGGTCGGTCGGCGTGTTCGCGCTCACCGTGTGCGTGTGGACGCTCGCCGAGATCGTCAACGCGCCGACCCAGACCGGGCTGGTCGTCCGCCTCTCCCCCACCCACGGGCGGGGCCGCTACCAGGGCATGTACACGCTCTCCTGGGCGGTCGGCTCCCTCGTCGCCCCGCTGATGTCCGGCTTCGTCATCGACCGGTTCGGGGCGGAGTGGCTGTGGGGGATGTGCGCGGTCGTGGGGACGGTGGCGGCCGCCGGGTACGCCCTGCTGATGCGGCACCTGCCGGACGGGGACGGGGCCGCCCCCGCCGACCGTACGGCCGGCGCTTCGAAGCCCGAGGTCAGCGCCGCGTGAGCCGACGGGGACGGCGCCCTCCGGCGGTCACCGAGCAGGCCGGCGCCGTCCCCGTCGGCTCACGGATGCATCCGCGCACCCTTCAGCACCTTGTCCACCGCGTTGCGCGGGCCGTGCAACGCCAGTCCGACCAGGTCCAGTCCGGCCGTCGGCACGGCTCGCACCGCCGCGCGGTTGTCGCGGTCGTTGCCGGTGGCGAAGAGGTCGCTGGTGAACACCGCACGCGGGAGGGAGCGGGACAGCACGCGCGCGTGGGCGGCGGCCAGCGTCTCCTTCGTGCCTTCGAAGACCAGCACCGGCTGGCGGAACATCGGCAGATAGCCCACGCCGTCGGCGTCCTCGTACGGCTCCCCGATCACCTCGGGGACCACCGTGCCCAGGCCGCTGACCAGGAACGCGGTGACGTTCAGGCGCTGCCAGGTCTCCAGGTCCTCGCGCAGCAGGACGGCGATCTTCGTGTCGAAACGGACGGGTCCGGCGGGTCCGGCGGGTCCGGCGGGTACGACAGGTTCAACATGTCCAGCGGGTTCCACAGTGCTCTCGCTCATGCTGTGAGACTGCCGTTCGGCCCACGCCGACGTCTTGTACGTTCTTTGCATGGCCGCCCGGCAGGAAGTCTCCGCATGGCGTCCGGCCGTCCCGGGCGTCGTCGAGGTCTTCCATGCCCGCTTCACCGGCTACGCCTACCCGATGCACGTCCATGACGCGTGGACGCTGCTCATCGTGGACGACGGCGCCGTGCGGTACGACCTCGACCGGCACGAGCACGGCACCCCGCACGACACGGTGACGTTGCTGCCGCCGCAGGTGCCGCACAACGGCTCCCCCGCCACCCCGCACGGCTTCCGCAAACGGGTGCTGTACCTCGACACGGGCGTTCTCGGCGAGGATCTCATCGGGCCCGCCGTCGACGCGCCCGTCCTGCGCGATCCGGTGCTGCGGCGCAGGGTGGGGCAGTTGCACTCCGCGCTCGCCGCGCCCGGCGACGAACTGGAGGCGGACAGCCGGCTGACGTTGATCGGGGAGCGGCTGCGCACCCATCTCCAGGGCCGTGGCGGACGGTCCCCCCGTCCCGACCCGGCCCTCGCGCGCCGGCTGCGGGAACTGCTCGACGCCTGCGTCGTCGACGGCGTCGGTCTGGCGGAGGCGGCGCGGGTCGTCCAGGCCCATCCCGCGCATCTCGTACGGGCGTTCAGCGGCGCGTACGGCATCGCACCGCACCAGTACCTCACCGCCCGCCGCGTCGACCGTGCCCGGCGGCTGCTGCTCGACGGCCGGCCGCCGGGCGAGGCCGCGGTGGCGGCCGGCTTCTACGACCAGGCCCATCTCACGCGCCACTTCAGGAAGTTGGTGGGCGTCACACCGGGCCGGTACCGTCGCGTGCCCTGATCCGCGGAAGTCCTCCGTCCGGTGATCACCCAGGGCTGGCGTCCCGTTCATGGACGAGACACAGCGCACGGAGAACGGACGGGACAAGGCACAGAGCAGACGACTGGGGCGGTTCTCGGCCGCCCTCGCGGGGGCGGCCGCACTGGTGGTGCTGAGCGTCGGCGTCGCCCTCGCGGCCGCTTCGGACGAGGGTGACGGCTCCCTTCCCACGGTGAGCGAGAGCCCGAGCCCGAGCCCGAGTCCGTCGGAGTCGGGGGATCCCGCCGACAGCTCGGGCGGCAGCGCAGGAACCGACGGCGGCACCATCGGGGGTACCGACGGCGGCACCGATCCCGACGCGAGCGAGACCCCCGTCGAATCGGAGCCCAGCGCACCGGCCGACCTGGACGAGCTGAACCGGCGCATCGCGGAGCTCGATGCGAAGGTCGACCAGCTGCCCACCAAGCAGGAGCTGGCGGACGCGCTGCGCGCCTTCGCCGACCAGCTGGACAAGCCCTGACGGGCTGACAGGCTGACAGACCTACGGGCTGACGGGCTGCCCGTCCCGGGGTCAGCCGGCCGGGCCGGGGCGCTGGGTCAGGTGGGCGAAGGCGTCCAGGTTGTGGGTCGGCTCGCCCCGGGAGACGCGCCATGCGTACTCCCTGCGGATGGCGGCGGCGAAGCCCAGCTCCAGGAGGCTGTTGAAGGCGCCGTCGGAGGCCTCCAGGACCTGGCCCAGCAGGCGGTCGGTCTCGTCCGGGGTGACGGCGGCGAGCGGGAGGCGGGCGGTGACGTAGACGTCGCCGAGCTGGTCGACGGCGTAACTCACGCCGTACAGCTTGAGGTTGCGCTCCAGGAGCCAGCGGTGGACGCCGGCCTCGTTCTCGTCGGGGTGGCGGATGACGAAGGCGTTCAGGGAGAGCGAGTGGCGGCCGACGATCAGGGAGACCGTCGTCCGCAGCTTGCGGGTGCCGGGGAGCTGGACGACGTAGGTGCCGGGCCGGGGGCTCTCCCACTCCAGCTCGGCGTCCTGGAGGAAGCCCTCCAGGACCCGCGCCGCCGTCTTCTCCGCGTCCGAGTCACCCATGCTGGGAGCGTACGTGACGGCGGTGGGCCTGGGCCGCTGCCGCGTAGACGTCGGCGGTGGTGGCGGCCGCGGTGTCCCAGCCGAAGGACTGGGCGTGGGCGGCGGCGGCCGCGCCCATCCGGGCGGGCAGTTCGGGGGCGTCGGCGAAACCGGCCAGCACGCGCGCGTACGCCGCAGGGTCGTGACCCTGGACCAGGAAGCCCGTCTCCCCGTCCCGTACGGCCACCGGGAGGCCGCCGACCGAGGCCGCGAGCACCGGGGTGCCCGCCGCCTGCGCCTCTATGGCGACCAGGCCGAAGGACTCGCTGTAGGAGGGGACGACGAGGACGGACGCGGCGCGGAACCAGTCCGCGAGCCGATCCTGTCCGACCGGCGGGTGGAAGCGTACGACGTCCGAGATGCCGAGCCGGGCGGCCAGCTTCTGCAGGCCCTCCGGCTTGGCGAGGCCGCTGCCGCTCGGGCCGCCGACGACCGGTACGACGATCCGCGACCGGAGGTCGGGGCACTCGTCCAGGAGTACCGCGACCGCGCGCAGGAGGACGTCCGGGGCCTTCAGGGGCTGGATCCGGCCCGCGAAGAGGGGGATCAGGGCGTCCTGGGGAAGGCCGAGGCGGGCGCGGGCGGCGGCGCGGCCGTCCGCCGGACAGAAGCGGTCGAGGTTCACGCCGGGGTGGACGACGGCGACCTTGCCGGGGTCGGCGTGGTAATGCCGTACGAGCTCGTCGGCCTCCTCGGCCGTGTTGGCGATGAGGCGGTCGGCGGCCTCGACGATCTGTGTCTCGCCGATGACGCGGGCGGCGGGCTCGGGGGTGTCGCCGTCGGCGAGGTTGGCGTTCTTGACCTTGGCCATGGTGTGCATGGCGTGCACCAGGGGGGCGCCCCAGCGCTGGGCGGCGAGCCAGCCGACGTGACCGGAGAGCCAGTAGTGCGAGTGGACGAGGTCGTAGTAGCCGGGGCGGTGGCCGGCCCAGGCCTGCATCACTCCGTGGGTGAAGGCGCACAGCTGGGCGGGGAGGTCCTCCTTGGCGAGGCCCTCGTAGGGGCCGGCGTCGATGTGCCGGACGAGGACGCCGGGGGCCATCTCGACCTTCGGGGGGAGGGCGGCCGTCGTCGCGCGCGTGAAGATCTCGACCTCGATGTTGATCGCGGCGAGGCGTTGCGCGAGCTCCACGATGTAGACGTTCATGCCGCCGGCGTCCCCGGTGCCGGGCTGGTGGAGCGGTGAGGTGTGCACGGAGAGCATCGCGATACGGCGGGGGCGGCGGTGGAGCCTGAGCCGCGGGGGCGTCGCCGGAGAGCGACGCCCGAGCCTGCTGGCGTACTGGCTCACGTGGCGTTCCTCCTCCTTGCTGTCCTTGCTGCGGGCATGCCGGACGGGAGGGGTGGGGCCCTCCTCGGGGGTGCAACATCGGAGGAGGGCATTCCCATTCCGGGCGGACCACGAAGAGAAACGATTTTGCCGAGCCATTACCCGGTGTCGCTCAACCGTTCGAGGGGGCGAAGCGTCATGCAGGGCCGCCCAATCCCGGCCATCCACTCCAGATCACCACCCACTCCCGGCCACCCGCTTCCGGTCACCCACTCCCGGGCCATCCACTCCCGGCCTCCGCTCCCGGGCCATCCACTTCCGGTCATCCACTCCCGGCCTCCGCTCCCGGGCCATCCACTCCCGTTCACCAGCCCCCCGTCGCCTACCCTCATACGCATGGCCTCCCGCGTGCCCCTCCCCCACTCTCGGCTTCGCCCGAGCGGGGGGACCCCCATCGTGGGCGTCGTCACGCGCGGGACCACCAACCCCAACCGGCTTCGCCGCATGGACCGCTGGATCGCCGCGGCGCACGGTGCCGAACTGCGGCGGGCCGCCGATCCCGTGGCCGTCGACCTCGGATACGGGGCGGCCCCCTGGACGGCCGTCGAACTCCTCTCCCGGCTGCGCCGCGTCGCGCCACGCGCGCGCGTGGTGGGTGTGGAGATCGAACCGGCCCGGGTCGCGGCCGCGAAGCCGTACGAACGCGACGGGCTCACCTTCCGGCACGGCGGGTTCGAGCTCCCCCTCGCCCGGCGGCCGCACCTCGTACGGGCCGCCAACGTGCTGCGGCAGTACGAAGAGGGGGAGGTCGCCGGGGTCTGGGAACGGCTGTGCGCGCGGCTCGCACCGGCCGAGGGGAACTCGGCGGGCGGGCTGCTGGTGGAGGGGACCTGCGACGAGATCGGGCGGCGGCACGTCTGGGTCGCGCTGGGGCCCGAGGGGCCGCGCACGGTCACCTTCGCGACCCGGCTGGGCTCCCTGGAGCGGCCGTCGGACCTGGCGGAACGGCTGCCGAAGGCGCTGATCCACCGCAATGTCCCCGGGGAGCCGGTGCACGCCTTCCTGCGCGACTTCGACCGCGCCTGGGCGGCCGCCGCGCCCTACGCGTCGTACGGCGCCCGTCAGCGCTGGATCCGGGCGGTGCGGGACCTCAGGGCCGACTGGCCGGTGACGGACGGGCCGGGACGGTGGCGACAGGGGGAAGTGACGGTGCGGTGGGGCGCGTTGGCGCCGCGCACCTGACCGTTGACCCGTAGGTGCCCCCCCCCGGGAACGATCTCCGTGCGTCGTTCGTCACATGGACGGGGAGATCATCATGCGGTGCGCATGAGGGGGGCAGGACTGTTGCTGTCGCTTTCGTGTCGCCTCTGTCACTTTCCGGCGTGACGTGGCACGATCCCCCGGGCACCGTATGTTACTGACGGGAAATCAGTTTGGGGGACGAGGTATGGGACCGGGCAAGCGCGGCCTGTTCGCGGCGGCGGTGGCGGTCGTCTGCGCGGTGACCGTGCTGGGGGCACCCGGCATGGCGTTCGCGAGGCCCGAGCCCTCACCGTCCGCCACGGCCACGACCAGCCCGGACCTGACCCTCCCGCCCAGCAGGGACCTCGAGGCCGTCCGCGAGAAGCTCGACACGCTCTACCACGACGCCGCGGTCGCCACCGACGCGTACAACGCGGCCGAGGAGGCGGCGAAGAAGCAGTCCGCCGAGATCGTGGCGCTGGCCCAGAAGATCGTCGAAGGCCAGGAGCGGCTGGCCGACCTGAAGGACCGGGCCGGAGCCGCGGCCCGCTCCCAGTACCGCACCGGCGGACTGCCGGACGAGGCACAGCTGATGCTGAGCGACGACCCGACCGAGTTCCTCGACGGCGCCGGCCGGATCCTCCAGGGCCAGCAGGCGACCAAGGGCCTGATCGCCGAGCTGACCCGCACCCAGCAGGACTTGGAGCAGTACTCGCAGGACGCCTCAGCGCAGTGGGCCGAACTGGAGGCGAACCGCAAGGCCAAGGCGAGCGCCCAGAAGAAGATCGAGAAGCAGATCTCGGCGGCCGAGAAGCTCGAGTCCCAGCTGGAGAAGAAGGAGAAGGAGCGGCTCGCCGAGCTCCAGAAGCAGGCCGACCAGAAGGCGCAGACCGCCTGGCTGGACACCGGCATCCTCGACGAGATCGACGGCAGGGCGAGCGAGCAGGGCAGGAAGGCCATCGCGTACGCCACCGCCCAGATCGGCAAGCCGTACGAATGGGGCGCCGAGGGCCCGAAGTCGTACGACTGTTCCGGGCTGACCTCCGAGGCCTGGAAGAGCGCCGGGCAGCAGATCCCACGCACCTCGCAGGAACAGTGGAAGCAGCTCCCGCACGTGGACATCGAGGACATGCGCCCCGGCGATCTGATCATCTACTTCGACGACGCCAGTCATGTCGCGCTCTATGTGGGCGACGGCCGGATCATCCACGCCCCGCGCCCGGGCCGCACGGTCACCCTGGCCGGCGCGGGCACCATGCCGATCCTCGCCGTGGTCCGACCGGACGCCTGAGGCAAATCGTTCAAAACAGCCGAACTCGCCTGTATGTACCGGCCGAAGGGCGCCGGCCGTGGCCTCCGCCACGTGACGCACGGCACGCCCACCGGGCCGCCAAACCCGGCAGGGACGTGACCTTCGTCATTCCCCCACCCCTGCCACCCCGCCCAACTGCGGTACGGAAAACCGCATATGACGGCGGCCTGAGATCAAACCGCTTGCCGCACACCATTCCACTCCGGCGCCTTCTGCCGCTATGGTCCCCGTCGGTGGGTCGAGGTCCCTCGTCCCCGCCATGCCCTCGGGGGGAGGGAAGGAACCGACACGATGCCCGTACCCGTACCGCGGCAGAGAGCGATCCCGGCCGTGGAGTGTGGTCAGGCGCAGGCCGTACCCTCAGGCGGCCCCTCCAAGGACGCCGCCCCGCCCCGGCGGGAAACCGCCCCGGGAGACGAGACCGCGCGCGACGAGGCGCCGGTCCCCGCCGAGCACGACACCGCACCCACCACGCTCACCCTGCTGCTGATCGAGGACGACCCCACGGCCGCGCCGGTCGTCCCGGGTCTGTTCGACTCGGACGGCAAGCCGATCCGGATCCGCACCGCCCGCAACCTCACCGAGGCCGAGCGGCTGCTGACCGACGACGTGCACTGCATCCTGCTCGACCTGGCGCTGCCCGCGCCCGGCAAGGCGGGCGAGCCCGACGACGAACTCGCCGTACTGCGGCACGTCCTGCGACTCGCACCCCGGCACGCCGTGCTCGCACTCACCGCCTCCGGTGACGCCGAGCGCGGCGCCGAAGCGGTGCGCGTCGGCGCCCAGGACTACCTGTTCCGCGACGAACTGGACGGCCGGCTGCTGAGCCGGGCGATCCGGTACGCCGTGGAGAGGAAACGTTCCGACACGGCGGAGCGGAGGCTTGCCGAGGGCAAGCTGCGCGCGCAGGAGAACGCCCGCCTCGAGCGCGGCCTGCTGCCCACGCCGCTCCTGGAGGGCTCCCCGCTGCGGTTCGCCGCCCGCTACCGGCCCGGCCGCTCCCGCGCGCTGCTCGGCGGCGACTTCTACGACACCGTCCGCACCCCGGACGGCACCGTGCACGCCATGATCGGCGACGTCTGCGGGCACGGCCCGGACGAGGCGGCGCTCGGCGTGGAGCTGCGCATAGCCTGGCGGGCGCTGACCCTGGCCGGGCTGTGCGGGGACGAGCTCCTCGGCACCCTGCAGCAGGTCCTGGAGCACGAGCGCGACAACGACGAGATCTTCGCGACGCTGTGCACGGTGGACATCTCGCCCGACGGCCGCCGCGCCGGCCTGTGTCTGGCCGGCCATCCGGCGCCGCTGATCGCCCGCCCGAACCGGCCGGCGCGACTGCTGCCGTACGACAACAACGGCCCCGCGCTCGGGCTGCTGCCGGGCGCCCGCTGGCCCCGGACGCAGGTGGAACTGGGCGCGGAGTGGAGCCTGATGCTCTACACCGACGGGCTGATCGAGGGCCGGGTCGGTGCCGGACGCAAGGAGCGGCTGGGCGAGGACGGCATGGTGGAGATGATCCGCCGGCAGCTCTCCGAAGGGTTGAGCGGAGAGGCGTTGCTGCGGGCCGCCGTGAACGAGGTGCGGGAGCTCAACGGAGGTGAGCTGACCGACGACGTGGCGGTTGTGCTGTTGGACCGGGTGCCGTAGCGCTCCGCCGGGAGCGCCGGTTCGCAAGCCCGCCGTCGCGGGGTTTGCCCGGTGCCGCCCGCGGGCTGTGTGCGGCTGGTCGCGAGCGCGCGGCGCACCCGCGGATCACATACGGCCCCGGGCCTCCGGAATCCGCAGTGAAGGTGGGGGGCTTCGCCCCCTTCGTCCCCTCTACCGGCCGCCGTTGTACGGACCGTACGGGCCGTCGCTGCTGGAGCCGCCGCCCTTGCGGCTGCGGCCGCCGCCCGGGAGGGCGCGCAGGGCCGGGCGGACGTCGACCATGTAGACGATCGTCGCGACCAGGCCGATGATCGGCAGGAACGACAGGATCGGGAAGATCAGGTTCACCACGAAGGCGATCCCGAGGACGATCAGCCAGAACGGCTTGGTCTGCTTGTCGGCCGCCCGATAGCCGTCCTCACGGCGGATCGTCGCGTCGACGAGAGCGAAGCCGCTGAACACGATCAGGGCAAGGCTCAGCAGCGCCATGAAATTGTTGAACCCCTGCATCAGCACTACGTCCACCACCCGGCTCGGCACAACCTGGCTCGTCCTTACGCGGTCACCGTACCCGCAACCGCGCTCCCGCTACCCGTACAACGGGCCGGGCACCGCGTGAGTGCCCGGCCCGTGACCGTATGTCGGTATTGATGTCGGTGTCGGCCGTCGGTCTCACTTGGCGGGCGGCGTCGTCTTCTTCGCGGTGGTCTTGCGGGCCGCCGGAGCCTTCTTGACGGCGGTCTTCTTCGCGGGCGCCGGCACGGGCACGACCTTGGCCTCGGCCGCCGGAGCGGGCTTCGGCGCCGCCGCGGCCGGGGCGGGCTTCGGCGCCGCCGCGGCGGGAGCGGGCTCGGCCTTCGGGGCGGGCTTCGGCTCGTCGTCCTTGCCCTCGACCGCGATCGCCAGTTCCTCGATCTCCTCGGCGGCCTCGCCGCGCCAGGTCTTGACGGCCTGCTCGCCGTGCTCGGCGACCTTCTCGTAGGTCTCGCGGGCCTTGACGGCGTACTCGGCGGCGACACCGACGCCCCGCAGCGCGAGGTCCTGGGCGTTCTCGCCGAGCTTCTTCAGGTCGGCGTCGAGGGTCGAGCCGAGCTTCTTGATGTCGCCGTCGAGCGTGGCGATGAAGTCGTTGACCTTGGCCTGGAAGGACTCCTGGGCCTCCTTGGCCTTGCTGCCGGCCTCCTTGGCGCGGGCGGCGGCCTTCTCCTGCACGGCCTTGGGGTCGGTGTTGCGCACGGCCTCGATACGGGCCGGCGCCTCGGTGCGCAGCTGCTCGACCAGGGCCGGCACCTTCTTCGCCTGCTGGAGAGCCAGGTCGGCAGTGCCTGCGGCGAAGTAGAGCGGGGTCGGGTCGCTGAAGGTCTTGCGCAGGTCGTCGGTGATGGCCATGGTGTAGTTCCTCCCGGATGCGCGTTCGTCGTGTTCGTCGTGTGCGGCTGAGGTGGTGCGGTCCGCAGCGGGCGGCCGGTCCCCTGGTCCGGTCAACCCGCCGTCTGCTGCGGATCGGCGTCGCTCCCGTCCTGCCTGTCCCCGGGGGTGTCCACCGTGCCCTCGCTGAATCCGTTCTCCTTGCGGAAGGACTCGTAGATCTGCAGGAGCACCTGCTTCTGCGCCTCGGTCAGGGTGGGGTCGGCGAGGATGACCGCGCGGGTCTCCACCTCGTCCCGGTCCCGCTCCGCGTCGAGGATGCCGGCCCGCACGTACAGCGTCTCGGCGGAGATCCGCAGGGCCTTGGCGACCTGCTGCAGCACCTCCGCGCTCGGCTTGCGCAGCCCGCGCTCGATCTGGCTCAGATACGGATTGGACACCCCGGCGGCGTCGGCGAGCTGCCGCAGCGAGAGCTGGGCGTTGCGCCGCTGCTCGCGGAGGTAGTCACCGAGATTGCCGACGTTGAGCGATGCCATGCCTCCACTGTGCACCACCGCCGCTAACTATTGCAAGCACCCGCTTGCAAAAGTGTGCCACGCCACTGGGACGGGCTTGTCGAGTGTCCTGTCCCTGTCCGGAGACCCGGGATGGATGCGGATGAGGTGTCGGTGGAGGACATCGAACTGGAGTACGTCAGCACAGCCGGGGTCCGCGAACGGGACAGCGCTTCCCCACCAAGAGCCCGATTCGCGGCACCAGCCGCGTCTGGCTCACGAAAACCGTCAAGTCATCGGCCGCGGAGATCGAGTATCGGCTCGGCAACCCCGAGGGCGTGGCCACACTCATCGCCAACCGAGACGAACCTCACCTTCCTCGTCCCACTCAGCTCTGAGCGTCCTTGGTCAACGACCCGATCCGAGGGGTCAGTTCAGCAGGGCGGCCGTGAACATCTCGCGGCGCTCCGCCAGCCAGGTCTGCATGCGGTCCCAGCGTTCCCATCCACCGCGCTCGGCCAGCGCCTGGAGATAGACGGGGTCGCCGTCAGCCACGCGGCGGGCGACGAAGGCCCGGCAGACCTCGGTGGCCTGCTCGATGACGCCGAACAACTCGGCGCGGTCCCGCGGCGAAAGGCCGTAGCTGTCGGCAAGGATCCGCAGCCGCGCGGGCGCATCCAGCCCGGAGGGGTAGAAGGCGGCTGCGGATGCGGGATCGACCAGGGGCACCCAGTAGCGGGCGGTCATGGCGACGTCCCAGAGGGGACGGCCCGGAGCTGCCAGATCGAAATCGATCAGGGCAGCGGCACGGCCGTCGCGGAAGACGACGTTGTCCGGGCACACGTCGTTGTGGCACAGCATCGTTCCCCCCTCCGGGTCGGCCAGGCCCCCTGGCCACCCGGCACGGGTGTCGACCTCGACGGCCGCGCTGGTCTCATGCAGGCGTCGCAGCAGACTCCCCACCGATTCCAGGGCGGTCTTCGTCATCGCCCAGTCCGCGAACGGCGGCAGAGCCACGTCTCCAGGAATGAAGGTGAGCTGTTCACGACCATCCTCGGTGAGACCGACAGGGGTCGGCGCTGCGTCGAAGCCGTGCTCTTTCAGGGCAAGGAGGTACGCATGCAAGGCGCGAGCGTTGCGCGGCGCCGGGCGCTCCACCAGCGCACCACGGCGGAAGACCGCCCCTGCGTTCACCATGCCGCCGACCAGCGCCTCGCCCTCAGCCGTCATGACGATCACGCTACCGCCGCATCGACTCCACGCGGGCCGAGCCCCGAAACTCCGACGCGAACAAGCGCCCGAGGCCGGTACAAGACCAGGATCACCCAAGCCATGCCCAGGGACACAACCCAGGTCACAGCAAGAGCGCGTACACGTCAGCCGAGGACGCTAGAGACTTGGCACGTTGCGCACATTCCGCTCGCTGACGTCGGGCAGGAAGCGGGCCACGGTGACGAAATCGGCGTCGTCGTGCAGGACAATCAGTCCATGATGCGCAGCGGTCGCGCAGATCATCAGGTCGAGCGGACCGGCCGCACCGAGGGCACCCTTCTCGGCGAGAGCATATTGGGCGGTTTCGACCCAGTCCCACAGCCTCTTCGGAAGAGGTACATCGGGGTACAGATCGGCGAACATCTCCCCCATGGCCTCGTACTCCGCCGCGTTGCGCGCCGAACGCCGGAACTCGGCCCGCTGGGCGGCGCACGACCCGATGGCCCGGAGAGTGGTGGTCTCCAGCCACGCGTCCCTCAACCGCTCCTCGCGGAGGAGGCGCCACAGACCCGAGGAGTCGAGCAGGTAGTGGATCACGCGCCACTCTGTTTGTCCTCGACGCGGCGCCGCTGCCAGCCCTCGTAGTCCCACTGCTGGGCGGCGTGGAAGTGCTTGGCCACGAGCGCAGCCCGCTCATGGCGTTCGGCGTACTCGCGAAGGGCGGCATTGACCACGTCTTTCTTGGTGCCACCACCAGCGACACGCATGGCCTTCTCCAGCGCATCGTCATCAAGGTCGATTGTCGTCACGCTCATACTGGACTCCTTTATTCAAGGGCAATATCGAGTATATGTATGTGCGGGACATGCCTGCCCGGGGTCGCCAAACGCGTTCCAGCCCCCAGCCCCCAGCCCTCGTCGTGGTCGCTGAACGCCGGCAGAGACTGATCCCGGGTCGCTGGAGCTGGTCGGCGCCGCGCAGGCGAAGCAGGCCTGGCCCGTGGTGCATGCGGGCGTGCGTCCCTATCGCGTCGGTGAGCTCACGCCCCTCCCCGGACACTGGGACGGCCTGTCCGACACATCAGACGGCACGAACGGACCGTTGCGGTATCTCGTCCACCGTGACCAGCGCGGCAATGTGGACGGCATCGCCAACCTTCGACTGCCGTGGTCCTCGACGGCGGACAAGGCGGGAACGCTCGTCGTGGAGGCCCTTGAGGCGACGAATCCGACGGCCTACCACGCCCTGTGGAGTGTGCTGATCGACTTCGATCTCACCAAGACCGTCGTGGCACCCGGCCGTCCGCGCGACGAACCCCTGCGGTGGATGCTCACGAACCCGCGCGCGATGCGCATCACCCGCCAGTCGGACAACCTGTGGGCGCGCCTTCTCGACGTCCCCCTCGCCCTGACGCGGCGCTCGTACGACACACCTGGCGAGCTGAAGTTCACCATCGACGGCGACCGGATGTGCCCGGCGGACAACCGGACATGGCGTCTCCGAGCGGACGGTGCCTCGGTGACGTGCGTTCCCACCAGCCAGGTGGCGGACCTGACCATCACGATCCCGGCGCTCAGTTCGCTCTACTTCGGTGGCATGTCGGCGCACGACCTGGCGTATGCGGGCCGCATCACCCCGCACACCGACGGCGCGGTCGGACAGCTGGCCCGGTTGTTCCGGATCGATCCCGAACCGCACAACTCCTTCGGCTTCTGACGAGTTGGTGCGTGACAGCGGGTGAGGCCGTCGGGCGCACTTCGAGTGTTCGTGCCGGCAGTGCTGCGCTGTGACCAGCGGCCCGGCGACCTGGCCGGCGGCAACGGAGTACACCGCGCACCGTGACCCGATGGGTCCGGGAGGTCGTCGGCCTGCTCGCCGCCCGCGCCCGACGCCTGGACCGGGCACTGAAGAAGATCGCCCGAATGGGCGGCGGCGTGGCGGTGTGCGCGTCCTCGACGCCGCAGACCGCCTTCTTGGCCCTGGCGGTGAAGTCATCGGGTTCGCGGGTCAGACTGCCGGACGCGGTGTGCAGGACCAGGGTGCCGGTGGGGTTGCCCTATTGGGCCAGGTCCGCCTTGGCCAGCAGGTCGGCCGTCTCCTGGAAATGGAATCGGCCGCGCAGAGCGGGAAGCGGGCCTGCGCCGTGAGCTGGGCAGGCCGAGGGAACATCGGTCACAGGCAGCGCGGGTGAGGGGCGGCGGGCCGACGGCCGCAGGAATGGAGCGGCTCCATCAGGAGCGCGCGGGTTTCCGGGCTGCAGGTCAGGCCGGGGATGAGCCGGGGTCAGACCGTCTCGGCCCGGAAGCACAGCACATTCCCTGAGGGGTCGCTCACCGTCAGCGTGGATCCGGCCAGGGTGTGGGGCCAGGAGGCGGCAGCAAGCCGCTCGGCCAGCACCTGCAGCTGGTCCGCGCTCGACACGAGCAGGTCGACTGCGATCAGCTGTGCGCTGTCGCCAAGAGGTGGCCCGGCCGGGCCGGTGCTGAAGCGATTGGTCACGACCAGCAGGGCGCGGTGCTGGTGCACGCCGACGGCCAGGAACATCTGTCCCAGCCGGCCCTGGACATCGAATCCGAGCAGGTCGGTGTAGAAGGGTTCACTGTCCTGCAGTTCTGCGTCGGTGACCTTCAGCTGTACGTGACTCATTTCGGTGCCGGCGGGCAGCCCGGCGAACGGCGCGTCGGCGCCGGTCTCGCCGGTGAAGTCCTGCAGCGTCATCGGGTCGGCGACGACGGCGGGGCTTGCGCCCTGCCAGCGCCATTCGCGCTGCGGCCGGGCGCAGGTGATCTCAACGCAGTGGCCGTCGGGGTCGGTGACGTAGCAGGAGCGGGCGACGCTGTGGTCGGTCAGTTGGGCCTACCGAGGCGCCGTACGAGTCCCGGTCGAGTACCTGAAGGCCGATGGAGCGTGTGTAGTAGTCCAGGCTCCGCCCGAGGTCGGTGACCGTGAACTCGACAGGGCCGAGCGTGAGGTGGGCATTTGCCCACGATGCCGAGGCAGCAGAAAGGGTCATGATCACGTGTTCCTTCCGGCGGGGATGCGCTCGAACGGCCTGGTGACTTTGGCCACGGCACCCATGGCCTTGAAGAAGAGGATCAGTTTTCGCGGCAGGCCCTTGACGAACATCATGTCCAGGCCGCGCTGGGACGCTGCGGCCGACTTGGCCCCCCGCGCGAACATGGTCTTCTCGTAGCGGGCCAGCGCGGCCTCGGTATCGCCGCCGGACACGATTTCGCGTGCGAGGTCGGCGCCGTCGATGAGCGCCAGATTGGCGCCCTCGCCCGCGAACGGGGACATCAGGTGCGCGGCATCGCCGACCAGTGTCACGCCGGGTACCCGCTGCCAGGCCAGGCCGGTCGGCAGGGCGTACACGGGCCGAGGCCAGAACATGTCGTCGCACGCACGGACGAGATCGGTCAGCTCCGTCGCCCAGTCGGGGTACTGGCGCAGCAGTCCCGCGCGGGCGGATGCCGGATCGTCCCAGTCGATGCCGCTGGTGGCGACCCAGTCCTCGCTCACGCGCATGCCGCATCCGAGCGCGATGGCGTCTCCGCCGTGTCCGCCGATGTATTTGTGGTCCGACAGGGCGAAGAAGTTGCCCCGCCCGGTCACGGCCAGGGCCTGAGGATGCCGGGACGCCGCATCGGACAGGCGGATCTCCACCAGGGTGATACCGGTGTAGGCGGGCTTGGCGGATGTCACCAGCGGACGGATCTTCGACCAGGCACCATCCGCGCCGATCAGCAGACCCGCGCGCTCCCGGGCACCGTCGGCGAAGTCGAGGATCCACTCCTGCCCCGCCTGCTGGGCCGTCACGACCTTGCGTCCCCACTCGATCGTGCCGGGCTCCAGCGAATCGATCAGCAGTTGCCGGAGATCGGCGCGGCCGATCTCCGGACGGCCCCGCCCACCGGGCGGCTCCCGGCGGTCGATATGAACCCGGCCGCTCTTGTCGAGCAGCCGCGTGTCCTCGCCGCCGGTGTGCGTGCGCGCCCGAAACTGCTCGAACAGGCCGGCCTCCCGCAGAGCGATCTGGCCGGTGTCCTCATGGATGTCCAGCGAGCCGCCCTGCGGCCGTGCGTCTGGCCCCGTCTCGGCCTCGAAGACCGTGACGGCCACGCCGTCGCGCTGAAGGATCCGCGCGCAGATCAAGCCGCTCAGACCGGCGCCGACCACCGCCACACTGCTGACTGACATGAGACTCATCACCCTTCTGACATGCAGGGGAAGCGCCGGCCACGCTCATCGCGCCGGATGACCCGCACCCTGCGACCGGTCGTCGAGGGCTGGGACGCTGTGCCCGCCCACTTTTGAAACGGTATTCGTGACGAACACTGTTCGTCAACGCGTTGACGGGCGACGTTCGCGACGAATACCGTTCTGAAGTGCCTGACAAAGACCCTTTCCGGGAATCGCGCGTCGAGAGCCGTCGCAGCCGCCCGGCAAAGCCGCCGCTGAGCAGGGACGTGATTGTCGAGGAAGCGCTGCGACAGATGAGCACGGAGGGCGGTGCACCCCTCAGCCTTCGCCGGATCGCGAAGGCCCTGGATACCGGGCCGGCGTCCCTGTACGCGTACGTGGACGGCATGAGCGAGCTGCAGGCTCTCGTTCTCGACCATGCGCTGGCGGGAGTGCAGACCGACTCAGTCGGGTCCTGGCGTGAGCGGCTGGAGGCGCTGCTGATCTCGCACGCGACCGTGCTGGCCCGCAGTCCCGCCCTGGCCCGGATGGTCTTCCAGACCACAGCCGTGGGCCCCAACGCCCTGCGCATCAACGATGCCGTGCTGCAGCTTCTTGCGGAAGGCGGCGTCGATCAGGCGAACGCGGCCTGGGCCATCGACCTGCTGGACATGTTCGTGAGCGCCACGGTGGCCGAACACGCCGCAGACACCGGGGCGGCCCAGCCTGGAGGGCCGATCGAACAGGCTCTGGCACGGGCGTCGGCCGGCGAACACCCGCACGTCCATGCAGCCCGTGACGACATTCTCTCGGGTACAGGTGAGGAGCGGTTCCGCTGGGGCGTCGACATTCTGGTCCGCGGCATCCTCTCGCGCGCACAGTCGCAGTGACCCACCCCGCGGCCCAGCCGTGATCGGACAGTCTTCCTGGGCCCGGACCAGGGCGGTCGTCCAGGCGGGGGCGGTGCGTGAGTGAGCGGGTCCCGGACGACCTGTGCAGCGAGTTGCCCTGCCGGCCCGTGAAGCCGTGGCGGGCTGTCGGTGCCGGTAGGTCTCGCGCGCTTGGCAGTCAGGACGGCTGGACTTCGTCGAAGACGGCGAGGGCTTGAGCGGGGTCCGGGCTCATGAGGCGTTCCAGACCCGCCATCGTGATCTTCGCCCACTTGCCGGCCCGTGCCCACATCTGTTCCTCGAAGGCGCGGACGGCCTCGTCCAGATCTCCAGGACCGGGGGCGGCGGCGATGGACTCGGCGAGTTCGGCGCCTTCCAGCATCGCGAGGTTCGCGCCCGCCCCCAGCGGGGGCATCAGATGGGCGGCGTCGCCCATCAGCGTCACCCCGGAGACGTGGGTCCAGGTGTGGGACACGGGCAGGACGTAGAGGGGGCGGTGGACGAAAGCGGTGCCGTGGCGGAGGAGGTCGAGGACGGGAGCGGCCCAGCCGTCGAACAGAGCCAGCAGACTCGATCGCACGGCCTCGACGTCGGCCAGGTCCAGGTTCGTGTGCCAGTCCAGCGGTGCGCGGAACTGGACGCCCACCTTGACGTGGCCGCCGCTGTTGCGCTGGGCGACGAGGGCGCGGTTCACGCCGTACACGGCCATGGAACCGTCGCCGATCAACCGGGCGAGGTCGGGGTGGCGGGTGTCGATGTCGTCGAGGGAGGTCTCGACCCGGGTGACGCCGGTGTAGTGCGGCGTCACGGACGAGACTGCCGGGCGGATCCGGGACCAGGCGCCGTCCGCGCCGACCACGAGGTCGAACGTCTCCTGCCGCCCGTCCGCGAAGTGGACCAGTGCGCCGTCCCGGGTCCCCGGCACCACCCGCGTCACACCCCGGCCCCACTGGACGTCGAGAGGGCCGAGCAGCAGGTCACGGAGTTGCCTGCGGTCGATCTCGGGATTGGCCCGGTCATCCGGACGGGGTCGCCAGTCGCGCAGGACGGTCCCGTCCGCGTCCAGGATGCGCATGGCCTGCCCCTCGGGACGGGACAGCGCCTGGAACTCCGCCAGCAGCCCCGCCTTGTCCAGTGCGAGCTGGCCCATCCCTTCGTGCAGGTCCAGCGTGCCGCCCGGGGGGCGGGCGTCGGGGGTGGGATCGCGTTCGAAGACGGTGACGGGGTGATCATGGCGGTGCAGGACGCGGGCGAAGGTAAGGCCGGCGGGACCGCTCCCGACCACTGCGATGCGATGTCTCATGTCGATACACTGTATCGATTCATGACGATGCATCGCAACGGTACGGTGTGAACATGACTGTGTGGGACCGGCCGGAGCCGCCGACTCAACCCGTGCCGCTCGACCGGCAGCGGATCGTCGCCGCCGCCATCGCGCTGGCCGACGAGGGCGGGCTGGAGGCGGTGTCCTTGCGCAAGGTCGCCGCCCGGCTGAACGCCGGCCCGATGCGGCTGTACGGATACATCTCCACCAAGCAGGAGCTGTTCGACCTCATGGTGGACGAGGTCCAAGCCGAGATCCTCCCCGAGGAGCGGCCCGGTGACTGGCGGGAGGCACTGCGCACCCTCGCCCACCGCACCAGGCAGGCCGCTCTCCGTCATGAATGGCTGGCCGACCTGCTCGGCGGCCGCCCGGCCCTGGGCCCGAACGGCCTCGCCGTGACCGAGGCCACGCTGGCCGCCCTCGACGGTCTCGCCGACATCGACACCGTCATGCGCGCCGTGGAGACTGTCAGCGCCTACTTCACCGGCGCGATCAGGCGCGAGATCGCGAACCTGCGGGCCGAGCGCGCCACGGGCCTGTCCAAGCGCGACTGGCAGCGCGCCTCCGGCCCGCATGTGACGAGGATGTTGGCCACCGGCCGCTTCCCGGCGCTGGCCAAGGCCGTGCACGACGGCACGGACGTGGACGCCGGGACATCCTTCGCGACCGGCCTGGACTGGGTCCTCGACGCCGTGGCCGCCAAACTCGCCCGGCCGCCGGCGTGATGCTCGAAACCGGTGTTCACCGAGGTGTCGGAGCGGTTCCGCCCAGGCAGTCGGTGAGGGCCTGGGCCGTCTCGATGACCTGCCTTCCGATCTCCGCGAGGCGGTCGTGTGTCACACGGGAGGCCGGGCCGGAGATGCTGACCGCGGTGACGACGGCCCCGCTGTGGCTGAAGGCCGGTGCGGCCACGCAGCGGATGTCGCGTTCGTTCTCCACGTCGTCGACGGCGTAGCCGCGCTCGCGGATGCGGGCCAGTTCGGCGTGCAGTTGCTCGGGCGAGGTGATGGTGGCCGGTGTGCGTGCGGGCATGCCGGCCGCGATCACCTCGGCGAGGACGTCGTCCGTGGCGTGAGCGAGGAAGGCTTTGCCGGTGGCCGTGCAGTAGGCGGGCTGGCGCCCGCCGACCCGGGAGTGCATGCGTACGGCCTGGGAGCTCTCGACCTTGTCGATGTAGACGATCTCGGGAGGGTCGAAGCTGACCAGGTGCACGGCTTCGCGCACGTCCTGGGCGAGCTGGTGCAGCAGCGGCGACGCGGTGCGCCGGATGTCGAGGCGCTCCAGGTAGAGCTGCCCGAGCAGGGCGTTCTGCGGTCCGAGGCGGTAGTGGCCGCTTTCCGGATCCTGGTCCACCAGCCGTGTCTCCCGTAGCGGGCCGACGAGCCTCAGCACGGTGGACTTGCTCAGCTGGAGCCCGGTGGCGAGGTCGGTGAGTGAGGTGCCGTGCGGATGACCGTCGTCCTCCGCCAGGTACATCAGGATGCTCAGCGCACGTCGCAGGGACGACGAGGCGTTTCGACGGGCCCCGGACACGTCAGGGGTCTGGTTCGCACTGTCGAGCGAAGCCACGCCGGTTCCTCCTGAGGGATGCGAGGCGAGGCTGTTCAGCCCCTGCCGGCCCCGTGCCGGGACCCAACCGCACCCTATCGAACTGCATTGCAAAACGGAATGTCACATATCGAAATCGAGCGTTGACGACCGTGGGGCGCCGGGCTAACTTCTCCCCAACGTTCTGCGAAACGCAATTTTGCATCGCAAAACCAGCAGGCGATCGATGGTGATCACCCCCTTCTCCGGCCGCCAGGCTCACCCTCAAAAACCCTCCCGGAAGGGAATGCACGTGATGAGATTTCGTCACCGTACCCGCACTCTGATGACGATTTGTATCGGTGTGACCGCTGTCGCATCGCTCGCCGCCTGCTCCTCCAGCAGCGGCACCTCGGCTGGGAACCAGCAGTCCTCGACGCTCCAGGACGTCATCAAGCGCGGCACCCTCAACGTCGCCAGCTGCCTGACGTTCCCGCCGTTCGGCTCGATGGACAAGAACAACAAGCCGCAGGGCTTCGACGTCGACGTCGCCACCGCCATGGCCACAGCTCTCGGCGTCAAGGTCAAGATCGTCGACACCACGTCCGCCAACCGCATTCCCAACCTGCAGACCAAGAAGGTCGACGCGGTGGTCTGCAACTTCACCACCACCGCCGAGCGAGCGAAGCAGGTCTCCTTCAGCGACCCCTACATCGTCGCGGGCGAGGTGATGCTGGTGAAGAAGTCCAGCGGCATCTCCACCCTCGAGGACCTCAGTGGCAAGACGGTCGCCGTGACCAAGGGATCCACCAACGGCGACGCGGTCAAGGCCGGCAACCCCGAAGCGAAGATCCAGGAGTACGACACCTCCGCCGCCGCCGTGCTCGCCGTCAAGCAGGGCCAGGCCGACGCCATGGTCGAGGACTCCAACTTCCTCAACTACCAGGCCAAGCAGGACTCTTCGCTCAAGGTCACCAAGGACTCCGTCGTACCGCTGGAGTACAACGGCATCGGCGTTCCGCTGGGCGACGCCACCTGGCTGCAGTGGGTCAACACGTGGTTGCGGGAGTTCAACACCTCCGGACAGGCCAACGACCTCTACAAGAAGTGGTTCGGCGTCGACCGAGTCTTCCCGCTCAACCCGTCCTACTGAGTCCCGGCCGGGCGGCGGCCCCCTCGCCGCCGCCCCGTGGAGGAGTCCCATGTTCGTTGACTGGACCTACGCCCTCCGGGACTGGGCCACCTATCTCGACGCGGCCTGGCTGTCCCTGAAACTCTCGCTCGAAGCCTTCGTGCTCGCCTTCGTCCTCGGCCTGTTCGGCGCCCTGGCCCGCAGATCCCGCCACCTGGTGCTGCGCGCGCCCGCCGCCGTCTACGTCGAGGTCATCCGCAACACCCCCGTGCTGCTGCAGATGTTCGTCGCCTACTTCGCGCTCCCGTCGGCCGGCCTCAGGCTGAGCCCGGTACAGGCGGGGGTGCTCGCCCTCGGCGTGAACGTCGGCGCGTACCTCACCGAGATCTTCCGCGCCGGCATCCAGGCCGTCCCCCGCGGCCAGCGTGAAGCCGCACGGGTACTCGCCCTGAGCCCACTGCGCACGTTCGCGCATGTGGTGCTTCCGCAGGCCCTGCGCAACGTCTACCCCGCAGTGGTGAACCAGCTCGTGCAGATCATCCTGGGTTCGTCGCTGCTGTCCGCCATCTCCGTCCCCGAGCTGACGGGCACGGCGATGGTCATCAACTCCCGCACGCTGCTGACCGTGCAGGTCTTCGGTATCGCCGCGGTGCTCTACCTGGTCCTCACCAACGCGGTCGTCCTCGTCGCGGGACTCATCGGGCGGGTCGCGTTCAAGCCCCCGCTGCGTCCCGGCGAGCGCCCCCGTCCCCTCAGCGCCGTACGCCGTCTGCTGCCGGCGCGTTCCGCGCGTCCCGTCCAGAAGGAGGCCTGATGGACTGGTCGGTCATCTGGTCGAACCGCGAACTGTACGTCTCCGGCCTGTGGGCCACGATCCTGCTCTCGATCGCGGCGATCGCCACCGGAACCCTGGTCGGTCTGGTCGTCGCGGCCGTGCGCACCAGCCGCATCCCGGTCCTGGCCCAGCTCGCCCGGGGCTATCTGGAGATCTTCCGCGGCACACCGCTGCTGATCCAGATGCTGTTCCTCTACTTCGGCGCGGCCTACCTGGGCCTCGTGGGCATCACCGTCTTCGGCGCGGCCCTGCTCGCCCTCACTCTCTACCAGGGCGCCTACATCGCGGAGATCTTCCGGGCCGGCATCGAGGCGGTGCCCCGCGGCCAGTGGGAGGCGGCGCGGGTGCTGGGCCTGCCCCGCGTTCAGACATTCCTGAGCGTCATCCTTCCCCAGACCCGGGCGATCGTCCTGCCCCCGCTGGTCGGCCAGTACCTCTCCCTGATCAAGGACACGTCGATCGCCGTGGTGATCGGCTATGTCGAACTGGTCCGCCAGGGCCAGGCCGTCATCGACCGGGTGGGCGACCCGGCGACTTCCTACGTCGCTGTCGCCGTCCTGTACTTCGTCATCTGTTATCCGCTGTCGCTGCTCGTGCGGCGCATGGAGCGAAAGGCTGTCACCGCATGATGACCACCGACCCCGCCGCCCTGCAGAAGGCGGTGACCACCTCGCGGATCTCGCTGTCCGGCGTGCACAAGCGCTTCGGTGACCTGGAGGTCCTCAAGGGCGTCGACATCGACGTGGAGCCGGGCGAGGTCGTCGTCCTGATCGGCGCCAGCGGTTCGGGCAAGAGCACACTGCTGCGCATCATGTGCGACCTGGAGCGCGCGGACAGCGGCGAGGTGTGGGTGGGCGGTGTCCCGCTGCATGACCGCAAGCGCGCGCCTGAGATCTTCGGGCACGTCGGGATGGTCTTCCAGCAGTTCAACCTCTTCCCGCACAAGACCGCGCTGGGCAATGTCACGCTCGCCCTGCTGAAGGTCCGCAAACCCTCCCGCGCGGAGGCAGAAGAGCGCGGCCGGGCCGCTTTGAAGCGGGTCGGACTCGCCGACAAGGCCGACTCCTACCCCGCACAGCTCTCCGGTGGCCAGCAGCAGCGCGTCGCCATCGCCCGGGCGCTCGCCATGGACCCCGCGATCATGTTCTTCGACGAACCGACCTCCGCTCTCGACCCCGAACTCGTCGGCGAGGTCACCGGCGTCATGCGTTCCCTCGCCGAGGACGGCATGACCATGGTCGTCGTCACCCACGAGATGCGCTTCGCCAAGGACACCGCCGACCGCGTCGTCTTCATGGACGGCGGCGTCGTCCTCGAACAGGGCTCGCCCGAGCAGGTCTTCGGCAACCCGGCCGAGCAGCGCACCCAGCAGTTCCTGCACCGAGTCCTGGACACCTGAGGGGCACTCCTTCCGCCCTGGCACCACTGTCTGAAAACCCGCAGAAGGAACCCCCCGTGCTCATCCCGCCTCCTTCTCCCCGCGCGCCCTCCGGCTCCGAGACCAAAGCCGACGTGGTGTGCATCGGAGAAACCATGGCCGTACTCAGCCCCCGGGACACCCGGCCTCTCGCGCACCAGAGAGCTCTGGCGCTCACCGTGGGCGGAGCGGAGTCCAACGTGGCCTGCGCCCTGGCCGGCCTGGGGCACAGCGCCGCCTGGCTGGGCCGAGTGGGCGACGATCCCCTCGGACAGCGCGTCCTGGAGGAACTCACCGCCCGCGGCGTCGACGTCTCCGCCGTCGAGACGGACCCGCAGCGGCCGACGGGCGTGTACTTCAAGGACCCGGGCCCGGACGGCACCGGCACGTACTACTACCGCCGGGACTCCGCGGCCGCCGCCATGGATCCCGGCCTGGCGAACCTTGCGCTGCTCCACCGGGCCCGTGTGCTGCACCTTTCCGGCATCACCGCGGCACTCTCGGACAGCTGCGCCGAACTGGTCACCCACCTCGTCTCCCGCCGGGCAGTCCCCGGGCCGGTCCTGTCCTTCGACGTCAACCACCGCCCGGCTCTGTGGCGGCACCGCCCGGCCGACGCCGCCCCCGTGCTGCTGGAGCTGGCCCGCGGCGCAGACCTCGTGTTCGTCGGACGCGACGAGGCCGAGAGACTGTGGGCCACCCGCACGGCACAGGACGTCCGCGACCTGGTCGGCCCCGGCCCGGTACTGGTCGTCAAGGACGCCGGGCACGGAGCGACGGCGTATGGCGCTGACGGCGAGGAAACCTTCGTCTCCACCCCTGCCGCCCAGGTCGTCGAACCCGTCGGAGCCGGTGACGCCTTCGCCGCCGGCTACCTCGCGGCACTGCTGGAAGGCCGCACCCCGCGGAACGGGCTACGCCTCGGCCACCTCGTGGCCGCCGCGACGCTCAGCACCCGGGAGGACATCCCCGCCGACCTGACCCGCGAGACCCTCGACCGCCACCTCGCGCTCGACGACGCGGCCTGGTCCGCCCTGCGCCTGACCTGACACTCCGTTCCCCCACAAGGAACACCACGACGAGCCGGGCCGCGATACCGACGACCGGGATCCGCACCGGCCAGGACACCTCCGCGGGCGCGTCGAGGGGGACTTCGCTCTCGGCCCCTCCTCGTTGCGTCCCGGGTCAGTCCCCGGCGGACTGCTGGAGCATGGCCAGGGTCAGGACGTCGCCGCCGATGCCCCAACCGCCGTCGGCGACCTCCTCGACCAGGACCATGGTGTTGGCCCGGGCGCGTTCGCCGTAGATCTCCACGTACAGCTCGGTGGTGCGGGTCACGATCGTCTCCTTCTGCTTCTCGTCGAGGGTTCCGGCAGGGACCTTGAAGTTCGCGAACGGCATGGTTGTTCTCCTTTTTCGATGGACATGGGGTCACGGGAAACCTGCCGCGGTGAGCAGGTGCCGGGACCGGGGTCTGCGGGGGCGTGTCGGTCGGGTGCCGGCACCGTGCAACGGGCCGCGGCCGTCAGATGATGCCGCCGTTGGCGCGGATGACCTGGCCGTTGACCCAGTGGCCGGCCGGAGAGGCGAGGAAGGCGACGACTTCGGCGATGTCGGCGGGGGTTCCGAGGCGCTCCAGCGGGGGCTGGGCGGCCAGTCGGGCGATGGTCTGTTCGTCCTTGCCATCGAGGAACAGATCGGTGGCGGTGGGGCCGGGCGCCACGGCGTTGACGGTGATGTTCCGGCCGCGCAGCTCACGCGCGAGGACCAGCGTGAGTGCTTCGACGGCGCCCTTGCCGGCGCTGTAGGCGCCGTAGCCGGGGAAGGCCAGGCCCACCACGGACGTGGAGAAGGTGATGAACGCGCCGCCGCTGCGGATCCTGCGCGCGGCCTGCTGGGCGACGACGAAGGTCCCGCGGACGTTGGTGCGGTGGAGCGCGTCCAGCTCCGCCAGGTCCAGTTCGGCGACGGGCGCCAGGTGGACCCGGCCGGCCGCGTGGACGACGACGTCGACGCCCCCGAACTCGGCCTCCGCGGTGGCGAACAGCGCGGAGATCTCCTGCTCGTCGGCTACGTCGGCCCGGACGGCGATCGCCCTGCCGCCGGCGGCCGTGACGTCCTTGACGGCGGCCTCGGCCGACTCGCGGTTGCCCACATAGCCGACCAGAACCGCGCACTGGTCGGCGGCGAGCCGGCGCACCGTCTCGCGGCCGATGCCGCGGGAGCCGCCCGTGACGACGGCGACACGGGGGCGGTCGCCCGGGGGCCCTGACGTGGTGTGGCGGTCCGCGGTTTCCTGGGCAGACATGAACACTCCTGCTTGAGGTGCCAGAGGGTTGGTGCCACGACGGATGGATCATGGCCGGGGGCGCCGGTGCGGTGCCCCGCTCGTGGCTCCAGAGTGGTCCGGTGTGCCCGCACCGGCCAGGGCTGTCCCCACCCTGGGGTTGCCGTCCCCTGGCTCACGTCCACCGGTGCACGCGACGATGGGAGACGTGAAACATTCCGCACTCGCCGCGTTCCTGAAGTCCCGGCGCGACCGGATCCGCCCGGCGGACGTCGGCCTGCCCACCGGCCCGCGGCGACGGGTGCCCGGTCTGCGGCGCGAGGAGGTCGCCCACCTGGCCGGACTGTCCGCGGACTACTACACCGAGCTGGAACGCGGACGCGGCGCCCAGCCCTCGGCCCAGGTCCTGGCCTCGCTGGCCCGGGCGCTGCGGCTGGACGGCGACGAACGCGACCATCTGTTCCACCTCGCCGACCGGGCCGTCCCCCCGGCGGCGCAGGGCCTCACCGCGCATGTCCAGCCCGGTCTGCTCAGCCTGCTGGACCAGCTCACCGCGACCCCTGCCCAGGTCATCACCGACCTGCACGAAACCCTCGTCCAGAACCCGCTGGCCGCCGCCCTCGTCGGCCGGCCCCCGGCGCTGCGCGGTCTCCAGGCGAGCTTCGTCCACCGCTGGTTCACCGACCCCGGGGCCCGCACCCTCTATCCGCCCGAGGACCACCCGCACCACTCCCGGGTCTTCGTCGCCGACCTGCAGGCGGTCGCCGCCCGGCGCGGCAGCGACCCGGAGGTGGGCAGGATGGTGGCCGGACTGCGCCGAAGCAGCCCGGAGTTCGCCGCCCTCTGGGACACCCACGACGTCGCCCTCCGGCGAACCGACCACAAACGCATCGTCCACCCCGCCCTGGGCGTCATCGAACTGGACTGCCACAGCCTGTTCAGCGAGGACGGACGCCAGCGCCTGCTGTGGTTCAGTGCCCCACCCGGCACCGAGGGCGCGGCCCAGCTGAGCCTGCTCTCCGTGATCGGCACACAGGACATGACGCCGTCGACGCTCGCATGAGGGGGACGAGGACGACACCCCGCCGCCTCCCGCCGACTGCCCGCCGAGGAACCGGGACTCGGGGTGTCGGTGGTGGGGCGAGCGCGTCAGCCGCCCCCTGACCCCGGCATCCCGCTCACCCACGCCTCCACCGCCGCGAGGTCGGCGTCGGTGAGGCCGCGGCGGTGGTCGACGCGATGCAGGAGAGCCGGGCCGGGATGCCGCGCGGCCACCCAGACGCGGTCGGCGTCGGTGATCTCGTCGTCGAGCCAGACGAAGGGGCGCCCGTCGGCCCAGGCGACCAAGGGCCGCGTCTTCCAGTGCCGCCGACCGGCCGGCGGCTCCTCGTCCGGCCACTCCACCACCGGCAGCGGGGGCAGCCCGAGCCAGGGCGCGAGGAGGGTGTTCGCCTCGTCCAGCCAGGTCGTCGCCCACACCGCCGTGCAGCCCAGCGCGGCCAGCCGGGGGCCGAGTGCCGGGTCGACCCGGGGCAGGAGGGGGTGCGGTGAGGTTCCGTGCACCGGGTAGGGGGCCGGGCCCCCGAACGGGATCAGGGTGCCGTCGACGTCGAGGAAGAGCAGTGTCATCGGCCCTCGAACCCGTTCTCCGTGAGGATCTTCTGGACTCGGGCCCGGTGGGTCTCCTCCCATGCGTCGAGGGTCTCGGTGGCCTCCTTGGCGAGCCGGGCCCTGGCCGCGGTCAGGATCTCCGCGGCGCGGGCGGCCGGCACGACGACCACTCCCTCCTCGTCGGCGACCACGACATCGCCGGGATCGACGTCGACGCCCCCGCACCGCGCCCGCTCGTTCAGCGGGCGCACGGCGGCCTTGGCGCCGGGGATCGGGATGACGCCCCGCGCGTGGACGGGGAAGCGTGCCTCCCGCACCTCCGCCAGGTCGCGGATCAGGCCGTCCAGGACGAAGGCGGCGACGCCCCGCCGCTGCGCGACCGCGCAGACGTTTCCGCCGGCCAGCGCGTAGTCCAGGTCGCCCGACTCGACGACGATCACCGAGCCGGGGTCCGCGCGGTGGATGGCCGCGTGCAGCATCAGGTTGTCGCCGGGCGGGCAGCGGACGGTGAACGCGGGCCCGGCGACCCGCGGGGCCGGCCCCCACAGGGGGCGTATCCCGATGTCCATGACCCGGGAGCGGCCGAGCAGGTCGGCGAGAATGGTGGTGGGGACGGCGGCGAAACCCGTGCTGTCGTTGCTGTCGGTCGTCATGCAGGGGACGATAGTCGGCCCGGTTCCGCGGCGTCCGACCACGGCAACTCCCTTGCGTGCACCACCTCCAGCCGGGACACCGCGCGGGTCAGCACCACGTACAGGCGGTTCAGGCCGCGTTGCTCGGACTCGGCGATCGCGGCCGGTTCCACGGCGACGACGTGGTCGTACTCCAGGCCCTTGACGAGGGTCGCGGCGATCACGGTTACCCGGCCGGTGGTGAGATCGACGCCGGCGTCGGTGAGGGCCTGGCGGATGCGGGAGGTCTCGGCGTCCGCCGTCACCACCCCGACCGAACCCTCGTGGGTGAGGGCGTCGCGTACGGCGGCGACGACCTCGGGGGCCGGGTCGCCGGTGGTGCGGCGGATGCGCAGTTCGCCGTCGCGGCGCAGGGAGCGGGCCGGGGGGACGTCCGCGTGGAGGCGGCCGAGGAGGCGGTTGGCGAGGGTGAGGACGGCGGCGGGCACCCGGTAGCCCGTGGTCAGCGGGACGAGGGCGGCGTCCGGTTTGCCCAGGTGGGCCAGTTGGACCCGCCAGGAGGCCGCCGCCCACGGGGTGGTGCCCTGGGCCAGGTCGCCGAGGACGGTGAGCGAGCCGAAGGGGACGCGGCGGGCGATGGCCCGGCACTCCATCGGGGAGAGGTCCTGGGCCTCGTCGACCACGACATGGCCGTAGCCCCGCGGATGCCGGAGGAGTCCGGCGATCTCGTCGAGGAGGACCAGGTCGGCGGCCGACCAGCGCGCGGACTTCGGTGAGCGGGGCGGCCGGGACCAGAGCAGGGCCCGCTGCTCGGAGTCGTCGAGCAGGCCGTGGGCCGCCCGCGCCAGTGCCTCAGGGTCGCTCAGCAGTCCGGCGAGCTCCTCCTCGGGCCGCAGCTTCGGCCACAGCGCGTCCACGCACGCGCCGACCGCCCGCGCCCGTTCGATCCGGCGCACCCAGGAACCGGGGGGCGGGCCCGAGCGGCGCTCCGCCTGTTCGAGGATCCGGCGGACGATCCGGCTGCGGACGCGTTCCCGCCCGACCTCGTAGGGCGGTTCCTCGGCGAGGACGGCGGTCACGATCTCCGTCAGCGCATGAGCCGGGATCCGCCAGCGGTACGACCCGTCGGGCACGGCCAGTTCCTCGGCGCGGCCGGCCGCCACCCTCCCGTACACCGCCCGGCGCAGCACCTCCGCCATGCGGGCGTCGTGCTTGGCGGCGGCGGCCGCGTCGGTGTCCGTCCCGGTCACCGGGTGGCGGGCGATCTCCTCGTGCAGGGTCGACTGGCGCACGCCCGTCTCGCCGAGGGAGGGCAGCACCTCGGCGATGTAGGAGAGGAAGGTGGGGTTGGGGCCGAGGATGAGGAGACCGGCGCGGTCGACGCGCTGCGGGTGGGTGTAGAGGAGGTAGGCGGCGCGGTGCAGGCCGACGGCGGTCTTGCCGGTGCCGGGGGCGCCCTGTACGCACACCGACTCGGTGAGTTCGCCTCGTACGAGGTGGTCCTGTTCGGGCTGGATGGTGGCCGCGATGTCGCGCATGGGGCCGACGCGGGGACGTTCGAGCTCGCGGGCGAGGAGGCCGCCGGTGCCGGCCGGCTTGCCCGCCGGTTCTCCCACGGCGAGGTGTTCGTCCTCCAGGCCGGTCAGGTCGGCGGAGTCGCCGCGGCTGCCGGGCGCCCAGCCGAACCGGCGCCGTACCGCGACACCCTGCGGGTCTCGGGCACTGGCCTGGTAGAAGGCGCGGGAGACGGGGGCCCGCCAGTCGACGACGAGGGGCGGGGCGGCGGGGTGTTCGCTGATGCGGAGCCGGCCGATGTGGTGGCCGGGCTCCCCGGTGGTGAAGTCCAGGCGGCCGAAGAACAGGGGGCCTTCGGGCAGTTCGTGCAGGGCCTTGGCGCGGCTGCGCAGCCCGTAGCCGAGGACCTCGGCGTCGGCGCCGGACGCGGAGACGTCCTCGCCGGTGACGACGTGGAGGTCGGCGCCCTCGATCATCGCGGCGAGGGCGGCGCGGCAGGTGTCGTGGTGGGCGCGTTCGTGGCGGAGGGCGGTGGCGAGTTCCTCGTGCGCGGCGGGGTCTGCGGACGTCATGGGCCAAGAGTAGGCGAATAACGTAACCGGGTTACATCTTTTACCGACTCTCGATATTTGGCGTGGGGCCGGCCGGAGCAGGACCGGCCGGGGCGGCCAGATGCGGAAGAGCCGCCTCCAGCAGTCCGAACGCCCGCTCCGCCGCCGCCACCGCCTCCGGCCGAACCTCCTCCAGCGCCTCCCCCGCCGCGATCCGCCGCCAGTTCTCCTCGGCGAGGATCCGTCGCACGGCGACGATCTGGCCCGCCGCCAGCCGGGCGTCGAGCCCGCCGCCGAGGGCCTCGGCGAGGGTGGACTCCGCGCGCTCCAGGTGGGCGTACAGGCGGGCGACCAGGGCGGGGGTGCCGTAGACCAGGTTGTGGAAGGCGCGGACCTGCGGATGGTCGTTGAGCCCGGTGACGGGGTCCTGCGCGGCGAGCCCGGCGAGGAAGTGGCGGCGCAGCGCGGGCAGCGGCGCCTCCCCCTCGGCCCGCGCGGCGGTGACCACCCGCGCCGACTCGTCCTCGTGGTCGGCGATCCGGTGCAGGACGAGGTCCTCCTTGGCCGGGAAGTACCGGAAGAGGGTCGGCTTGGAGATCTCGGCCGCGGCGGCCACCTCGGCGACGGACACCGCGTCGAAGCCCCGCTCGACGAAGAGCCGCACCGCGATGTCCGACACGGTCTCGTACATCCGCCGCTTCTTGCGCTCCCGCAGCCCGGTCTCACTCATGGGACGAGCCTACGGGCGCCACGGGTGTCGCTACGCCAGAGCGCGGGCCAGGTACGGGTTCGCGGTGGCCGGCATCGGCAGCCCCAACGACGCCGTCGCCGCCGCCAGGGTGGCGGCGTAGGAGTTCACGGCCCTGCGGACGTTGGGAACGTCGAGACTCGCGCGGGTCACCAGGCGGTCGAGGTCGATGTACGCGGAGCGGACGATCTCGATACGGCGGTAGACACCCCAGTCCCGCCGCCAGTTCCTCGTGTACACGGCGTCCAGCTGCCGCTCCCACCGCCGGACCATACGTTCCTTGATCTCGGGGCGGGTCGGGGTGAGATGCGTGTGCCGGACGAGGTCGTAGAGCGGGTCGCCGACGAGGGCCATCTCCCAGTCGATGATGGTGACCCCGAACCGGTCGTCACGGCAGACCAGGTTCCACGGGTTGAGGTCGCCGTGCAGGAGGACGGGCGACCGGTCGCTGATCCGGTGCGGGGACAGCAGCTGGCGCAGCCGCTGGTGGTCCGGCAGTCCGAGGGTCCGGGCCAGGCTCAGGGACTCCTTCGGCAGCTCCCGCACCAGCCCGACCAACTGCTCGGTCAGCCACTCGTAGAAGAGGCCCGCGCCGGCCGCCGGGTCGATGCCCTTGAAGTCGACGGCGGTCAGGGCGCACAGCTGGTCGACGAGCCCGTCGGCCTCGTGCGGCCACAGGCCGTTGACCGGGTGGCGGGGCGGGATGTCGCCCTGCGGACCGACGTACGTGTGGATGGCGAAGGGATCCTTCGGGTAGCTCTCGCCCAGCGCGAGCACACGCGGCGCCGCCACCTCGACCCCGCTCTCCTGGATCGCGCGCAGCACCGCGTGCTCGCTCAGGTAACAGGGTTCCCGGCGCGAGACGTTCGGCAGTTTGCGCCGTACGACGAGGGGGGCCGGGCGGCCCGCGACCCGGACCACGGTGTTGAGATGCGCGGTCCCCTTGAACACGTGGTCGGCCCGGGCGGCGCCCTCGGCCAGCAGGGCCTCCCGGACGGCGGCGTCGGACAGGCCTGGCTCGGGGAGGCGCGGATCCGGCTTCCAGTCGAACGCCTTCACCAGCCAGCCCCGTCGGCCGGCGTCGGCGCGGGACGACAGCCACCGGAACAGGGCTCCCTCGATCTCGCCGGTCTCCGGCACGTTCCGCAGCCGCAGCGGCTCCGCGGCCGTGGTCAGCGCCCGGCGCACCTCCGCGGTCGCCTCGTCCAGGTTCTGCTGGGTGAGCGACCGCTGCAGCGACCGGGCGGTCCGCATGACGTCCGGGTAGACGGACTGCGCCCGCTCGAAGTTGACGTAGTGCCACAGATCCGTACCCAGGCCGGTGACGGCCGCGGGCCGCAACCTGAGCATGGCCTCACGCCACGCCTCGATCACCTCGTCCCACTGGTGCGCCGGATACCGCATCCGCACGAGGTGCGTCGCGAGGTCGTGCAGCGGGTCGCCGTAGGTGGCCAGCTCCCAGTCGACGCAGATCAGCGGCGGGGCGCCGTCGTACGACACGATCAGGTTGTCCCGGTGCAGGTCCGCGTGGAGCAGGCTGTACGGACGCCGCGCCATCGCGGGCACCCGGTCGGCGAAGTCGAGGAGGGCCCGGTCGGGAAGACCCAGCGCTTTGAACAGCCCACCGAATTCGGTCCAATTGGGCCGACGGATCTGTTCGTCGGCGCACCGGGCCAGGGTCCGCAGAAAGCTCTGGCTGTCGGTGTGGCTGGCGGGCCAGCCGGCCGGCAGCGGCGGCAGCGCGGAGCGGCGCACCTCGGTCATCCGGGCCAGCAGCTCGGCCAGCGCCTTCATGAGCAGGGTGTCGACGGGTTTACCGTTTCCGCAGATGGTGGAGAGCGGCACGCCCTCCACATAGCTGTGGACGGCGAACCCCGGGCCCTTCAGCAGACATTCCGGCGCGTGCGGCAGCACATCGCGGACGGCCGCGAGGACCGCGGCCTCGTCATGCCAGGTCCTGATCACCACCGGCAGCGCGTCGGCACGCGGAACCCGCACGGTGACCTCGGTGCCGGCCGGCCGGCCCGCCCACGGGGCGATGTACTCCGTCAGAGGAACCACATAGTTCCGGTTGTGGTGACCGCTGGACGCCGGCGCCCCCTGCGCGAACTCCAGGAACCTCGTGAGTGCGGCGCCGGACGGAGCGGCGGAGGCTCGGCCTCCGGCCAGGTGCCGGGGGACTAGGGGCTCGAGCACTGGCCGCTCCGGAAAGGTCTTACTCGTTCGAATGGGTACGGCAATCGTGAGATGCCGGGCGCTGCGCCGCACGCCGGCGATGACCGGTGGAGTGAGCGCGGGCGAGCACGGGGTGCCGTCTCATCCGTATGGGACGTGCGAGGTACGCGTTTTCTCACGCGGAATGCGGGGGATACTAGCGCACTCAAATGTCAAATTTCTGGGAAACATGTTTCCAGAGGGAGTCGAACCAGCGCTGCCAGCTGACGACGAACAGGGAGTCCGGGGAGTCCGGGTCGGCGTTCTTGACGTGCTGTGTGATGGGCGCGCCGAAACCCAGGACGTCGAGGGCGGGGATCGTGGCTCCGGAGTCCAGAACGATGTCACGCTCGATCACCTCGTACGGCGCCAGGAGGGCTTGGACGCCGTTGACCAGGTAGAGCTTGAAGGCGGGGACCAGCGGAACCTGGCGGACCAGAAGATCGCAGTCCGGCACCAGCCCCTCGGTGCGCCAGGTGGTGAGCAGTCTGCGCACCGACGCGGTCGACCTGCGGGTGATCTCGTGCAGACGGCCCGTCAGGCGCGGGTCGTCCGGGTCGTCCCGGGGCCGCGGATAGGGCATGGCCACGTCCTCGGAGGGCAACAGCAGCCGCAGGGCGAGGGATTGCGGAGCGATGACCCCGTTGACGATCCGCTCCACCTGGGTCTGGAGGTGCGCGGCCAGCGACTCGGAGGTCAACGAGTAGACGTCCAAGGTCACTTCGGGCTGTTCGAAGGCCTCGTCGAGCAACGAGCCCAGCGTCCGGCCGCCCCTCAGCCGACCGGTGACCACCGATGCGGGCTGGCTC
This sequence comes from Streptomyces sp. NPDC002588, assembly GCF_040295925.1. NCBI lineage: Bacteria > Bacillati > Actinomycetota > Actinomycetes > Kitasatosporales > Streptomycetaceae > Streptomyces > Streptomyces sp. NPDC002588. The sequence continues at coordinate 38,392 of NZ_JBEOWF010000039.1, forward strand.
GTCGGCACCTTGATCACCCGTGAACCGCTGCCCTGCCGGGACTCGATCCAGCCTTCGTCGACCAGTTCGCGCAGAACCCGCTGGACGGTGTCCCGTGAGACACGGAGCTCCACGGAGAGATCGCGCTGGGACGGCAGGAAGGAGCGCAGCGGATAGGCGCCCTCGGCGATCCGCCCGCGCAGCTCTTCGGCGACCCGCTGGAACTCCCTGCCGCCGCCGTCCCCGCTCCGCCGTTCACTCACAAGGCGACCGTACCGTCCCCGGTCCAATGGCAAACCACTTTCAGTCAGGCCTGATTGCGAATGGACTGCCGCTTAAGGATCAGCCGGCCGGGGGAAATCCACTTCACGACAACCAGTCCAATTGGACCGAGAGTTGCACGCTTCACTGAGAGTGGCTGGAAGAGGGAGGGGACATGCTTCTGGTGTCGGCGCTGCAAGGACTGTTCGAACTGGCCGCGGGACTGCTGGCGCAGGCGAGACTCGGAACACTCGGCGTACTCCTGCTGCTGGCGGTCGGCGTGGGCGTCCGGGCCCGCCACAACGGTCTGGCGGTCAGCGCTGCCGTCGTCCTGGTGGTCCTGATGACTCAGGCCTGACGTCTGGCCGCTCTGAGTACCGTCTCGAGCGAGTTCACCACGGTCGTGGCGCCCGCGCCCCTCAGCAGTTTGTCCTTGGCCTCGTTACGCGCGTAGCCGAGGAACGGGACTCCGGCCTCCTGGGCGGCCAGGAAGTCCGAGGGCGTGTCGCCGATCATCAGGGCGGTCTCGGGGGCGGAGCCCGTGGCGCGCAGGGCGCGGTGCAGACAGTGCGGGTGGGGCTTGAGGTACTGCAGATCCTGGGTGCGGCCGTAGATGTGGGGGTTGAAGCAGGAGCCGAGGCCTCGGCCGGTGAGGTACTTGGCCACCACCCGGGGGGAGTTGTTGGTGGTGATCGCCAGGCGCAGGCCGAGCGCCGTCCAGGTGTGTATCAGCGGGTCGGCGTAGGCGGTGGGCATCGCGGAGGAGGCGGCCTTCAGTTCCTCCTGGGTGAGACGTTCCTCCAGCTCGGCGACGAGGTCGCTGCCGGGGCGCAGCCGGTCCACGGCGCGCAGGACGACGTGCGGGTCCAGCGACTCCCGCTCGGTCTCCGTCAGCAGGTGGTGCAGGCCTCGCCCCTCGAGCCACTCCACCAGCCGCTCGGCCACGTCCTCCGCCGAGTGACCGGCGAAGAGCCGGCAGATCGGGCCGTCGAAGTCCCAGAGGACGACACGTGCGCGGCCGATCATTTCCCGCAGTGTCGCCGTGTCCGCCTGGGAGTCGGGGGTCGCCTGTTGAGTCTGCTGCGTATCAGAGGTCACTAGGAAAGTGTCAGGTCCGTCGTAATGGTTTCCCAGAGGGCGTTGAACCACTTCTGGGATTCCTCGACGAACGCGGCGTCGCGCTGGCCGGCCGAGGTCTCGAAGGAGAAGAGCAGGGACTCTGTGCCCAGCACGTCGTACATGTCGAGCGTCTCGCCGCTTTCGGTGGGCTCCTCCCGGCGCTCGACCATGTAGTAGGCCATCAGCGCCTCCGTGCCGTTGAGGAGGTACAGCTTCATCGGCGGGGTGAACGGCAGCGCGCGGAAGGTGATGTCGACGTCGATGCCGTGGGAGCGCAGGGTCTGCAGGTTGTGGCGCAGGACATGGCCCTGCGCGTTGCGCATCGCCAGCCAGCGCTGGTGGACGGGGTCGTCGTCACCGCGCCCGTCGACCGGGACCGGGAAGGCGAGGTTGATGCGCCGGGACGGCAGGAGGATGCGGACGTCGATCTTGCGAGGGTGGATCACACCGGCGTGGATCAGGCGCAGGGGCTCGCCGAGGGCGGGGATGAGGCTCTCGGCGGTGAGGCAGGCGGCGTCGATCCGGACGTGCTCGGCGGCGAAGGCCTCGGTCAGGCGGGGGGCCAGGCCGACCATGGTGGGCTGGGGCTCGTCGTGACCGGGGGCGGGCGGCTCGGCGATACGCGGCGGGCTGCCCTTGCTGACGTTGGTGAGGAGGCCGTCGTCCTGGAGGGACCGCAGCGCCTGACGCACGGTGCCGCGCTCGACCCCGAACTCCTCGGCGAGTTTCTCCTGGGTGGGCATGCGCTCGCCCGCCCTGAGCTCACCGGCGTGGATGCGTTCCCGCAGGATGTCGGCGATCTCCTGGGGCGAGGGCTTTCTGCTGCCGTTCACTGCCACTTTCTCCGCCACGCTCTCCTGGGTCACGACCAAACGCTACAACTTAGATCCATCTAAAGGGAGTTGTTTGGAAGTTGTTTAGAGGTTGATGCCAAGTGGGGACAACATAGACAGAGTTGGTTGCCAACTCGATCGAGTTGGCGGAAGGTTTGCCTCCCCTGTCCCCGCGACCCTCCGAAGGGGGGAACACATGCCCGTCACCGCCCTTCTCGGCGCCGCCTTCGTCGTCGGCGTCGAGCAGACGATCCAGTGGAAGTACGGCACCGGAGGCGCCGTCGGCCTGCTGTTGCTCAGCATCGGCATCAAGGTCAAGAGCCCGGCCCTGAGCTCCGTCGGCGCAGTGATCCTCGCCCTCCTGGCCACCGGACCCGCCGTCAGCTCGTGAGCACCAGCTTCGAGCTGATCGTGTCCCACAGCGCGTCGAACCACAGGTGGGACTGTTCCACGAACGCCGAGTCGCGCGGCCCGGCACCCTGTTCGAAGGCGAACAGGACCGACCGCGTGCCCTCGGCGTCGTACATCTCCAGGTGTTCCTGGTCGATCGTCTGTTCGCGCCGCCGGACGGTGTAGTACGCGAACAGCGCCTCCGTGTCGTTGAGGAGGTACAGCTTCACGGGCGGGGTGAACGGCAGCGCGCGGAAGGTGACGTCGACGTCGATGCCGTGCGTGGAGCGCAGCGTCATCAGATTGTGCCGCAGCACCTGGCCCTGCGCGTTGCGGTGGGCCAGCCAGTGACGCTGGAGCCGCTCGGTGGCGGAGGAGTCCACCGGTGCCGGAAAGGCGAGGTCGATGTTCCGGGACGGCAGCAGCACCCGGACGTCGATCTTGGCCGGTTTCAGTTGTCCGGCATGGATCCGCTGCAGCGCCTCGCCGACCGCGGAGGTCAGTGAGACGGCGGTCAGGCACAGGGCGTCGACCTTGACGTGCTCTGCCGCGAAGGCCTCGGTCATCCGCGGCGGCAGACCCACCATCGAGGGCTGCGGGGTCGCGGCGGCACCCAGCAGGAGGCCCGCCCCGCCCGGCTGCGGGGCGACCGTCGCGGGGCTTCCCTTGGAGACGTTGGTGAGCAGGTGCTCGGACTGCAGAATGCGCAGCGCCTGGCGGACGGCACCGCGCTCGACCCCGAACTCGTCCGCCAGCTTGGCCTGCGTGGGCATGCGCTGCCCAGGCCGCAGCACGCCGGTTCTGATCCGGGTGCGCAGCTCGTCGGCCACCTCGCGGTGTGAGCGCTGCGGCCGCTCCGCCCTCCTCCGACCGTTGACGGAGGCATTTTCAGGCTCCACGTCCGAACAGTACAACTTCCCGCCATCTTCCGGCAGTTCCAAGAGAGATGGTTATAGGACGCTTCCAAGCGGACATAGTTACAGTGAAGTTGGCAGCCAACTTCAACAACATGGTCAAGCTTTCAGATGGTTGGCCGGTCGGGCTCCCTTCCGGAGGGGAGCCGGGAGCCCGAGCAGCCGGCACCGACGCACAGCCACAACTGCAGATCGCCGCACAGTCACAACCGAACATCGCGAGCACAGCCACAACTGAACAGCTACGGATGCACAGCGAAACACCCGCAGGTCTTCCCCAGCCGTCGGAAGGAGGTTCAGAACAGGTCCGGGCACCACGGTCGCCCGGACGTGCGCAGCAGGGCGTCGGCCACCCGGGCGGCGCCCGCTCGTTCTTCCCGGAGCCGGCCCAGCGCCGCGAGCCGCGCCGCGGACTGGTCGCCGAGCCACAGCGACGCCAGCTCGGCCACGTCCAGCGTGAGGTCGGCGGTGCGGGTCGTCGGCACGCAGGAGGCGCCGTCCGGGGCCGCGTCCAGCAGATAGCGGCCCCCGGCCAGGCCGGCCCGGTCGACGACCTCCAGGACCAGCGTGCCCGTCGCGTCGTAGGTCCGCGCCTCCAGAGCCCGTACGACGTCCAGCAGCCGCACCCACAGCCAGTCCGCCTGGGTGGTGATGGTCGCCGCGCGCGGATCCGGCAGCAGCAGCGGGAGCAGGTCGTCGGGGGACCGGAAGCCCGACCTGACCCGGGTGATCCAGTCGATCGAGCACAGGTAGTGCCACAGCGCGCGCTCCGCGGCCGGGGTCACCGAGAGCAGCCAGTTCACCGAGGCCGTGTTCAGCGGCTGCTTGGCGTCGCTCCACTTGTCGTCCGCCGTGTAGGAGACCATGCCCTCGACCTCGCCGTCCGCCGAGCGGTACACGGCGTAGTACGGCTCGGTCCACTCGCCGTGCAGCCGCAGCACCCCGGTGTTCAGGTCCCACCAGCGGTGGGCGCGGCTGACGGCACCGGGCTGGGCGAGGCGCAGCCGCCCGTGCAGTTCGGGGCCGAGTTTGCGGACCTCCTCGCCGTCGGCCAGGTCGATCCGGCCGCCGGCCAGGGGGACCGTGCCGCGCGGGTCGAGACCGGAGCGCGCGACGTCGACCGTCCACTCGGTCATCGTGGTGGCGGGGCCGAAGCCGTGGCGTCCGTAGATGCGGTACTCGGCGGCGATGAGGGTGGCGACGACGTCCCCCCGGTCCTTCGCGGCCGTCAGGTCCTCGAACATCAGGCGGGTGAGGAGACCGCGGCGGCGGTGGGTGGGGCTGACGGTGACGTTGGAGATCGCGTCGGCCGGGACGGGCCTGCCGCCCACCGCGGTGAGCTCCTGGGGGAAGGAACGGAAGGTCGCCACACAGCGGCCGGCGTCGAAGGCACCGTAGACGCGGGAGCGGGCGTCCTCGAGGGTGGTGCGGCGGGCCGCGAAGGCCTCTTCCGAGACGACGGGGGGACGGAGGAAGCCCGTGTCCAGGGTGCGGAGCCAGTCGGCGAGTTCAGGGGCGGTGGGGGCGATGAGGCGGACGTCCATGGGGCCACCGTAGGTTCGGCGCGGGTGGGTGTCGCCGGGTTTTTCCCCGCCGCCCAGGGACGGCACCGCTCGCTACACCAGCAGGTCGTCCACCTGGGCCTCGCCCTCGCGGTAGCGGCGGGTGATCTCCGCGCCGCAGTCGTCGGCCGTGCGTTGCAGGTGCTGGCGGTGGCGGGAGACCTGCTGCTCGTAGCGCTCCAGACGGTCCATCGCGGTGTGGAGTTCGGGGTCGGTTCGGGCGTCGAGGTCGGAGAGTTCGACGTCGGCGAGCATGTCGGCGGCGAGGCGGCCGTACTCCTCGCTGTGCGGGGTGCCCAGGGTGACATGGCGGGCGGAGGAGCGGTGGCGGGCCGGGGCGTCGGTGAGGATCTCCGGCAGCCGCTCGACCACGGAGGCCGCGCCCGTCGGGGAGCGGCGGGCCAGCTCGGCGCGCAGGATGTCGATCCGCCCCTGGAGCAGCCTCCGTACATAGCTGAGGTCGGCCTCGTCGCGCTGGGCGCCCTGGCGCAGGGTGCGCAGCTCGGGCAGGCTCAGCCGGACGAGGTCGTGCTCGGGCGGATCCGCGGGCGGCCCGGGGCTGTCGCCGCGCTGGGAAGGCGGCCGGTGTGCCGTCGGCCGCCCGGTACTCGGTGTGCTCATGTCCCTCTACCGTCCCCTCGACCGGCGTGTGGTGGAAGCATCGTGCCACCCCGAGTCGCCACCACGTGACCGAGTCCCCCCGAACGGCCCCAGACAGGGCCTAAAGGATCAAAAATGGGCCCCCGGAGGGGGTGTGCGGGGCGACCGGCATGATGGTCCGCATGCGAGCGGTGGTGCAGAGAGTGGACGGCGCGAGCGTCGTCGTGGACGGGGAGACGGTCGGGGAGATCACCGGCGAGGGGCTGTGCGTCCTCGTCGGGGTGACCCACGAGGACACGAAGGAGAAGGCGGCGCAGCTCGCGCGCAAACTGTGGTCGGTGCGCATGCTGCAGGACGAGAAGTCGTGCAGCGACATCGACGCGCCGCTGCTGGTGATCAGCCAGTTCACACTGTACGGCGACGCGCGCAAGGGCCGCCGGCCCACCTGGAACGCGGCCGCCCCCGGCCCGGTCGCCGAGCCCCTGGTGGACGAGGTGGTGGCGCGGTTGCGTGCGCTGGGGGCGACGGTCGCGACGGGCCGGTTCGGCGCGCAGATGAGGGTGGCACTGACGAACGACGGCCCTTTCACGGTCCTGATCGAGATCTAGGGTTCCGGGAGTTCCAGGGGGGCTTGCGTTCTAAGGCTCTACGACGACTTCCTGGGCGGCCGCCGTGGTGTCCGCCATCAGCGGGGCGTCCACCGGGACGTTCCGCTTCACCAGGGCCAGGGCCACCGGACCCAGTTCGTGGTGGCGGACGGACGTCGTGATGAAACCGATCTTGCGGCCGTCGGGGGCCCCGTCGGCGACCCGGAGTTCGGTGCCGGCGACGGGGAGGTGGACCTCGCTGCCGTCGAGATGGAGGAAGACCAGGCGACGGGGCGGCTTGCCCAGGTTCTGCACCCGGGCGACGGTCTCCTGGCCGCGGTAGCAGCCCTTCTGCAGGTGCACGGCCGTACCGATCCAGCCCAGCTCGTGCGGGATGGTGCGGTGGTCGGTCTCGAAGCCGACACGCGGCCGGTGCTGTTCGACGCGCAGCGCCTCGTACGCCAGGATCCCGGCCGGAGGCCCGGCCTTCTCCGCGTACGGCTCCAGGTCGGCGCGGGGCAGGAAGAGGTCGCGGCCGTACGGCGTCTCACGCACGACGACGCCTTCGGGCACCGCGGCGATGGAGCCGGCCGGGAGATGGACGACGGCGGTGTCCGCGGTGCGGTCGGCGACCTCGACCCGGTAGAAGAACTTCATCGACTCCAGGTACGTGATCAGCGCGTCCGTGGTGCCGGGCTCGACATGGGCCCAGACCGTCTCTCCGTCGTCGACCAGGTAGAGCGCGTGCTCGATGTGGCCGTGGGCGGACAGGATCAGGGCCTCGGTGGCCTGTCCGGTGGGGAGTTCGCTGACGTGCTGGGTGAGCAGCAGGTGCAGCCAGCTGAGGCGGTCCTCGCCGGTGACGGTGATGACTCCGCGGTGCGAGAGGTCGACGAAACCGGTGCCGTCGGCGAGGGCGCGCTGTTCGCGGAACAGGTCGCCGTAGTGGGCGGCGACACCTTCATCCACCCCCTCGGCGGGGACGGCGCCGGGCAGGGACAGCAGGGGGCTCTTCATACAGACAAGCCTACGACTCGGTAATCGAAGCCTTGGTGGTCGAAGGCTTGGTGGTCGAAGGCTTGGTGGTCGAAGGCTTGGCAGTCGAAGTCCTGGCGGCTGAGGCCTTGAGCGAGCAGTCCTTGCAGCGGCCGAAGATCGCGAAGTGCTTCATGTCGGTCTCGAAGCCGAAGGTGTCGCGCAGTTTGGCGGTGAACTCGGCCGCCACCGCCACATCGGCCTCGATGACGTTCTCGCAGTCCCGGCAGACCAGATGGATGTGGTGATGCCGGTCGGCGAGGTGATAGGTGGGAGCGCCGTGCCCGAGATGGGCATGGCTGACCAGCCCGAGCTCCTCGAGGAGCTCCAGGGTCCGGTAGACGGTGGAGATGTTGACCCCCGACGCCGTCCTCTTCACTTCCGTGAGGATTTCGTCGGGGGTCGCGTGCTCCAGGGTGTCCACGGCTTCGAGCACGAGTTGCCGCTGCGGCGTCAGCCGGTAGCCACGCTGCCTGAGGTCGCTCTTCCAGTCGGTGCTCACCACACCACAGAGTCTAGAACCACGTCAGCCGCCCGGGAGCATCCTCCCGGGCATGCGGCTCGGACACCGATCCACCGAGGAAAGATCGCCTCGGGTCACTTGAAGAAAGCGATGCCGTCGTCCGGCATGTCGTCGGGCAGGGCCTTGGCCCAGCGCTCGACCTCCTCCGGGGTCACGACCTTCTTCAGGTGGGCCGACATGTAGGGGCGCAGCTCGACCTCGGGGGTCTGCTTCTCGCCGACCCACATCAGGTCGCTCTTGACGTAGCCGTAGAGCCGCTTGCCGCCGGAGTAGGGGCGGGAGGCGGCCGTGCGGGCCACCGCGTCCGTGACCAGGTCGATCTGCGGCTTCTTGTCGGCCAGCTCGCCGTACCAGATCTCGATGACGCCGTCGTCGCGGGTCATCGTGACCTCGACCTTGCGGGCGTCGGCGATCCGCCAGAAGCCGGACTCCGACTCCAGGGGCCGGACCTTGTTGCCGTCGCCGTCCAGGGCCCAGGTGTGGGAGTGGTACTCCAGGAAGTCCCGGCCGTCGTGGGTGAAGGTGACCTCCTGGCCGAAGTTGCACTTCTCCGAGCCGGGGAAGTCGTGCACACCCGCGCCCGCCCAGGTGCCCAGCAGGAAGGCGAGGGGGACGAGGTCCTTGTGGAGGTCGGACGGGATCTCGATCATGAGTGGCGGTTCCTAGACGTGGGTCAGCGCTGGCCCTGGTACAGCTTCTTCACGGTCAGACCGGCGAAGGCGAGCACGCCGACGCAGACCAGGACCAGCAGGGTTTCGAAGAAGATCTCCACGGGTGCTCCTTGAGCGAGGGTGAGCGTACATACACAGAGCCGGACCCCAGCTTACGCGGCCGGGGTCCGGCCCTCCCCACGAGGTCCTCAGCCGAGCAGCTGGCTCTGCAGTGCCACCGTCTGCTGGAAGGGGACGGCCTCGGCGCTGCCCTTGCGGGACTGGACGACCAGGGCGATGACATCACCCACCCGGACGTACGCCTGCCGGACCTGCTCGGCGCCGTACGGCTTCGCCTCGTCGTAGGCGGAACGCGTGATGTCCAGAGGGTCGGCGGCGGTCGGGTAGGCGTCGTCGAACTCGGTCTCGGCCGCGCCGCGCAGCGCGTAGGAGGGGGCGGCGTAGCCGGTGAACTTGCCGTAGACCGCGTTGGCCAGGGTGCCGGTGCCGAACTGGAGCAGGTAGATCCGGGTACGGGTGCCGTCCTCGGTGGTCCAGCCGCGGGCGGCGATGTGCCGCAGGGCGTGATCGGTCAGCACCTGGCCGGCGTCCTCCCGGTCCTCCTCCCCCTCGTACACGGACAGGAAGTCCTTGGTGGCCAGAAAGCCGTCCGTCCCTCGCAACGCCTTGTCGTCCGTCGCGCCCTCGGGCGCGGGCAGCACCAGGGCGCGCAGATCCGCGTAGTGGGCGTCGGCCACGTTGCCGCTGTCGGACGGTCCCGGCTTCCCGGAGGGCAGCGGCGGCAGGGTGATCTGCGGATACGCCCATCGCCCGTCCGACTCCGTGGCCAGTCCCGGAACGTCGGTGCGCTTCATCCCGGTGATCCCGTACGCGGCTGCGGCCCCCACCGCGGCAAAGACGGCAACGGCCACCCCCCACCGCACCCCGACCCACAGGCCCCGCCGCTTCCTGCCGGCGGCAGGGCTTTCGGGTGCGGGGCTTTCGGGGGCGGAGTCCTCAGCGGCAGCGCTGTCGGCGGCCATCGGCTGCTCCGGGGCCGGTGCCTCGGGGGTGTCGGGGGTGGCGGGAGTCTCGGGGGTGGGGCTGGGCTGTGAGGTGTCGGTCATACGGACTGTCCCGGGGCGTCGATGCGGTCGAGTTGGGCTGCCAGGAAGCCGGTGACGTTGTCGGCGTCAAGCGGGCTGGGGCCGCTCGCGGTGGCGCTGACCAGGATGTCCCCGACGTACGCGGAACAGAACGCGCCGTCCAGTTCCTCGTCCTTGCCCTTGGGCGTCAGGAAGCACCGCGCGTCCTTGTGCTCCTTGATCTTCGGCCCCTCGCGGAAGAGGTCGGTGGCGGCGAGGAACTCGCTGAACGAGGTCGCGACGTCCTGCACCGCGGCGCGGTTCTGCATCCGCTGCAGCGTGACGGTGACCGTGAACGTCTGCGTGCTGTCGATCGCCTGGCCGTACGTGGCGACATAGCTGCGCATGGCCATGCCCTGGATCCGCTGTTTGTCGATCAGCTTCTCCATCCGTTCCCGGGTGGACTTGGGCAGTTCCTTGATCGACTCCTTGCGCAAGGCGGTGGCCTGCGCGCCGCTGAGCTCGGTGTCGTTGCCGAACGAGCCCACGTCCGGCCCCGGGAAGTACCCGTCGTTCTCGAACGGCAGAAACAGTGCCCGCAACCCCGTGGCCTGCGATGTCTTCTTCTCTTCGGCGTCCGTGTCCGGGAACTTCCACGTCGGCCTGCCCGGATCGCGGTCGGCGTCCTGGACGGTCACCACCGTGTAGCCGACCCCGCCGACCAGCGCGCACGCCAGCAGCACGGATCCGGCGACGGCGAAGACCCGGCCGTTGCGGCGGACCTTGCGTTCCAGCCGCTCGGCGACCGGCTCGGTCTCGGGTACGGCCACCGTGCCTTCGATGACCTCGGTGTGCTCGGTGTGCTCGGTGTGCTCGGTGTGCTCGGTGTGCTCGGTGTGCTCGCTCACAGCTTGCCCACCTGCCGCTCCGCCAGGTCCATGATCTTCTGCTTGGGGATCGGTCTGCTGTCGTAGAGCCAGATCTCCATGCAGATGTCACCGCGCCAGGCGTGCGCCTCCGCCGCGTACAGGGGGAGGTAGCCCGCCTTGCGCTCGGGGGTGTCATGCACGTACGCCATCCCGTCCCCGGTGCCGGGGAGGGGCCAGCTGCGCGTGTCGTCCGTCTTCTCGGCCCAGTAGACGCCGCTCCCGGCCCACTCGGACGCCCCGATCTTGCTGTCCTCGCGGAACTGCGCGAGGTAGACCCAGGCGCTGAACGTCTCCCCCTCCCGCCACGAGGTCGTGGCGACGCGGCGGAACTCGTCACCGTTGAGGTTGGTGAAGGCGTTCGCGGGCCGGTCGTAGCTCTCGGCGTACTCGGAGATGTCCATCCAGCCCTCGGGAACCTCGGTGTCCCGGACACCCTTGGGGCGGGACACGAGCAGCTTGCGCAGGTCGCCGTCCGTTCTGACCTTGCGGTCCTGTGCCGCCGACAGCGGCTCGACCTCGCCCTTCGCCTGTCCGACGACGGGCTGGGAGAGCGGCGGCAGCGGCGTGGGCTCACGGCCCGCCTGGACGACGTACCCGGTGCAGGTGCCCGCGATCACGCCGAGCACGGCGGCCACGGCGACGGTCAGCACCGCCCGGCCACGACGACGGGGCGCCTCCGCGACGGCCTCGGCCGCCACGGCGTCCCGCGGTGCCTCCACCGTGTCGCTGCCGACCGCCTCCACGTCGCCGATCGCCCCTGCCGACGCCGTTGCCACCTCCGCTGATGCCTCTGCTGACGCCTCTGCCGTTGTCTCTGCTGATACCTCTGCGGGCTCCGAACCCTCGGCCCTTTCCGGACCTTCCACCGCATCCCCCTCAGAACATGGAGCGCGCTTTCCGTCTCGCGCTGCACAGGAGACCCATGGTCAACGCACGGAGTTGTAAGGGAGTTGATTACGATTCGGGCATGGCGAAGAAGCTCGTGATCAAGGTGACGGCGGGGGCCGATGCCCCCGAGCGGTGCTCTCAGGCGTTCACGGTCGCGGCGGTGGCCGTGGCCAGCGGGGTGGACGTCTCGCTGTGGCTGACCGGGGAGTCCGCCTGGTTCGCGCTGCCGGGCCGGGCCGCCGAGTTCGAGCTGCCGCACGCGGCCCCGCTGCCCGACCTGATCGACTCGGTCCTGGCCGGCGGCCGGCTGACCCTGTGCACCCAGTGCGCGGCCCGGCGGGACATCACCGAGAAGGACGTCATCGAGGGCGTCCGGATCGCTGGGGCACAGGTGTTCGTACAGGAGGCGATGGGGGACGAGACGCAGGCGCTCGTCTACTGAGCCTCCTGGGCCGTCTCGGCCCACAGGCAGAAGGGGTGACCGGCCGGGTCGAACAGGACGCGTACGTCGTCCTGCGGCTGGTGCGCGGCGAGTACGGCGCCCTCCGCCACCGCCCGCGCGGTCTCGCTCCCGAGGTCGTCGACCTGGATGTCGAGGTGCAGCATCATCTGCTGGTCGCCGGGGTGGCGGGTGGGCCAGACGGGCGGCACGTAGGCGGGTTCGGTCTGGAAGGACAGCGCCGTGCCCGCGGTGCCGGGCGGAGGGCCGATGAGGACCCAGTGGGGCTCCTCGGTACGGACCTCGTAGCCGAGCAGCCGGAGATAGAAGGCGGCGAGCTCGTGCGCGTCGGGTGCGTCCAGCACCACGGTGGAAAGCCTCGTCGGCGACATGCCCGCCTTCCTACCGCGGGCGTTTCCTGCCGTCCAGTTCGTCCCACCACTCGTCCGACTTGGGGTCGCCCGAGGGGTCGTCCCACCAGCGGTCCTCGGGCCCCCGGCGGTTGGCGACCATCGCGGCGAGCGGCGGGATGACCATGGCGACCAGGCACATCCCGACGGCCACCGGGACCGACCAGATGCGGACGACTCCCCAGGCCAGGACGAACAAGCCGATGCAGGTGCCCATCATGGCGAAGTACACGTGCCGGCGTCGTGCGTACATAGGTTCAGGGTAGGTCCGGGGACGCCGAAGGGCCGCACCCCGTGGGGTGCGGCCCTTCGCGAGCCTTGCTCAGACCGCGATCGCGACCTCCGCGAGGCCACCCTGCTGGGCGACGACCGTGCGGTCCGCGGTGGCGCCGGGGACGAGGGCGCGTACGGTCCAGGTGCCCTCGGCCGCGTAGAAGCGGAACTGTCCGGTGGCGGAGGTCGGGACCTCCGCGGTGAACTCGCCGGTCGAGTCGAGCAGACGGACGTATCCGACCACCGGCTCGCCGTCGCGGGTCACCTGGCCCTGGATCGTGGTCTCACCGGGCTTGATCGTCGAGGCGTCCGGGCCGCCGGCCTTCGCTCCGCACATGTCTTTCTCCATAAGGGGTCTGACCGGAAGGAAGGCCGGTCGGGTTTGCGGGTGTGTTGACTTACTTGTTGGCGCCGAGCTCGATCGGGACGCCGACGAGGCTGCCGTACTCGGTCCAGGAGCCGTCGTAGTTCTTGACGTTCTCGACACCGAGCAGCTCGTGCAGGACGAACCAGGTCAGGGCCGAGCGCTCGCCGATGCGGCAGTAGGCGATGGTGTCCTTGGCCAGGTCGACGCTCTCCTCGGCGTAGAGCTCCTTGAGCTCGTCGTCCGACTTGAAGGTGCCGTCGTCGTTGGCGTTCTTGGACCACGGGATGTTGCGGGCGGACGGGACGTGGCCCGGACGCTGCGACTGCTCCTGCGGCAGGTGCGCGGGGGCCAGCAGCTTGCCGGAGAACTCGTCGGGCGAGCGGACGTCGACCAGGTTCTGCGAGCCGATCGCGGCGACGACGTCGTCACGGAAGGCGCGGATGGAGGTGTCCTGCGGCTTGGCCGTGTACTGGGTGGCCGCGCGCTCGGGGACCTCGGTGCCGTCGACCAGCTCGCGGGCGTCGAGCTCCCACTTCTTGCGGCCGCCGTCGAGGAGCTTGACGTTCTCGTGGCCGTACAGCTTGAAGTACCAGTACGCGTAGGACGCGAACCAGTTGTTGTTGCCGCCGTAGAGGATCACCAGGGTGTCGTTGGCGATGCCCTTCTTCGACAGGAGCTTCTCGAAGCCCTCCTGGTCGATGAAGTCACGACGGACCGGGTCCTGGAGGTCCTTGGTCCAGTCGATCCGGATCGCGTTCTTGATGTGGTTCTTCTCGTAGGCCGACGTGTCCTCGTCCACCTCTACGACGGCGATGTTCTCGTCGTCCAGGTGGTCCTGCAGCCAGTCTGCGTCGACCAGGACGTCGGTGCGGCTCATGCTCGTTCTCCTCCGGGGCAGTTGCGGCGGGGGTGTGCAAGAAAGTGAGGGGTGCGCGGCCGGGTCTCGCCGGCGGCCGACGCACGGATGCCCTCGGATCGAGGGCGCCGGGAGGCGCGGAACGCCGGCGGCGTGCCGCTTCAGACGGTGCGACAGAGCATGGCGGCGACACGGCACAGGTCTACTGCCCGCCGCTTCGTGAGATCCGCCTGTCGCTGCATCATGCGGTCGATCGTAGGGACGGACAGGCGGGCGTGTCACCAGCTGGCCGGATGATGAGACGCGATCGTCCGGATAGTGGGATGAGCAATGCGCCGGAGCCGTTCCCGCACCATCTCCGGGCGCGTGTGCCCACGACCACTTCTACGGTACGGACGGTGGCGTCTCGTCTGACGGACACCGCAGGTCCACAGCCGGACCGGGTCCTACCCGGCCAGCCGCACGTTCGAACCCTTCACCGTGACCTCCACACCGTTCTTCCCCGCCTCGACCTTGTCCAGCCGGATCCCGCCGGGCAGGTCGTCGATCTTCTGCTCGAAGTCGGTGATCGTGCGCACCTCGTTCTCGGCGGCCGTGACCCCGCGGAAGTCGGGCAGCGAGTCGGCGTGCACCCGGACGGTGTCGCCCTCCACGGTGACCGTGCTGAGCACGGAGACGGGCTGCTTCAGCTTGACGCCGAGCACGGTCGCCTCGACGGTCACCTTGATCTTGCCGTTGCCGCCGTCGGAGAGCCCGATGACATTGGCGGTGAGGCCCGGCGTGACCTGGGTCGGCTCGGACTTGGCGGTCTTCAGCAGCTCGTCGTAGGCGATGCTCGCCGTGCCCGTGGCCGAGGCGGCGGTGGCGGAGCTGTAGTCGCCGGAGAAGTCGACGCCCTTCATGTCCGCCTTGAGGTCGTCGAGGCGGATCGTCTGCCCGCTGATGCCGGTGGCCGCCTGGTAGTCCGTGATGCCGACCTCGACGTCGTCCAGGGAGCCGCCGGCGACCTGGGTGAGGAAGGGGAAGCCCTTGATGGACACGTCCGGGGTGCTGTCGAGGCTCTCCGTGGTCCTCAGCTTGTCCGCCACCTCGCCCTCGGCGAAGTGGACGGCGAGCCGGTCCGCCAGGACGAAGAGGCCGCCCAGCACCACGACGACGATCAGCAGTATTCGAAGCGCACGCATTGCCGTTGGTCCCCCGGATGGCCCGACAGTCGGTCTGACGACCCACCGTAACCCTGTGGGGAACGGCGCCCGGGGGATTGTCGATCAGCTGTGACAGACCCTGCCCTACCGCTTACCCGGGCCTGCTCAGCCCAGCGCCCGCCCCAGCACGTACACGGCCGGTGCGGCGGCCGCCAGCGGCAGGGCCACGCCCGCGGTGAAGTGGACAAAGCGGGACGGGTAGTCGTAGCTCGCGACCCGGTGGCCGATCAGCGCGCACACCGCCGCGCCCGCGCCGAGCGCGGCGCCCCCCGTGCCGAGGTCCGTCATCCCGCCGACCGCGATGCCCGCGCCCGTGGCGGCGAGCAGCGACACGACGACGGAGGCCGGGGTCGGCAGCGGCAGCGCGCGGGCCAGGACGGCCACCGCGACGGCCGCGGCGCCCACGGACACCGCGTCGGGGTCGGCGCCGAGGTGCCCGGTGGCGAGGATCGCCAGCGCGGAGGAGGCGACGGTCGCCATCAGGCCGTACATGCGCTCGTCCGGGTCGGCGTGCGAGCGCAGCTGGAGGACCAGACAGAGCAGCACCCACACGCCCAGCGTGCCGAGGATCGCGGCGGGGGCGTTCTCCCGGCCGGCCACGAGCAGCGCGACGTCGGAGACCAGCGCGCCGAGGAAGGCGAGCGCGATGCCCTGCCGGGCCGGCCACATGCCGTTCAGCCGGAACCAGCCCGCGGCCGTCACGGCCTGCAGGACGACGAGCGGGACGAGGAGGGCGTACGAGCCGACGGCCGCCGCGCCGGAGAGGAGCAGGCCGAGGAGCGCGGTGAGCACCGCGGGCTGCATACCGGGCTCGATGATCGGCGAACGGCCCTCCAGCCGGGCCCGCTGGGCGTCGGTGACGCGTGCGTTGCCGGCGAGGGTGGCGGGGCCGTATCCGGCTTCGCCGCCTTGCGGGACCTGGGCCGGGGCGGACGGCTGCTGACCGCCGTAGGCCTGCGGCTGCGGCTGCGGCTGTGCCTGCTGACCGCCGTACGCCTGTGCCTGCGCCTGCTGACCGCCGTACGCCTGTGCCTGCTGCTGCCACTCCGGGGCGGGCTGCTGCCACTGGGGCTCGGCGGGGTCCGCCGCGGTGACCGGCGGCTGGACGCTGGTCTCCCAGGTCTGGCCCTGCCACTGCTGCGTGTACTGGAGCTGGGCGGCCTGCGGGTCGTCGTAGCCCTGCTGCTGCCCGGGCCACCCCTGCTGGTCGTAGCCCTGGTGCGGCTGCTGATACGGCTGCTGGTCGCTCATCGTCACCCTCCTGCGAACGGCGGGAGCACCTCGACCGTGCCGCCGTCGGCCAGCCGTACCGTCTCATGTTCGCGGGTGCCCACGGGATCACCGTCGACGAGGAAGGAGCATCGCCGCAGGACACGCGTGAGTTCACCGGGGTGTCGCGTACGCGCGGCGTCCAGGGCCTCGGCGAGGGTGGCCGCGTCGAACGGCTCCTCGGCGACCCCGGCCGCGGCCTTCGCGGCGGCCCAGTAGCGCACCGTGACCTCTGGCATCTCGTCCCTCAAGTCGTCGTGATCAGTCGTCGTCAGTCGTCATGAGTCGTCGTCGTACTCGTCAGGAGTCAGGCTAGCCCGCCCGCGACGCCGCCCAGTCCCCCATGCGGGCCAGCAGGGCGTCGTCGGCCGCTTGCTCGGCGTGGCCCATGCCCGGCTCCACCCAGAGTTCGCCGTGGTCACCGGCGGCCTCGGCGAGCATCCGGGGGTGGTCCAGGGGGAAGTAGCCGTCGCGGTCGCCGTGCACTATCAGCAGCGGGGTGGGGGCGATCCTGGGGACCGCCTCCGTCGGGGAGAGCGGTACGGGGTCCCAGCCGCGGTGGTGGATACGGGTGCGGAAACCGAAGCGGCCGAGGAGGCGGCCCTCGGGGCGGGTGATCAGCCAGTGCACCCGGCGCATCTGCACGGTGCCCCGGTAGTACCAGCGGGCGGGGGCGCTGACGGAGACCACGGCGCCGACCGTCCCCGTGTGCAGGGCCGCGTGCCGCAGGACCACCGAGCCGCCCATGGAGAAGCCGACCGTCACCACGCGCGCGTGCGGTTCCACCTCACGGGCCCACTCCACCGCCGCCGCCAGGTCGAGCACCTCCCGGTCGCCGACCGTCGAGCGGCCGCCGGAGCGGCCGTGGCCGCGGAAGGAGAAGGTGACGACGGCGCCGTACCGGGCGAGGGCGTCCACCACTCTTCGAACATGAGGACGGTCGACGTCCCCCGTGAAGCCATGGGCCATCACGAACACGAGGTGACCTCCGGGTGGCGCGGAGGAGTCGTATACAGCCGCACTCGGGTCGTATACGGAATCGATGGAAATCCCGTCTGCGGTGGTCAGAAACGTCCGCAATGGTGTGCGGCTGCCCGTCTCGTAGTTCGGACGAACGGTGGAACCCACCACATGACCTGCCGGACTGTTGCTCATGTGGGCTATTCTGCTGGGCAGAGGACTCGGGCAGCGTAGCCCCCGGGTCCTTTTGTGCTTTCGGACGCGTTGTATACGAAACGGGAACCGGGTGGGAAACACCAGGTGACCGCGGGTGTACGGGCCTTCGGGATCGCAGAGCGGTGCCGTACCGCACACAGACGTCCTCGCAGGGACCGAGGAGGAACCAGACGTATGAGTTCTCTGCTGCTCCTGACCAATGCCCTCCAGCCGTCGACGGAGGTGCTTCCAGCCCTGGGCCTGCTGCTGCACAACGTGCGCGTAGCCCCGGCGGAAGGCCCCGCCCTCGTCGACACCCCCGGTGCCGATGTCATCCTCATCGACGGACGCCGTGACCTCCCGCAGGTCCGCAGCCTCTGCCAGCTGCTGCGTTCCACGGGCCCCGGGTGTCCGCTCATCCTCGTCGTCACCGAGGGCGGCCTCGCCGCCGTCACCGCCGACTGGGGCATCGACGACGTCCTTCTCGACACCGCCGGTCCCGCCGAGGTGGAAGCGCGGCTGCGCCTCGCCATGGGCCGGCAGCAGATCGTCAACGACGACTCCCCGATGGAGATCCGCAACGGCGACCTGTCGGTCGACGAGGCGACCTACAGCGCGAAGCTGAAGGGCCGGGTCCTCGACCTCACCTTCAAGGAGTTCGAGCTGCTGAAGTACCTGGCCCAGCACCCCGGCCGGGTGTTCACCCGCGCCCAGCTCCTCCAGGAGGTCTGGGGTTACGACTACTTCGGCGGCACCCGCACGGTCGACGTGCACGTACGACGACTGCGCGCCAAGCTCGGCCCGGAGCACGAGTCGCTGATCGGCACCGTCCGGAACGTGGGTTATCGATTCGTTACGCCCGA
This sequence comes from Streptomyces sp. NPDC002588, assembly GCF_040295925.1. Taxonomy (NCBI): domain Bacteria; kingdom Bacillati; phylum Actinomycetota; class Actinomycetes; order Kitasatosporales; family Streptomycetaceae; genus Streptomyces; species Streptomyces sp. NPDC002588. The sequence continues at coordinate 56,584 of NZ_JBEOWF010000039.1, forward strand.
GAAGGGCGAGCGCGCCACGGACGAGACGAAGACCAAGCCCGAGCAGGCAAAACCGGTGGAAGCAGACAACTCGGCCCTCCTGGACGCCGATGAGGTCGCGGCGGAGGCCTAGTACTCACCGGTAGCCGTCGGTCACCCCCGATCCCCGCTGTGCGGAGACGTCGTCTCCGCACAGGGAAGGTGACGTACGCCCTGCCCAGAGCTGGGTCCATCCGCGTAGACTCCGCGCGTGGCCAAGGTGACCAGGGACGATGTGGCGCGGCTGGCGGGGACCTCCACCGCCGTCGTCAGCTATGTCATCAACAACGGACCCCGGCCGGTTGCCCCGGCCACGCGCGAGCGTGTCCTCGCCGCGATCAAGGAGCTGGGGTACCGGCCCGACCGGGTCGCCCAGGCGATGGCCTCACGGCGCACGGACCTGATAGGCCTGATCATCCCGGACGCCCGCCAGCCCTTCTTCGGGGAGATGGCGCACGCGGTCGAGCAGGCCGCCTCCGAACGCGGAAAGATGGTCCTGGTCGGCAACACCGACTACGTCGCCGAGCGCGAGGTGCACTATCTGCGCGCCTTCCTCGGGATGCGCGTATCCGGCCTCATCCTCGTCAGCCATGCGCTGAACGACCTGGCCGCCGCCGAGATCGAGGCCTGGGACGCCCGGGTGGTGCTGCTCCACGAACGGCCCGAGGCCATCGACGACGTCGCCGTCGTCACCGACGACCTGGGCGGCGCCCGGCTCGCCGTCGGTCACCTCCTGGAGCACGGCTACGCGTACGTCGCCTGTATGGGCGGCACCGCCGAGACGCCCGCCGTCGGCGACCCCGTCTCCGACCACGTCGAAGGCTGGCGGCAGGCCATGGCCGAGGCCGGCGTCAGCACCGAGGGCCGGCTGTTCGAGGCGCCGTACAACCGCTACGACGCGTATCGCGTGGCTCTGGAGCTACTCTCCGGCCCCCGGCGTCCGCCGGCGGTCTTCTGCTCCACCGACGACCAGGCGATCGGTCTGCTGCGCGCGGCCCGCGAGCTGCGCATCGACGTGCCCGGCGAGCTGGCGGTCATCGGGTTCGACGACATCAAGGAGGCCGCGCTCGCCGATCCGCCCATGACGACCGTCGCGTCCGACCGCTCGGCGATGGCCCGGGCGGCCGTGGACCTGGTGCTGGACGACGGGGTGCGGGTCACGGGGTCGCGGCGCGAGCGCCTGAAGGTGTTCCCTTCGCAGCTGGTGCTGCGGCGGTCGTGCGGCTGCGCATGAAAGCTGTCTGAGAGGCCGCCCCGAACGCGCGGATCGTTCTTTATATCGGGCGAACGAGGTTCTGGCGGCCTTCTCAGGGAGCACTCAGCGAGCTCTCATGGTCGAGGGACAAGCTTCTTCCATGACCGAGAGCATCCGCCGCAGCGGCGAGTACGAGAGCTTCGAGAACCCCTACTTCCAGGGCGCGCAGCAGCAGGCCTCTTCTCCCGTCAACCCGGAGTGGCCGCCCCCGCCGGCGTACCAGCCGGTCGCGCAGACCGCCCAGACCGCGCAGCAGCCGGTGGTCGAGCCGACCGCGGTGTGGCAGACGGCGCCCGGCGCGGGCGACGGCCACGGCGGCGGATCCGGCCCCGAGGCACCGGTGGCCGCCGAACCCGCCCCCAGGAAGAAGCGCACCCGCGGCCCCCTCGCGCTGCTCGCCGCCGTGGCGATCGTCGCGGCGGCCATAGGCGGCGGCACGGCGTACGGCATCCAGGAGCTGACCGGCAAGGACCAGGTGGTCTCCTCCTCCACCACGACCAGTGTGGTGCCGTCCAGCAAGACCGGTGACGTCGCCTCGATCGCCGCGGCGGTCAGCCCGAGCGTCGTCGAGATCAGCGCCACCCTCAGCAACGGGTCCTCCACCGGCTCCGGTGTGATCATCACCAGCGACGGCGAGATCGTCACCAACAACCACGTCATCTCCGGCGCCACCTCGATCAAGGTGTCGACCAGCGACGGCAAGACGTACACCGCGAAGGTCGTCGGCACCGACAGCAAGAAGGACCTCGCGCTGATCAAGCTGGAGAACGCCTCCGGCCTGAATCCCGCGACCCTCGGCAACTCCGACGGCGTCCAGGTCGGCGACGAGGTCGTCGCGATCGGCTCCCCCGAAGGCCTGACCGGCACCGTGACCAGCGGCATCGTCTCCGCCCTCAACCGGGACGTGACCGTCTCGACCGACGAGAGCCAGCAGCAGCAACAGCAGCAGGGCGACGGCAGCGGCAACTGGCCGTTCCAGTTCGGCGGCCAGCAGTTCAACGGCGACACCGGCACGTCCACCACGACCTACAAGGCGATCCAGACGGACGCCTCGCTCAACCCCGGCAACTCCGGCGGCGCGCTGATCGACGCGAGCGGCAACATCGTCGGCATCAACTCCGCGATGTACTCCTCCGCCTCCGCGTCCTCCTCCTCGGACGCGGGCAGCATCGGCCTCGGCTTCGCCATCCCGATCAACACCGTCAAGTCCGACCTGGCCAGCCTGCGGGCCGGCGGTTCCGACAGCTGACCATCCACCGAACGCGTAGGGAGCACGTCATGATCAAGCAGGTTTCGCACACGGTGACCGGTGTCGGCGCGGCCGACCTCGCCCTGGCCCTCGACGTGGCGTACGAGCTGCACGCGCCGGTGGTCCCGACCCGGGCACCCGAGGTGGCGGCCCCGCAGCTGATGGGGCTGCGCACCACCGCGACCCGCCCGCACCAGCGCAAGGTCCCGCTGAACCGCCTCACGGCGATGCGCGGCTGATCTCACCCCGCCCTCCTCTCTACGCGTCAGCCGGGAGACATGCGAGGCTGAAAGCCTTCACAGCCCGCCCGACTCTCCCGCCCTTCCCACCGCACCCGAGGATCCAGCCCATGAGCCCCGCCGAAGGCGACCGTGACACCCAGCGCATCCTGATCGTCGACGACGAGCCGGCGGTCCGCGAAGCACTCCAGCGCAGCCTCGCCTTCGAGGGCTACGACACGGAGGTCGCCGTCGACGGCGCCGACGCCCTGGAGAAGGCCACGGCCTACCGCCCCGACCTGGTGGTCCTCGACATCCAGATGCCCCGCATGGACGGCCTGACGGCGGCGCGCCGCATCCGCGGGGCCGGCGACACGACCCCGATCCTCATGCTCACCGCCCGCGACACCGTCGGCGACCGGGTCACCGGGCTCGACGCGGGCGCCGACGACTACCTGGTCAAGCCGTTCGAGCTGGACGAGCTGTTCGCCCGCGTACGGGCCCTGCTGCGGCGCAGCTCCTACGCGGCGGCGGCCGGCGCGGCCGCGGTGGAGGAGGACGAGGCCCTCACCTTCGCCGACCTGCGCATGGACCTCGCCACGCGGGAGGTGACGCGCGGCGGACGCCCGGTGGAGCTGACCCGCACCGAGTTCACGTTGCTGGAGATGTTCATGGCGCATCCCCGCCAGGTCCTCACCCGAGAGCAGATCCTGAAGGCGGTCTGGGGCTTCGACTTCGAGCCGTCCTCCAACTCCCTGGACGTGTACGTGATGTACCTCCGCCGCAAGACCGAGGCGGCCGGCGAGCCGCGCCTCGTGCACACCGTGCGGGGCGTGGGGTATGTGCTGCGACAGGGCGGCGCGGAGTGAAGAAGCTGCTCCGGCGGTTCAGGACCCTCCCGATTCGGGCCCGCCTCTCGATGCTGGTCGCCGCCGCTGTGGCGTTCGCGGTGGCGGCGGTGTCGGTGACCTGTTGGTTCATCGTGCAGGGGAAGCTGTACGACCAACTGGACGAGGACCTCGAGAAGGCGGCGAGGCCTCAGCAGGCCCAGGCGGTCGCAGCCACCCTCAGCGACTGCCCTCAGACCCCCGTGGACACCTTCGGCGACTTCCGGATCCGGGACGAGGTCTACCTCCAGCTGGTGCAGGCGAATGGCAAGGCCTGCGTCTCCTCGAACTCCATGGGCCGCATCAAGACGACGGACTCCGACAAGAACGTGGTCAAGAACGTGAGCAGCAGAAAGGGGATCCTGCGCAACGGCACCGATGCGGACGGCAACGCCGTACGGGTGCTGACCACGCCCTTGTACGTCTCTCAGGGCATGGGCTCCGGGCCCCAGTTGTTCACGGAGGCAGCCCTCACCGTCGCGGTCCCCCTCAAAGGCACCCAGTCCACCCTCAACGAACTCGCCCTGATCCTGCTCCTCGTCTCGGGTGTCGGAGTGCTCGGAGCCGGAGCCGCAGGCCTCGCCGTGGCTCGAGCAGGCCTCCGCCCCGTCGACAAGCTCACCGAGGCCGTCGAGCACGTCGCCCGCACCGAAGACCTGAGCATCCGCATCCCCGTCGAGGACGACGCCGACGACGAAGTCGCCCGGCTCTCCCGCTCCTTCAACTCGATGACCGGGTCCCTCGCCAACTCCCGCGAGCTCCAGCAGCAGCTGATCGCGGACGCCGGACATGAGCTGCGTACGCCCCTGACCTCGCTGCGCACGAACATCGAGCTCCTCACCCGCAGCGAGGAGACCGGCCGCCCGATCCCCGCCGCCGACCGCAAGGCGCTGCTCGCGTCGGTGAAGGCGCAGATGACGGAGCTGGCGTCGCTCATCGGCGACCTCCAGGAGCTGTCCCGCTCGGAGGGCCAGCGCGGCGAACGCGTCCAGGTCGTCTCCCTGGAGGACACCGTCGAGTCGGCCCTGCGCAGGGCCCGGCTGCGCGGCCCGGAGCTGACGATCAACGCGTCCATCGAGCCCTGGTACACCCGCGCGGAACCGGCGGCGCTGGAGCGCGCGGTGGTCAACATCCTCGACAACGCGGTGAAGTTCAGCCCCGAGGGCGGCACGATCGACGTCCAGCTCACCAGCGGTGTGCTGACGGTCCGCGACCACGGCCCCGGCATCCCCGAGAGCGAACTCCCCCACGTCTTCGACCGCTTCTGGCGCTCCCCCAGCGCCCGCGCCCTCCCCGGCTCGGGCCTCGGCCTCTCCATCGTGGCCCGCACGGTCGAACAGTCCGGCGGTGATGTCACCCTGGCCCGCGCCCACGGCGGCGGCACGGTGGCGACGGTCCGGCTCCCGGGAGCGCCGACGCCTCCGCCGGAGACGCCGGAGGCGCCGTAGCGGGGCGGCGGATCAGTGGAAGCCGAGCATTCCGGGGGAGTCGATGTCGACGGTGGCCACACCCGGCGGGTAGGCGTCCTCTCGAGTCGTCAGCAGGATCGACATCCCGGTGAACTCGGCGCGTGGCAGCGCGCAGTACAGGGCGTGGCAGATGTCGGCCCCGCCGTAGCCGTCCCGGATCATGGTGCCGACGGTGACCGAGGAGATCGTGTCGAGGGGGTCGACGACGATCGAGGAGTACGAGAGCACTCGCTGCGCGGCACCCGCGTCCTCCGACTCCGTCCGCAGGAGACAGAGAGCGGGAATCCGCAGGAGGTCACCCGGGGTGCGGGCCATGTTGCCGGCGAGGAGGTTGAGCGTCCTGTGCCCCTCGGCGAGGGCACGGGTGGCGCCGGTGTCCAGAATGATCACCCGGCGGCGCCCCGCGCGAGACGTGCCTTCTCGGCGGCGATGCGTTTGATGTTGCCGAGCACATCGGGCGCCCGCTCGAACTCCTCGTCGGTGATGTCCACGCCGATCACCTCTCTCGCGACCTGCCGGTCGGCCATCAACCGCTCCGTGATCTGCCCCGCCGTGAGCTGCTGAGCAGCGAGTTCCTCGACGAGCTGCCCCAGGGTCATCCCGCGGTCCTTGGCCACCTGCGCGAGATGGTCCCGGGCCGCCCGGGACACCTGGATGGTCGTGTGATCTGCCATGGCGTCACCATAGCCATACCACAGCGCACCGCATCGGGCCTTTCCGGACCACTTCGCCCGATCGTGGCAACCTTCCCGCCCCCGGCAACGACTACCGATCGCCCTCAGCCCACAACTGACCGGATCGGAGTCCCCCTTGACCACGCGGACCCCCCGCCACCGCAGGCACCGCAAGATGGCCGCGATCGGCATCCCCCTCGCTCTCGGCGCCGCCGGCGTCCTCGCCTACGGCGGTCTGCCTGGTACCGACGGCCAGTCGCGGGCCTCCGCCGCGACCGCCGCCCCCGCCTGGGCCACCGCCACGGCCGACGGCTTCGCCTCCGTCGACGCGCTCGGGCAGAACGGGACGTACGGCGGCCGGGACGGCAGGACCGTCACCGTGAAGACCCTCGCCGATCTGGAGAAGTACGCGACCGCGAGCGAGCCGTACGTCATCGTCGTCGCGGCCGCCATCGACATGGACCCGGTCGGGAAGGAGATCAAGGTCCAGTCGAACAAGACCATCATCGGGTCCGGTACCAGCGGGCAGATCGTCGGCGGCGGCTTCTTCCTCGGCCAGGGCGTCCACAACGTGATCATCCGGAACCTCACCATCCGGGACGCGTACCAGGGCGTCTGGAACGACAAGGAGCACGACTACGACGGCATCCAGATGGACGGCGCCCACCATGTGTGGATCGACCACAACGACATCCGGCACATGGCCGACGGGCTGATAGACAGCCGCAAGGACACCACCTACCTGACCGTCTCCTGGAACAAGCTCAGCCAGGAGAACAAGGCCTTCGGCATCGGCTGGACCGACAACGTCACCGCCGACATCACCATCCACCACAACTGGATCCGCGAGACCGAGCAGCGCAACCCCTCCACGGACAACGTCGCCCACGCGCACCTCTACAACAACTTCCTGGAGGACGTGGCCGGGACGGACATCAAGTCGTCGTACGGGAACTACTCGCGCGGCAGGACCAACATGCTGCTGGAGAACTCCTACTTCCAGGGCCTCACCAACCCGGTCGTCAGGGACAGCACCGCGACCCTCGTCCAGCGCGGGAACGTCTTCTCCGGTACGACCGGCAAGAACGAGAGCGGGGGTACCGGCGCCGCCTGGGACCCGAAGACGTACTACTCCTACACGCTGGACAAGACGGCCGATGTCCCCGCTCTCCTCAGGTCGGGCGTGGGGCCCCGCAGTTCCCTGGGCACGACCGCGACGACCACGACGACCGCGACGACCAAGGCGGCCGCCACGACGCTCACCGTCGCCGCCGACGGCAGCGGCCAGTACAGGACCGTCCAGGCCGCCGTGGACGCCGTACCGGCGAACAACCCCTCCAGGGTCGTCATCTCCGTGAAGCCCGGGACGTATCGCGAGGTCGTGAAGGTGCCCGCGAACAAGCCGCACGTCACCATCCAGGGCTCTGGCGGCAGCCGCAAGGACACGACGATCGTGTACGGCAACGCGGCCGGGATGACCAAGCCCGACGGGTCGGGGACCTACGGCACCCCTGGCAGCGCCACCCTCTCCGTCCAGTCGGACGACTCCCAGGTCCGCAACCTCACCGTCACCAACGACTTCGACGAGTCGAAGCACCAGGACATCGCGAACCAGGCGGTCGCGCTGCTGACGCAGGCCGACCGGATCGTCCTCGACGGGGTGATCGTGAACGGCGACCAGGACACCCTGGAGCTGGAGACCGCCGCCAAGGACAAGCTCGGCCGGGTCTACATCGCCAACTCCTACGTCGCCGGCAACGTCGACTTCGTCTTCGGGCGGGCGACGGTCGTCGTCGACAAGTCCGTCATCACGCTGAAGAAGCGGTGGAACGGAACCTCGGCGGGCTATGTGACCGCCCCCAGCACCCCCGCCGGCCGCAGGGGCATCCTCATCAACCGCTCCTCGATCGGCGGTGACGTGTCCGCGGCCTCCTTCTTCCTCGGCCGCAACTGGCACCCGGGCGGGGACACGACCGTCGACCCGCAGACCACCGTCCGCAACTCCACCCTCGGCGCGGCGGTCAAGTCGACCCCCTGGTCGGACATGGGCGGCTTCTCCTGGAAGGACGACCGTTTCGCCGAGTACCAGAACACCGGGGCGGGCGCGGGCGCCGCGAGCGCGAACCGGCCCCAGCTGACCGCCGCCCAGGCCGCGGACCAGGAGGTCGCGGACTGGCTGGGCGACTGGACGCCCTCGGCGGGGTGATCCCGGCATCCTGATCCCAGCCCACCCACACCCCTGTGCCAGCCTGGCCACAGCCCCCCGCCCCACCGTGAGGGGATGGTGAATGAACTGGTGAGTGAACGGGTGACGGGGACCGGGGCGGGGGCGGCGGGGCGGATCCTGCTCGCCGACGACGACGTGGACATCCGGGAGAGCGTCGGCAGGCTGCTGCGGTTCGAGGGCTACGAGACCGTCCTCGCCGATGACGGCCGCCTCGCCCTGGCTCTCCTCGACAGCGCCCCCGACCTGGTCCTCATGGACGTCACCATGCCCGGCCTGGACGGTCTGGCCGCGACCCGCCGCATCCGGGCCTCCGGCAGCACGGTCCCGATCCTCATGATCACCGGCCGGGACGCCGTCGGCGACCGCATCGTCGCCCTCGACAACGGCGCCGACGACTACCTGATGAAACCGTTCGCCGTGGAGGAACTCCTCGCCCGGGTGCGGGCCCTGCTCCGTCGTGCCACCCGCCGCACTCCCCCGCCCGCCGGGCCGGCCGCCCCCGGCCTGCTCACCTTCCACGACGTCGCCATGGACCCGGTCGGCCGCACGGTCACCCGGGCCGGCCGCCTACTGGACCTCACCCGCACCGAGTACGCCCTCCTGGAGTACCTCCTGCGCCACCCGGCCAAGGCCCTCAGCCGCGGCCAGATCCTCCGCGACGTCTGGGGCTTCGACTTCGAACCGTCCTCCAACACCCTCGACGTCTATGTGATGTACCTGCGCCGGAAACTGGAGATCCAGGGCGGTCCGCGCCTCATCCAGACGGTCCGTGGGCTGGGATACATGCTGCGGAGGAACTGACCCGGCCGGTCACAGCCTCAACACCAGGGTGTCCTCCGCCGGGCGGCTCGGTGCCCAGGGCTCGGTCAGCCGGATGTAGGCGGGGCAGCGGCCCATCAGTTCGTCGTGGGTGCCGGCGTCCACCAGCCGGCCCCCGTCGACCACGAGGATCCGGTCCGCGTCGCGGGCGAGGCTGAGATCGTGAGTGATCATGATCGTCGTGCGGCCGGACATCAGGCGGCGCAGCGGCTGCACGATCTGCCGGGCGGCCACCGAGTCGAGGCCGGCGGTGGGTTCGTCGAGGACGAGCACCGGGGCCGCGCGGAGCATCGCGCGGGCGATGGCGATGCGCTGGAGCTGACCGCCGGAGAGGGCGGCCGTGCCGGGGGCGACGGGGGTGTCGTAGCCCTCGGGGAGGGCGGTGACGAAGTCATGGGCCGCGGCGGCGCGGGCCGCCTGCTCGATCTCCGTGTCCGACGCGCCGGGGCGGCCGCACGCGATGTTCTCCCGGATCGTGCCGTTCAGGACGAGCGTCTGCTGCGGGAGCAGCGCGACGTTCTCGCGGAGGAACTCCAGCGGTACGTCGGTGAGGGGGACGCCGTCCAGGCTGATCGTGCCCGCGCCGGGGTCGTAGAAGCGGGTGAGGAGTTTGGAGAGGGTGGACTTGCCGGCTCCGCTCGCGCCCGTGACCAGGACCAGTTCGCCGGGTCCCGCGGTGAAGGTGACGTTCTGGAGGGAGGGGCGGGGGGCCTCGGGGTAGGTGAAGGTGACGCCGTGGAAGCCGACCCAGCCCCGGACCGGCCAGCCCGGGACCGGGCGCGCGGGGTCCCGGACCGCCGGCTGCGCGTCCAGGATCTCGGCGATGCGGTCCGCGCCCGCCGTGGCCGCGGTGACCGTCAGGCCGAGCTGGCCGAGGCTGCGGACCGGGGGGTAGAGGTAACCGATGAAGGCGGCGAAGGCGAGCAGTGAGCCGAGGGTCATCCGGCCCGCCGAGATCTCCCAGACGCCCAGGCCGATCACCGCGAGGACGCAGAGGGTCTCCACCACCTCGACGAACTGCTCGTACATCTCGCTCAGCCGCGCCCCCCGCACACTCGCCCGCATCCAGGCCCGCGCCTCCCGGTCCAGGCGCCTTTCCTCGTCGCGGCGGCGGTTGTACGCCTGCGTCAGGACGACGTTGCCGAGGGCTTCCTCGACGACGGAGGTGATCGCGCCGTCGGCGACCCGTTCGTCCTGCGAGGCCTGCTTGATCCGGCCGGAGAAGCGGCGGGCGGCGAGGAGGAAGAGGGGCGCGAGGAGGAAGGTGGCGAGGGCCAGGTCCCAGCGGAGGTACAGGGCGGCGGCCGCGTAGAAGACCGCCGAGAAGGCTGCCGAGATGGTGCCCACCACGCCTGACACGACCAGCTGTTCGATCGCTTCCACGTCTCCGGTGAGGCGTTCCACCAGGTCGCCGCGGCGGTGCCGCTGGAAGAAGTGCGGTGGCAGGTCCTGGACATGGGCGAACGCTCTCGCGCGCAGCCGCAGGACGAAACGTTCCGCCGTCCAGGTCGCCAGCGAGTTGCCCAGATAGCCGACGAGCGCGCCCAGCGCGGCCACGGCCAGCCAGGCGCCGGCGGGGCCCCAGAAGGCGGCGAGCGAGCCGGCCTTCAGGGCGTTGTCGGTGAGCTGGGCGAACAGCAGGATCGAGGCGGTCTCGGCCAGCGCGGACACCACCACGCAGGCCACGATCGCCAGCATCCACCTCCGGTCGCCGCGGGTCAGCGGCCAGAAACGGCGGAAGGCCTCACGGGCTTCCCTCATCGTCGACGACTCCTTCCGGTACCGGTACATGGCCGAGGCGGGGCCGCCGGTGGATCCGGTGGCCCCGCCTCGTGGCGTTCCCTCAGCCCTTGTGCGCGACCGGGCGGCGCTTCGGGGCGGCCTTCGGTGCGGCCTTCTTCTTGGCGGCGGGCTTCGGGGCGGACTTGCAGTTCTTCTTGGCGACCGGCGCGATCTTACGGAAGCTCATGGGAATTGCCTTTCTGTTTATGGGTGCTGGTTAGGTGTTGGTTATGTGCTGCTGTGAATTACGCGTCAGTCCTTATGGGACACCGGGCGGCGCTTGGGAGCGGGCTTCGGGGCGGCCTTCTTCTTGGCGACCGGCTTCGGAGCGTGCTTGGGGGCCTTCTTGACGGGGGCGATCTTGTGGAAGCTCATGGTGTTCTCCGTTCGAGATGTTCGCGCTCTTCGCTTTCGCGTCGTTCGCTGCTGACATGGAAAACATTACGGGACACCGGAAGAAGAAAAAGCCGATTCCGCTTAGACCTCGATGAATTACGGCTGAGACAAGTTTTCAGACGGATAGGGGAACCAATCGGGGACTCACACAGGTTTTAAATACGACGAAGGCCGCCGCGTCGGTGACGCGGCGGCCTCGCTGTGACGCGGTGTCGTGGGCTACTGCACGATCGTGATCCGGTTCGCCACCGGCGGGGCGATCGGGTTCGCGGCCGAGGAGTTGGCCGTCAGGTACTGCTCCAGTGCGGCGAGGTCGTCGGTGCCGACCAGGTCGTTCGTGCCCTGGCCCAGGGTGGTGAAGCCGTCGCCGCCGCCCGCGAGGAAGCTGTTCGTCGCGATGCGGTAGGTGGCGGCCGGGTCGACGGCCGCGCCGTTCACCCTGACGGAGTCGGTGACGACCCGGTCGGCGCCGGTCTTCGTCAGGTCCAGGGTGTACGTCAGGTTCGCGGACGGCTGGAGGATCTTCGGCGCGCTCGCGTTGGACCCGCTCACCTGCTCCTTGAGCACCTGGATCAGCTGGGCGCCGGTGAAGTCCTGCAGGTTCACGGTGTTGGAGAACGGCTGCACGGTGAAGCCCTCGGCGTACGTGACCACACCGTCACCCTCGTCGCCCTTGGCCGCGTAGGTGAGGCCGGCCCGGACACCGCCCGGGTTCATCAGCGCGAGGTCGGTCCCGGCGTCGAGGCCCTTGCCGTACGCCAGTTGCGCGTCCGCGATCAGGTCACCCATCGGGGACTCGGTGCCCGTGTTGGGGATGTCGGCCGAGATGTGGCCGATGGCACGGTTGCCGACGGGGGCGGCCAGCGTGTTCCACTTGCCGATCAGCTCGGTCATGTCGGGCGCCTTGGCGACGGTCCGCGTGACCACGTGGTTCACCGACTGCGGCGACTTCACGGCCGTCCGCGCGATGTCACCGGTGAAGCGGTCGTACGTCAGCGTGGTGTCCGTGTAGAGCCGGCCGAAGGACGCGGCCGAGGTGACCATGCGCGGGTTGCCCGCCGGGTCCGGGATGGTGCACACGTACGCGGCGTGCGTGTGACCGGTGACGAGGGCGTCCACCGACGGGGAGATGTTCTTCGCGATGTCGACGATCGGACCGGAGATGCCGCCGCCCGCGCCCGGGGAGTCGCAGTTGTAGTTGTAGGCGCCCGAGGCCGGCAGACCACCCTCGTGGATCAGCGCCACGATCGACTTCACGCCCTGCTTCTGCAGCTCCTTGGCGTACTTGTTGATCGTCTCGACCTCGTCCTTGAACTTCAGGCCCTTGACGCCCTCGGCGGAGACGACACCCGGGGTGTCCTCCAGCGTCACCCCGATGAAGCCGATCTTGACGTCCTTCTTCTTCCAGACGTAGTACGGCTTGAGGATCGGCTTGCCGGTCTTCTCGTCCAGGACGTTCGCCGCCAGGTAGGGGAAGTCGGCGCCCTTGAACTTCTTGTCCGTGTAGCAGCCGGCCGTCGGGTGACAGCCGCCGTTCTGCAGCCGGGCCAGTTCCTTCGCGCCCTCGTCGAACTCGTGGTTGCCGACGGAGGTCACGTCCAGGTCCAGCTTGTTCAGCGCCTCGATGGTGGGCTCGTCGTGGAACAGGCCCGAGATCAGCGGAGAGGCACCGACCATGTCACCGCCGGCCGCGGTGATCGAGTACTTGTTGCCCTTGCGGGCCTCCCGCAGATGGGTCGCGAGGTACTCGACCCCACCCGCGTCGATCGTCTTCGTCGTACCGTCCGCCTGCAGCTCGGTGACCCGGCCGGACGAACCGGACGGCGGCTCGAGGTTGCCGTGCAGATCGTTGAAGGACAGCAGCTGCACGTCCTGGTAACGGCTCGGCAGCGGCTTTCCGTGCCGCCCGTCGTGCGCGTCCGCCGGGAGGGCGGCGGCCAGCGCGCCCGCGGTGGCGAGCGTGGCGGCGGCCGCGACCAGTCGGTACGTACGACGTCTGCGGCTCGGATACGGCTGGGATGTGGCTGGCATGCGCCCCCCTGGAATCGGCTGAGATGAGTGGCTGTCGGCTGACGTAGGTGGCTTCCGTCCGGCGTGCAGCCTAAGGTCAACGCGCGTAGCGCGACAGGGGGTTCACGGTTACATCCTGGTTTCCCTTTACCCTCCGCTTTGCCCCCACTTTGCGGCACCCGACCCTTACCCTCGTACGCATGACCAGCGACGACATCGCACGGCCCCACGGCTCCCGATCCCTCGAGACCCTCTCATCGCTCTCCCCCGAACAGACCGATGCCGTCCTCGACCTGCTCGCGGAGGCCGCCCGGACGGACGGTCAGCAGGCGGTGTCCGAACAAGGCCGGCTCCAACTGCGCGGCGGCGCCCGGGAGGGCGTCTCCCACCTGGTCCTCACCGTCGACGGGGAACTCGTCGGCTACGCCCAGCTGGAGGACACCGACCCCGTCGAGGCGCCCGCCGCCGAACTGGTCGTCCACCCCTCCCACCGAGGCCACGGACACGGCCGCGCCCTCGGCTCCGCCCTGCTCGCCGTGTCCGGCAAGCGGCTGCGGGTGTGGGCCCACGGCGGCCACTCCGCCGCCCGCCACCTCGCCCAGGTCCTGGGCCTCACCCTGTTCCGCGAACTGCGCCAGATGCGGCGGTCCTTGACCGACCTCGAGCTGCCCGAACCGGTGCTGCCCGAGGGCGTCACCGTCCGCGCCTTCGTCCCCGGCCAGGACGACGCCGCCTGGCTGGCCGTCAACGCCGCCGCCTTCGCCCACCACCCCGAGCAGGGTTCCCTGGCGCAGCGCGACCTCGACGACCGCAAGGCCGAGCCCTGGTTCGACCCCGCCGGCTTCTTCCTCGCCTTCCGCGGGGAGCAGCTCATCGGCTTCCACTGGACCAAGGTCCACGCCGAGGAACAGCTCGGCGAGGTCTACGTCCTCGGCGTGGCCCCCGGCGTCCAGGGGGGCGGCCTCGGCAAGTCCCTCACCACGATCGGCCTCCGGCATCTCGCGGGGCAGGGCCTGCCCACCGCGATGCTGTACGTGGACGCCGACAACAAGGCGGCGGTGTCGGTGTACGAGCGGCTCGGCTTCGTCACCCATGAGACGGACCTGATGTACCGCACGGAGACATGAGGTTCGTGTCGGGTGACCGGTCGTCGAGGCGGCCGTCCCTCGGGGCCGCCGCCCCCGGACCCCCGCTTCGGCCCTGAACGGGCCTCTCCTCAGACTCCCCCGGAGGCGGTGCCCCCGGACAGGCTGGAAGTGCGTGACCGGCGTCGCAGGGGTTCCGGGGTCCATGCCACGCAGACCGTCAGGGTCACTGCCAGGACCGCCGCCCATCTCAGCTGCGTCTCCTGCCACCACGGGTCGGTCGGTGTGGCCAGCAGGCCCCAGCGGTTCGGGGTCAGGATGGCCAGGGCTGCCGCGGTGCCCAGCCAGAGCGCCGAGCTCCTGCCCACCTCCGCGCTGTCCGTGAAGCGGACGGCGACCGTGGCCAGGGCGAGGGCGAGGGCGGCCATCGCCGCGAACTCCAGGGTGGGCCGGCCCGGTTGCGGACGGGTGGCGGGCGGGAGGAGAAGGACCGCCGTCAACCACCACACGGCGGCGAGCGGGGCGGTGAGGGCCAGCCGCAGGGCGGCGCGTGCCGAGCGGCCGACCGGCGTGACCGAGCTGGTGTTGCGGGCGGGGTCGTCCAGGAGGAAGGCCAGACCGAGCGCGCCGGCGAAAGCGACGAAACGCAGGACCAGCAGACCCAGCTCCTCGTCGGGCGCTCTGCCCGGGAGGCGGGTGCTGCCCGCGAGCAGCAGGCCCAGTCCGCCGGCGGTGGCCAGCGCCCGCCGGGGCAGCGTGCGCCACACCGGCCGCACCAGTGAGCCGAACAGGACTCTCATCGTTCGCCTTCCTCCCGTCTCCCCGGCTTCCGCTTCCGGGTCCGTCACTACTCGTCGCATGTCGCCGCCTCCTTCGGTGCCTTGACGCCGAGGAGCCGCGCAGCCTGGGCCGGCGTGGTGGCGGAGGACGTCAGCTCCGTCCAGTGCTCCTTGACCCGGGCGGTCACCTCGGCGCGCGGGCGGTTGAGGAGTTCCCGGACGACCGTCGTCTGAGCGGCGGACATTTCGAGCGGGTTCGTCGGGTCCAGGACCAGGTCGGCGCCTGCGGTGCTGTCGTTCAGCCGTACGTTCTGGAAGGTGTCCGTCGGGGTCGGGTCGGCGCCCAGCACCAGCCACATGATCGTCACCATGCGGGCGTCGCGGCACAGGTCGTCGAGCGCCACGTCCTCCTTGCCCGCCACGAGGACCGAGGCGACGCCGACCGCGAACTCCGGGACGCGGTTGCCGCCCCAGCGGGTGCCGACGGTGACCTGGCCGGGGGTGCTGACGGGTTCGACGTAGGTGTCCGTCTCCACGCCGTCGACGACGTCGATGCGCTGACGCACCGTCAACGGCATGGTCGCGGCCGTGCCGCCCGCCAGGGACTGGACCCGGTCGACGACCCCGGACCACTCCCGCCGCACGCCGCTCCACTCGGGGAACGAGCAGTACTTCGAGCCGCCGTACTCCGTGCAGGACTGCACCTTCTCGGGGGTCCTGGAAGCCGTCTTCCGGGCCGCCTCCAGGGCCGCCGTGTCGTGCGGCAGCTGTCCGATCGCACCGGCCGCGGTGGTGGCGAGGGCGAGGGCGGCCGCCGCCTTGACGGCGCGGGTGCGACCGCCGGAGAACAGCAGGGCCGCGCAGATCACGAGGGCGACCAGGCCCAGCAGGTACACCGCGTGCCAGGCGGCGGGGCGGCCGAGCAGATAGGAGGGGGCCGGGTCGCCGCCCCCGTCCTCGTCGAAGACGATCGGGGAGAGCCAGCCCCATCCCGTGCCCCCGGCACCGGCCGCGGCGGCGGCGGTCATGACCACGTAGAAGGCGATGACGAACAGTATGGGAGCGAAGGCGTAGGGCAGGAGCCGGGCCAGCAGCACTCCCGTGACACCGGCCAGCAGGACCGTCAGCGGGCCGACGGCCAGTTCGCCGATCGAGCCGTGGCCGATCGCGCCGGGCTTCAGCGCCGCCCACAGGTGTTCGACGGCCACCATCACCGCCGCGAGCGCCGCGTACGGGACGACGGAGAGGACGTGGGCGGCGGTGCGTCGCCAGGGCTCCATGGCCGTCACGTCGAACAGTTGGTCCGTGCCGTTCTTCCGCGAGCGCAGTGCCGCCGCGTTGGTGCAGACGAGGACGGCGATGGCGAACAGCACCGGTGCCGTCTGGGTACCCCGGTCGACCGTGTTGAGGACGGGGTAGTCGTCCATGCCGTCCGTGGAGAGCAGCTTCAGGACGACGAGCCCGGCCTCGAGGCAGAAGAAGAACAGGATCTGGATCGTGAACAGCAGTTCGCGGGCCTCGAAGCGGGCGAGGGCGAGGACGGCGCCGAAGCGGCGGACCGACGGGCCCTCCGCGGCGGCGGTGTCTTCCCTGACCGGGGTGTCCTGGGTGTCCTGGGTGTCCTGGGTTTCCGGGGTGTCCGGGGCTTCCGAGGCGTGTGGGGTGTCCGGGGTTTCCGGAGTGGCCGTGCCGGCCGGGGTGCGGGTCATGCCGTCACCTCCGCGCTCTCGCCGTCCAGGGCGAGCAGGTAGCCGTCCTCCAGGGTGGGTTCGAGGAGGTCGGCGCCCGCGGGCGGGTCGCCGATGTTGCGGAAGGTGCCGAGGCCGGTGCGCCAGCCGGCCAGGGCGTCCGCGTCGCGTTCCGCGCTGCTCCAGACCCGGCCGGCCGCGCGGGCGGTCAGCTCGGCGGGGGTGCCCTCGAAACGGATCCGGCCGCGGGCCAGGACGACGACACGGTGGCAGAGCATCGCCACGTCCTCCGTCTGGTGGGTGGACAGCAGGACCGTGCGCCCCTCGCCCGCCTGGGCGATCAGCTCGCGGAACCGCATGCGCTGTTCGGGGTCGAGTCCGACCGTCGGCTCGTCCAGGACCAGGAAACCCGGGTCGCCGACGAGGGCGGCGGCCAGGGCGACGCGCTGCCGCATCCCGCCGGAGAGCCGCTTGAGGCGCTTGCCGCGCACGTCCGACAGGTCGACGGCGTCCAGGACGCGCCGGACCTCGCGGTTACGGGCGGTGCGGTCGGTCATCTCCTTGAGGATCGCCACGTAGTCCACGAACTCGAAGGCGGTGAAGTCCGGGTGGAAGCCGGGGGTCTGCGGCAGGTAGCCGAGCGTGCGGCGCAGGGCGAGGCGGCCGGCGGTGGAGGAGGGGTCGTGGCCGAGGGCCGTGAACTCGCCGCCGTCGGCCGGGACGGCCGTGGCCAGCACCCGCAGCAGGGTGGTCTTGCCCGCCCCGTTGGGACCGAGCAGACCGGTGACACCCCGGGTCAGCCGCAGCGAGACGCCGTCGAGGGCGCGGGTCCCGCCGTAGCGAAGGGACAGGTCGGTGGCCCGTACGGTGGTGGGTTCGGCGATCGGGTCGATGGTCATGCGGGGCTCCTGTGGCTCCGGAGAGTGCGCCGACGGCCGCGGGGGGCGCGAGCGGGCGGTGAGGGCGGGGATGCGAGTGGGGACGGCTGTCGGGTCACGCCCCGTCCCCGCCATGGAAGCCGCCCAGCGGGCGGGTGTCGAAGCGGTCCCGGCTCTGGTAGAGCAGCAGGGCGGCGAGGAGGGCCACCCCCGCCGCGGCGGACTGGCCGACCGCGGTGAAGGGGGCCAGCGTGCTGTTGGCCGAGGAGTCGGACGCGGCCACCACGAGCACGGTCAGCCATGCGCCGCCGACCAGGGCGGGAGCGAGGACGGGGCCCAGCCGGGCGGCGAGCGCGAGCCCGGTCGTGGTGAGGGCGAGGGCGGGCAGCAGCCAGGCCAGGGCCATCAGGCCGTAGCCGGGCAGGGCGAGGGTGGCCAGGCCGTTGCACGCCAGGCCCGCGGTGAGCACCGCGACCGTACGGATCATCAGCAGCCGGAAGCCGTGCAGCGGGGCGACCACGGCCATCTCGTACGTCGGGTCGAGGGCCGGGCCGTAGGACAGGGCCACCCCGGCCAGCGGGAGCAGCGGGGCGAGTCCGAGGAACAGCGTGGGCTGGTCCGCCAGCCGAACCGCCAGCACCGTCATGACCAGCAGGAACAGCACCGACAGCAGCCAGGAGCGGCGCAGCACCGGGGTGGCCGTCAGCAGCCGCGCGGTGTGGTCGGTCACACCGATCCGCACCAACAGCCGCTCGGTGAGGCTCGGCCGCGGCACGTCCAGCTCGGCGTCCAGCCGCTCCCAGCCGGCGTCCAGGGCGACCGGGTCGGTGCTCCGCGCGAGGCGGGCCCGGCACTCCGCGCACGCCGTGAGGTGCGTGTCGGCGGACCACATCAGAGGCGGCGCCAACTCGCCGTGGGCGTAGGCGCGCAGGTCGTCCTCGGCCACATGCCACGTCATGCCCGTGCCTCCTTCTGCTGGTCGATGCCCGTGCCCGGGCGGGCGTTCCGCACCGCTTCGTACGGCGCGGGGCGTTCTGCCCTGTGCCACATCGCGCGCTCCCCTTCCGTGGCCGCCGCCTCGGCCTGCGCGTACCAGCGCAGGCCGGTGTCACCGGTGCGGCGAGTGCGTCTCACGCACTCCCGCGGGACGCGTCGTTCGTCCCCGGACCGCTTCATGCCAGCGCCTCCCGCAGTTGCTTGCGGGCTCGCTGCGCCCGCGTCTTGACCGTGCCGGGCGGGATGCCGAGCAGGACGGCCGCCTCCCGGGTGGTGAGCCCGTCGATGACGGTCGCCTGCAGGACGGCCCGCAGCTCCGGCGAGAGACGGGTCAGGGCACCCGCGAGGTCCCCGTGCTCCACCCCCGCGAGCACGCGCTCCTCGGCCGAGACCTCGTCGCGGTGGCGCAGACGCGCCAGGGTCTGGCGCAGCCGGCCGCGCGCGCCGTCGCCACGCAGGGCGTCCACCAGCCGCCGCGCGGCGATCCGCCACAACCAGCCGGCCACATCGCCCTCCTCGCGGTAACGGGCGCTGCCCCGCCACACCGCGAGGAACGTCTCCTGTACGACGTCGTCGACTATCCCGGCGTCGGTGCAGCGGCCGCGCATGCGCGCGGTCAGCCACGGGGCGTACCGCCGGTACAGCTCCTCGAAGGCGTGACGGTCCGCGTCTGCCGCGATGGCCCGCAGCAGCTCCCCGTCGCTTCTCGTTTCGCTCACATCCCCTCATCGGAACGACCCCGTCGATCGGTTCACGGTTCGCCGCACGAATTTTTCTTGACTTTGCGCGCCGCCTCCCACCACCCTTTCACTACTCAATTAGTGAAAGGGTGGTTGTCCCAGTGGTCGAATACCGCATCGACCGGCACAGCGGCGTGGCCACCTACGTCCAGATCGTGCAGCAGACCAAACAGGCCCTGCGCCTGGGTGTGTTGCGGCCCGGCGACAAGCTGCCCACCGCCCGCGAGGTCGTCGAGGCGACCGCCATCAACCCGAACACCGTGCTGAAGGCGTACCGCGAGCTGGAGCGGGACGGGCTGGTGGAGGCGCGGCGCGGGCTCGGCACGTTCGTGCGGCGCGGGCTGAGCACCGCCCCGGCCGACTCGCCCCTGCGCACCGAGCTGGACGCCTGGGCCGTGCGGGCCCGGCAGGCCGGCCTGGACCGGGACGACGTGGGCGCGCTCTTCACCGCCGTACTGGAGGAGCACTTCGCGCCCGGCACGAACCCCGGCCGGGCCTCCGGTCACCACTCCGCACACGACCCCGCTCACCCGGATCACGCGCACCTTCAGGGAGATCCCTCATGACCGACACCGCCATGGCGGCAACCGCGCTCGGCAAGCGTTTCGGCCGACGCGGGGGCTGGGCGTTGCGGGACTGTACGTTCCAGCTGCCCGCCGGCCGCGTCTGTGCCGTCGTAGGGCCCAACGGAGCGGGCAAGTCCACGCTCCTCTTCCTGGCCGCCGGGCTGCTGGCGCCCACCGAGGGCACGGTCACCGTCCTCGGTACCGACCCGGCGTCCGCCCGCTCGCGTGTCGGCTACGTCGCCCAGGACAAGCCGCTGTTCCCGCAGCTCAGCATCGCCGAGACACTGCGGGTGGGGGCCGATCTCAACCCGGGCCGCTGGGACGCCGCGACCGCAGAACGGATCGTCTCGGCGGGCGAACTGGACCCCAAGCGGAAGATCCGCGCGCTCTCCGGCGGCCAGCGCACCCGTGTCGCCCTCGCGCTCGCCCTCGGCAAACGGCCCGAACTGCTGCTCCTCGACGAGCCGATGGCCGATCTCGACCCGCTCGCCCGGCACGAGCTGATGGGCACCCTGATGTCCCAGGCTGCGCAGCACGGGACCACGATCGCCATGTCCTCGCACGTGGTCGCCGAGCTGGAGGACTCCTGCGACCACCTGTTGCTGGTCGGCGGCGGCCAGGTCCGCCTGGCCGGGGAGATCGAGGACCTGATCGCCGCCCACGCGCGCGTGAGCGTCACGACCGAGCCGTCCGAGCCGTCGGAGCCGGCCGGCACCCCGGCGGACCTCTCTCCCCACACCGTGGTCGAGTCCCGCGTCACCGGTCGCCAGCTCACCGCGCTGATCCGACCGGCCGGCCGCCTCCCCGACGGCTGGCGCACCGCGCCGCCCTCCCTGGAGGAACTCGTCCTCTCCTATCTGCGCAACCCGCAGGCCGCCTCCCTCACCCCGGCTCACCGCGAGGAGGCCGCCGCATGACCGCCCTGACCCTCGTCGCCCCGGCGCCCGCCCGCCCTCCGGGCCCCCGCTGGCTCCTGCGCCTGCACCGCCCCGCCCTCTACATATGGCTGGGCCTGGTGGCCGTCCTCGCCGTCGGCCTGGTGTGGCTGTGGGGCCCGCTGACCGACGCGTCGGCCGAGGCCTGGCGGCAGTACCGGGCCGACTGCGCGGACACCGACCCCTGCACCTACGACCAGAACGCGATCGTCCGCTACAAGAGCGTCTACAACTACCTGACGTCCGCCCTGACCGCACTCCCCTTCCTGGTCGCCGCCTGGGCGGGCGCCGCCCTGTTCGGCCGCGACCTGGAGAACGGCACCGCGCACCTCGCCTGGACCCAGGGCATCAGCCCGACCCGCTGGCTGGCCACCAAACTCGCCGTTCCCGCCGCCGCCGTCGCCGCGGGCACCGGCGTGCTGGTCACGCTGCACCACCTGATGTGGGCGGCGAGCAAGGGCCGTATCGACACCGCCAAGTCCTGGTACGACAACGTGACCCTGCACACCAACGGCCCCACGACGGTCGCCTTCGCCCTGGCCGGCCTGGCCGGCGGCGCCGTCGCGGGCCTGCTGCTGCGCCGGACCCTGCCCGCGCTGGGCGTCGCACTCGGCATCGCCGCCGCCGTGCGGGTGGCGGCGGACCAGGCCATGCCGCATCTGTGGCCGGGCGTCACCAAGGTCACCGGCCTCAGCACCGGCCCCGACGGGGCCGGACTCGAGATCAGCAGCGGCCTGGTCACCTCCGGCGGCGGCCATGTCGCCGACCCCGGCTGCCTCTCCCCGAGGCCTGAGGTCTGCACCGCGATGTACGCCAGGCTCGACGCCACCGGCTTCTACGACACCTACCACCCCGAGTCCCACTACTGGCCCCTCCAGCTGACCACTACCGCCCTCGTCCTGGCCGTCGCCGCCGCACTCACCGTGGCCGCGTTCACCCTGCTCAGGCGGTCGACGGCGACCCGGCCCGGCGACTCGCGGGGCGACCGTCCGCGGGGCGGCGGGGAGAACGCCGTATGACAAAGGTGGCAGGCGCGGGGTCCGACATCTTCGCGGCGCCGCGCACGGCGCGTACCGTCCTGCGCCTGCACCGGATCGCCCTCGTCGTCTGGGGGCTCTCCGTGGTCGTCCTCTGCGCCCGCCTGGTGTGGCTCGCCGAGGTCACCGCGAAGGAGGAGCGCAAAGCACTCGACGCCTGCGGGGCGAGTCAGGACTGGTGCGACCCGACGATGGCCGGCATGCCCGGCTACGAGGCGGGCATCGGCTGGACCGGCTGGCTGATCTCGCACGCCTTCCTCGCCGTGGCCGCCTTCGCGGGCGGCGCGCTGATCGGCCGCGAACTGGAGAACGGCACCGCGCACCTCGCCTGGACCCAGGGCGTCACCCCGGCCCGCTGGCTCACCGCCAAGCTCGCCGTACCCGCGCTCGCCGTCACCGCCGGAGCCACCGTCCTGGTGCTCGTGTACCGCTGGGCGGCGCGCGACGACCGCGACCCGATGTACGACCCCTGGTCCGGCGACGCGTTCGTCTCCCGCGGTCCCGCCGTCGCGGCGTACGCCCTGTGCGCGCTCGCCGTCGGCGCGCTGGCCGCGCTCCTGGTGCGCCGCGCGCTGCCGGCGCTCGCCGTCTCCGTCACCGCGACGGGGCTGCTCGGCTTCGCGCTGGCGCGGTACCGCGGCTCGCTCTGGCCGACCGTGACCGCCACCTCGCGGTCGGAGGACGTCGACCGTCCGTTCACCGCGTGGGAGACGGAGAGCGGCGCCGTCGTCCACGGCCGTCGCGTCCCGTACTTCGACGCCTTCGGCTGCGACGGCCCGAGGGCCAGGATGCGGGCCTGTCTGGACGACCTCGGCGTCTCGCGCTTCTACGTCACCTACCACCCCGAGTCCCACTACCGGCCGATCCATCTCGTGGAGACCGGCGTCGTCCTCGCCGTCGCCGCCCTCGCCGCCCTCGCGGCCTACTGGCTGCTGCGCCGCCGTACGGCCTGAGGGGAACGGCGGGTACGCGCGTGTACGTCCTTTCGGAGGGGGAGAGGACGTACACGCTCCGCCGGCGCACCGACCCCGGCGAGCCGCTCCCCGATTTCCCGCACGCCATGTCTCCGTAACCACCGGTTCAGACGACCTTGCGAGGCTCGGCGAATGCACCCCGCCGTGCCCGAGGCTTCGCCGCCCCCCGAGGGGAATGTCCCCGACGGGAAGGTCGCCATGCTCCCGCCCGCACGTTCCGACGCGCCCGTCACCCTGTTGGCGCGGAACAATGGGTTTATGAGCCAGCCACACGCCGCCCAGGCCGACGTCCAGCACGCCCAGCCCTCCGTGGGCTCCATAGCCGCGCACCGCCCGCACACCGTCTCGGCCGCGGTCTCCGACCTGGAACCCGACATCGACGCCGACCTCGACTCGTACGAGGAGGCGCCGTACGACGGCCCCCAGCTGCCCCAGGGCCGTTTCCTCGACCGGGAGCGCAGCTGGCTGGCGTTCAACGAGCGGGTGCTCGAACTCGCCGAGGACCCGAACACCCCCCTCCTCGAACGGGCCAATTTCCTCGCGATCTTCGCCAGCAACCTGGACGAGTTCTTCATGGTCCGGGTGGCCGGACTGAAGCGCCGCATCGCGACCGGCGTGGCGACCCGCTCCGCCTCCGGGCTGCAGCCCCGCGAGGTGCTGGAGATGATCTGGGCGCGCTCGCGGGAGCTCATGGCCCGGCACGCCGCGACCTACCACGAGGACATCGCCCCGGCGCTCGCCGAGGAGGGCATCCACCTCGTCCGCTGGAGCGAGCTGACGGAGAAGGAGCAGGCGCGCCTCTTCACGCTGTTCCGGCACCAGATCTTCCCGGTCCTCACCCCCCTGGCCGTCGACCCCGCGCACCCCTTCCCGTACATCTCGGGTCTCTCGCTGAACCTCGCGGTCGTCGTACGCAACCCGGTGAGCGGCCACGACCACTTCGCGCGCGTCAAGGTGCCGCCGCTGCTGTCCCGCTTCCTGGAGGCCTCCCCGGGCCGGTTCGTCCCCATCGAGGACGTCATCGGCGCCCACCTGGAGGAGCTGTTCCCGGGCATGGAGGTGCTGGAGCACCACGCCTTCCGGCTCACCCGCAACGAGGACCTGGAGGTCGAGGAGGACGACGCGGAGAACCTGCTCCAGGCCCTGGAGAAGGAGCTCATGCGGCGCCGGTTCGGCCCGCCGGTGCGCCTGGAGGTCGAGGAGTCCATCGACCGCAAGGTGCTCGACCTCCTGGTCCGCGAGCTGAAGATCAGCGAGGCCGAGGTCTACCCGCTGCCCGGCCCCCTCGACCTGACCGGGCTCTTCCGCATCCACGGACTCGACCGGCCCGAGCTGAAGTACAAGAAGTTCATCGCCGGCACGCACCGCGATCTCGCCGAGGTGGAGTCCGCCTCCGCCCCCGACATCTTCGGCGCGCTGCGCAGCCGGGACGTGCTCCTGCACCACCCGTACGACAGTTTCTCCACCTCCGTCCAGGCCTTCCTGGAGCAGGCGGCCGCCGACCCGGACGTGCTCGCGATCAAGCAGACCCTGTACCGGACCTCCGGCGACTCCCCGATAGTCGACGCGCTCATCGACGCCGCCGAGTCCGGCAAGCAGGTCCTCGTCCTGGTCGAGATCAAGGCCCGGTTCGACGAGCACGCCAACATCAAGTGGGCCCGCAAGCTGGAGGAGGCCGGCTGCCATGTCGTCTACGGCCTCGTCGGTCTGAAGACCCACTGCAAGCTGTCCCTGGTGGTCCGTCAGGAGGGCGACACGCTGCGGCGTTACAGCCACGTCGGCACCGGCAACTACCACCCGAAGACGGCCCGGCTGTACGAGGACCTCGGCCTGCTGACCGCCGACCCGCAGGTCGGCGCGGACCTCTCCGACCTCTTCAACCGGCTCTCCGGCTACTCGCGCCGCGAGACCTACCGCCGGCTCCTCGTGGCCCCCAAGTCGCTGCGCGACGGCCTGATCTCGCGGATCGAGAAGGAGATCCAGCACCACCGCGCGGGGCGGCCCGCCCACGTCCGCATCAAGGTCAACTCGATCGTCGACGAGGCCCTGATCGACTCCCTCTACCGGGCATCCCAGGCGGGCGTGCCGGTCGAGGTGTGGGTGCGCGGCATCTGCGCGGTGCGCCCGGGCGTGCCCGGCCTGTCGGAGAACATCACGGTCCGCTCGATCCTCGGCCGCTTCCTCGAGCACTCGCGGGTGTTCGGCTTCGGCAACGGCGGGGAGCCCGAGGTGTGGATCGGCAGCGCCGACATGATGCACCGCAACCTCGACCGTCGTATCGAGGCCCTGGTCAGGGTCACCGACCCGGCCCACCGGGCGGCCCTGAACCGGCTGCTCGAGACGGGCATGTCCGACTCCACATCCTCCTGGCACCTCGGCCCCGACGGCGAGTGGACCCGGCACGCGACCGACCCGGACGGCCAACCCCTGCGCAACGTCCAGGAGATGCTCATAGACGCCCGGAGGCGCCGGCGTGGCACAGCGACACCATGACCTGACGGAACCCGCGGCCGGTGCCGGCCCCGCTCTCGGCTCCGCTCGAGCGGGAGGGCCCCCCGGCGGGGACGCCCTCGCGGGCTACCTCCGGGACCAGGCCACGGACTTCCTCCGCGCACTGCGGCTGCACCGCGAGACGGGGGGCGGTACGTCGTCGTCCAACGGGCCGGCGGCGGTCGGCTCGTCCTCCCGCGGGACGGCGGAGGGCGCTCAGGACGAGGTCGACGCGGCGCGCGCCCTGCGCCGCACGGCCCGCCGTATCAGCGGCAGCCTGCACACCTTCCGCCCCCTTCTCGATCCCGACTGGTCGGAACAGATCCGCCCGGAACTGGCCTGGCTGTCGGGGACGCTGGCTCTGGAGCACGCGTACGCGGCGCGGCTGGAGCGCCTGCTCCTGGCGCTGCACCGGCTGTCGGGGTCGTCCGTGGTGCCGCCCCAGACCGAACCGGCCGCGGGCGGCCGGCCCGGCGCGGCGGCGCCCGCGGCGAGAAAACCGGTGTCCGGCACCGTCGGCCGCCCCACCCAGCCCGCGCCCGCTCCCGACCGCGGCAACCTCACCGTGGGCGCGGCCAAGGCGGGCGCCCTCCTGGACCGTCAGCTGACCCTCGCCCGCACCCGAGCCCACTCCACGGCTCTCCAGGCTCTCGGCTCCTCCCGTTTCCACGCGGTCGCGGACAAGGTCGCCGTCCTCGCGAGCGAGGTCCCCCTCACCGCCGCCGCCCCCGCCACCGACCTCCGCCCGCTGGCCGCCGCCGCCGAGGAACGCCTCGCGGACGCCGTCTCCGCCCTCCCTCTGATCACCGCGGGCAGTCCCTACAACGCGGAGGCGCTGGTCCACGGCCTCTCCCCGGACCCTGCCCCGCACCCGCAGGACGCCCCCTGGCACCAGGTCCGTCTGCTGCTGCGTCTGCACCGCTACGCCTGCGAGGTCCTGCGCGGCCGCGGCGCGCCCCTGGACATGCGGCTGATCACCGCGGGGCAGGCCCTCGACCGGCACCGGGACGCCTCCGAGGCGGCGGCCGCCGCGGCCCAGGCCGCCCGTACGCCCCGTATCGCACCGGCCACCGCGTACGCCCTCGGCGTGCTGCACGCCGACCAGCGGCATGAGGTGGAGGCAGCGCGGTACGCGTTCCAGCGGTGCTGGCAGAAGCAGACCGTCGGCACGCCGTAGGCGGCGCGCCGGACACGCGTGGCGGCGGGCACATCCTGGACAGCGTGCCTTAACGCCATGTACAGGTCGCCGTAAACAGGAGGACGGCCGGCAGGGAAGACAGAGAGTGAGAACGCCATCCCGTCAGGCGGTGAAACCGAGTGAGCTCCCCGAACGAGACCACCTCGAACGAGATACCCGTCCAGGCCGCCGGCTGTGTCCTGTGGCGCCGGTCACCGGTCGGCGGTGAACTGGAGTTGTGTCTGGTCCACCGGCCCAAGTACGACGACTGGTCACACCCCAAGGGCAAGCTCAAGCGGGGCGAGGACTGGCTCACCGCCGCTCTGCGCGAGGTCGCGGAGGAGACGGGCTACCGGGCTGTCCCGGGCCCGCCGCTCCCCACGATGGAGTACGAGGCGAACGGCCGCCCGAAGCAGGTCCGCTACTGGGCCGCCGAGGCCGTTTCCGGCTGTTTCGCCCCGAACGACGAGGTAGACCGCCTCCTCTGGCTCCAGCCGACGGCGGCTCGCGTCCGGCTCACCCAGCCCAGGGACCGTGAACTGGTGGACGCCCTCCTGAGCACCATGCGCCTCAGCTGACCCACGGCCCAACCGTGTCCTCGACGTAAGCGTTCCGTGACCTTACCGGGCCTTCCCCATGGGTTCACCCTCCGTTCATTCACGCCCGTAGGCGCCTTCACCTGTTCTGCCTAATTTCGGCCTTACCCGGTGCGGCGCGCGGACTGACGGAAGCGCCCCACGCCAGACATTGACTTTCGCACGCCGCCGAATTCAGGACGGCGGCTCCTGGAAGGATCTCCCTCAAGTGAAGCTTCAGCGCATGAACCGGCGGGCCCTCTCCCTCGGTGCTCTCGCCGTCTCCGGCGCCCTGGCCCTCACGGCGTGCGGCTCCGACGACACCGGCTCCGGCAGCAGCTCCAGCAGCTCCGCCTCGGCCGGCTCGTCCAGCTCCATCAAGTGCGACGACGCCAAGGGCCAGCTGCTCGCCGACGGCTCCTCCGCGCAGAAGAACGCGATCGACGCCTGGGTGAAGAACTTCACGCAGGCCTGCTCCGGCGTCCAGATCAACTACAAGGGCTCCGGCTCGGGCGCCGGTGTCACCGCGTTCACCCAGGGCCAGGTCGCGTTCGCCGGTTCGGACTCCGCGCTCAAGCCCGAAGAGGTCACCGCGTCCAAGTCGGTCTGCTCCGGCGGCCAGGGCATCGACCTGCCGATGGTCGCAGGCCCGATCGCCGTGGCGTACAACGTCTCCGGCGTGGACAACCTGGTTCTCGACGCCGCCACGATCGCCAAGATCTTCGACGGCAAGATCACCAAGTGGAACGACTCCGCGATCGCCAAGCTGAACCCCGACGCGAAGCTTCCCGACCTGAAGATCCAGCCGTACCACCGCTCGGACGAGTCGGGTACGACGGACAACTTCACCAAGTACCTGATCGCCGCCACCCCGGACAACTGGAAGTACTCCGGCGGCAAGGCCTGGCAGGCCAAGGGCGGCCAGTCCGCCGCCGGCTCCTCCGGTGTCGCCCAGGGTGTGAAGCAGACCAACGGCGCCATCGGTTACATGGAGCTGTCCTACGCCAAGGACGGTCTGGGCACGGTCGCCATCGACACCGGCGCCTCCGCCCCGGTCAAGGCCTCGTCCGACGGCGCCACCAAGGCCGTCGCCGCCGCCCAGGTCGTCGGCACGGGCAGCGACCTGTCGCTGAAGCTCGACTACACGACCAAGGCCGACGGCGCCTACCCGATCACCCTGGTCACCTACGAGATCGCCTGCGACAAGGGCAACAAGGCCGCCACGCTGCCCGCCACCAAGGCGTTCCTGCGCTACATCGCCGGCACCGATGGCCAGGGCATCCTGTCGGGCATCGACTACGCGCCGATCCCCGACGCCATCATCTCCAAGGTCCGCACCACCATCGAGGGCCTGAGCTGATCTGAGAGGTGCGGTCCGGCACCGGGGCGACCCGGTCCGGACCGCACCCGTCCGGTGCACCGCCGCCAGGGGCCGGCCCCACCGGCCCCGCCCGAGCCGCCCATCACCCGCAGGCGGCTCCGCAGACCGGAGACCCCCATGGACATATCGACGAAGAACACAGACACCGCAGACGCACCTCCCCCCGCCCCGCCGACCGCGGCCCAGAAGGCCGCAGCCCGCGGCGCCACCCGACCCGGCGACCGGATCTTCCTCGGTCTTTCCCGCGGGTCGGGCATCCTGCTGCTCGTGATCATGGCAGCGATCGCGGTCTTCCTGGCCTATCGCGCCTACCTCGCCATCAGCAAGGACGACGCCAACTTCCTCACCACCTTCGAGTGGAACACCGGCCTGATCCCGCCGAAGTTCGGCGTCGCGGTCCTGGCCTTCGGCACAGTGGTCTCGTCCATCATCGCGATGGTCATCGCGGTACCGATCGCGGTCGCCATCGCCCTCTTCATCACGCACTACGCCCCGCGCCGCCTGAGCGGCCCCATCGCGTACGTGATCGACCTGCTCGCCGCCGTCCCGTCCATCGTGTACGGCCTCTGGGGCGCCCTGATCCTCGTACCGCACATGGACGGCCTGTTCGGCTGGCTGAACGACTACCTGGGCTGGACCGGCGTCTTCTCCTGGGACGAGGGCGCCCCGCGCTCGATGCTCACGGTGGGCGTCCTCCTCGCCATCATGATCCTTCCGGTCATCACCAACGTGAGCCGCGAGGTCTTCCGCCAGGTTCCGCAGATGCAGGAGGAGGCGGCCCTGGCGCTGGGCGCCACCCGCTGGGAGGTCATCCGCATGGCGGTGATCCCCTTCGGCCGCTCCGGTGTCATCTCGGCCTCGATGCTCGGCCTCGGCCGCGCCCTCGGCGAGACGATGGCCGTCGCCACGGTCCTCTCCCCCGACTTCGAGATCCACGCCAGCCTGCTGAACCCCGGCGGCGGCACCTTCGCCCAGAACATCGCCAGCAAGTTCAACGAGGCGACGGAGTTCGGCCGTGACGCGCTCATCGCCTCCGGTCTGGTCCTCTTCGTCATCACCCTGCTGGTCAACGGCGCGGCTCGCATGATCATCGCCCGCCGCAAGGAGTACTCGGGGGCCAACGCATGAGCAACGCAACAGCAGTCGCCGACAAGCGCCCCAGCACCCTGCGCGGCGCCAGCCTCCCCTCCTGGTCCCCGTGGGCCGTCGCCGGCGGATCGATCGTCCTCGCCGTCCTCATCGGCCTCGTCGGAGGCCTGGACAGCAAGGTGCAGTGGGGTCTGATCGCGGGCGTCCTCTTCCTCCTCGGCACCTACGGCATCGCCGCCAAGGTGGAGGGCCGCCGGCAGGCCAAGGACCGGATCGCGACCTCCCTGGTCTGGGTCGCCTTCCTGCTCGCCGTGGTCCCGCTGGTCTCCCTGCTCTGGACGACCGTCGCGCGCGGCGTGAAGGTCCTGGACATCTACTTCCTCACCCACTCGATGGGTGTCGTCGCCGACTCCGAGCCGGGCGGCGGTATCTACCACGCCATCATCGGCACCCTGGAGCAGGTGGGCCTCGCCACCCTGATCGGCGCCCCGATCGGCATCCTGACGGCGATCTACCTGGTGGAGTACGGCCGGGGCAAGCTGGCGAAGGCGGTCACGTTCTTCGTGGACGTCATGACGGGCATCCCGTCCATCGTCGCGGGTCTGTTCATCCTCAGCCTCATGCTGATGTTCGAGATGCAGCCCTTCGGCTTCGCGGGCTCCCTCGCGCTGGCGATCCTGATGATGCCCGTGGTCGTGCGCTCGACCGAGGAGATGCTGAAGCTCGTCCCGAACGAGCTGCGTGAGGCGAGCCTGGCACTCGGCGTCCCGAAGTGGCGCACGATCCTGAAGGTGGTCGTCCCGACCTCTATCGGAGGCATCATCACCGGTGTGATGCTGGCGGTGGCCCGCATCGCGGGCGAGACAGCCCCCGTCCTCCTCCTGGTCTTCGGCAACCCCTTCATCAACAACAACCCCTTCGAGGGCGCTCAGGCCTCGCTGCCGCTGTACATCTACCAGCAGTACTCGCAGAGTGCTGGTTCGACGGCGGCGTACGACCGCGCCTGGGCGGCGTCGCTCACGCTGATCGCCTTCGTGATGATCCTCAACCTGGTGGCCCGCGGCATCGCCCGCTGGAAGGCCCCCAAGTCCGGTCGCTGACCGCGGCCCTCCTCAGCGACCCGACTCCGGAAGTGAAGAAGCAGACACTATGTCCAAGCGAATCGACGTAAGCGGACTGACCGCGTACTACGGCTCCCACAAGGCGATCGAGGACATCTCGATGACGGTCGAGCCGCGCTCGGTGACGGCCTTCATCGGCCCCTCCGGCTGCGGCAAGTCGACGTTCCTGCGCACGCTGAACCGTATGCACGAGGTGACCTCGGGCGGCCGGGTCGAGGGCAAGGTGCTCCTCGACGACGAGGACCTGTACGGCTCGGGGGTGGACCCGGTGTCCGTCCGCCGTGAGATCGGCATGGTCTTCCAGCGCCCGAACCCCTTCCCCACGATGTCGATCTTCGACAACGTGGCCGCGGGCCTGCGCCTGAACGGCACCCACAAGAAGAGCGAACTGACCGAGATCGTCGAGAAGTCACTCAAGGGCGCGAACCTCTGGAACGAGGTGAAGGACCGCCTCAACAAGCCCGGTTCGGGTCTGTCGGGCGGTCAGCAGCAGCGCCTCTGCATCGCCCGCGCGATCGCGGTCGAACCGAAGGTCCTCCTGATGGACGAGCCCTGCTCGGCCCTCGACCCGATCTCGACCCTCGCCATCGAGGATTTGATCGGCGAGCTGAAGGAACGCTTCACGATCGTCATCGTGACGCACAACATGCAGCAGGCCGCCCGTGTCTCCGACCGCACCGCCTTCTTCAACCTCTCGGCGGTCGGCCAGCCCGGCAAGCTGATCGAGATAGACGACACGGAGCGCATCTTCTCCAACCCCTCGGTCCAGGCGACGGAGGACTACATCTCGGGCCGCTTCGGCTGAGCCGAGGCCGGTGTCCGGACCCCTCGCGGTGCTGCATGGCGGTGCCACCGCGAGGCCGCAAAAAGCCCGCCCCCCGACTGCTTCGGGGGGCGGGCTCGCGCGTTTTCACCGGGGCGGGGCCGGCCGGCGGGACCGGAGGAACAGGACAGGAGCAGGACAGGCGGTCCTACAGGAACGCCAGGTCGACCACCCAGAACGCCCCCGCCGCGACCCCCGCGGCCGCCGGCATGGTGATGAACCACCCCAGCACGATGTTCTTCGCGACACCCCACCGCACCGCGTTGATCCGCTTCGTCGCCCCCACGCCCATGATCGCCGACGTGATCACATGCGTGGTGGAGATCGGTGCCTTGAACAGGAACGCCGTGGTGAACATGATCGACGCCCCCGTGGTCTCCGCGGCGAACCCCTGCGGCGGATCCAACTCGATGATCTTCCGTCCCAGCGTCCGCATGATGCGCCACCCGCCGGCGTACGTCCCCAGCGACAGCATCACCGCGCAGGCTATTTTCACCCACACCGGAATCGGATCGTCCGCCCCCTGCACATCCCCGATGACGAGCGCCATCACCACGATGCCCATCGTCTTCTGGGCGTCCTGCAGACCGTGCCCGAGCGCCATCCCCGCCGCGGAAACCGTCTGCGCTATCCGGAAGCCCCGCTTGACCTTGTGCGGATTGGCCCGCCGGAACATCCACAGAATCGCCGTCATCACCAGGTAACCGGTGATCAGCCCCACCACCGGGGAAACGAACATCGGAATGATGACCTTGTCGACCACCCCGGACCAGATGACCTCCGTACCCCCGGCCAGCGCCGCCCCCACCATGCCGCCGAACAGCGCGTGCGACGAGGATGAAGGAAGGCCGAAGTACCAGGTCACGAGGTTCCACACGATCGCGCCCACCAGAGCCGCGAAGAGGATCGCCATCCCCTTCGACCCCTGCGGCGTCTCGATCAGCCCGCTGCTGACGGTGTGCGCGACGCCACTGCCCAGAAAGGCCCCGGCGAGGTTCATCACCGCGGCCATGGCCAGTGCCGCCCGCGGTGTGAGCGCCCGCGTCGAGACCGACGTGGCGATCGCGTTCGCGGAGTCGTGGAAACCGTTCGTGTAGGTGAAACCGAGCGCGACACAGATGGTCACGACCAGAGCAAAGGTGTCCATGTAGAGCTCAGGACTCCTTGACGGCGATGGTCTCCACCGTGTTCGCCACGTGTTCGAACGCGTCGGCGGCTTCCTCCAGCACGTCCACGATCTGCTTGAGCTTCAGCACCTCGATCGCGTCGTACTTGCCGTTGAAGAGGTGGGCCAGCAGCTTCCGGTGGATCTGGTCCGCCTGGTTCTCCAGCCGGTTGACCTCGATCCAGTACTCGGTGAGGTTCTCCATGGTCCGCAGGTTCGGCATCGCCTCCGCCGTCAGCTCGGCGGCCCGCGCCAGCACCTCGATCTGCTGCTCGACACCCTTGGGCAGGTCCTCGACGTTGTAGAGGACGACCAGGTCGACGGCCTCCTCCATGAAGTCCATGATGT
The DNA here is from genome assembly GCF_040295925.1 of Streptomyces sp. NPDC002588. Taxonomy (NCBI): domain Bacteria; kingdom Bacillati; phylum Actinomycetota; class Actinomycetes; order Kitasatosporales; family Streptomycetaceae; genus Streptomyces; species Streptomyces sp. NPDC002588. The sequence continues at coordinate 89,435 of NZ_JBEOWF010000039.1, forward strand.
CGTCGAGGGAGGACGCGAGGGAGTAGATGTCCTCGCGGTCGAAGGGCGTGATGAACGAGGAGTTCAGCTGGTGGAAGATCGCGTGCGTGGCATCGTCACCGGCATGTTCCGCGGCCCGCATACGCTCTGCGATCTCGGCCCGGCCGGCGGTGTCCGCCCCGAGCAGTTCCATGAGGAGTTTCGAGCCCGTGACGATGTTGTCCGCGGATGCGGCGAACATGTCATAGAAGCTCGTCTCCCTCGGGGTCAGACGAAAGCGCACTTGGGGTCCTCAGGATGCATCGGTTTCGGTCAAGCCGTGGGCCAGGCTGATGCTAAGCGCACCATCCGGACATGGCTATCGGGCCGCCCCCCAGTGTCACCCATCGGACAAGGTGATCAGCACGGGGGCACTTCAAGGGCCTTGTACCCGGCAAAGTTCGTTACGATATACCCGGCAGGGGTATATGTCGCAAACGGGAGGACGCCATGACGACGACGGAGGCCACCGAGACCACGGAGCCCGGTCCCCCCACGCTCCCCGGACACGCTGAGCACACCACTCACGGCTACCACAAGCAGAAGGACGAGCACCTCAAGCGCCTGCGCAGGATCGAGGGTCAGATCCGCGGCCTGCAGCGCATGGTCGACGAGGACACCTACTGCATCGACATACTCACCCAGGTGTCCGCCTCCACCAAGGCCCTGCAGTCCTTCGCGCTGCAACTGCTGGAGGAACACCTGCGCCACTGCGTCGCCGACGCGGCCCTCAAGGGCGGCCACGAGATCGACGCGAAGGTGGAGGAAGCGACCAAGGCGATCGGCCGCCTACTGCGCACCTGATCCGGGGCCGTCCTCGGAGGCCCCGGGCTCCCCGGTCCCGCCCCGCTCCTCGGCCACCCGCAGCACCTCGTCGATGCTCTCCATGCTGAGCCGTTCCTCGCCGGCCGCCGAGGCCGCGATGATCAGCTCCCCGCACAACTCGATCTCGGCGAGTGCCACGTGGTCCTGAACTGCCGTACCGCCGACCGGAGCCACGCGCATCACCTCGTCCCTGCCGTCACCGGCTTCCTAGAGTAGGGAGAGGTATACACCGTGCGCATGGCACGGACGGGCTAGTCCTTGTGCCCATCCTGTGACCACGACCACGCCCGCCCCCACACCCTTGACCGCCTCCTCCCCCGCGCCGCACCCCCGTGGCTGATTTCCGCCCCCGCTCAGTCCTCGGCGATCCGCCCGGCGAAAATGTCCTCCGCCGCCGGCAGCCGTACGTCGACGCGGGCCCCGAAGTCGTAGAGCAGGGTCGTCGACGCCACCGCCACGGCGTCCTCCCGCCGCCCGTTCACAAAGCTGAACCGGTGCCGGACCTTGCGGATCCGCCCCTCGTCGTCGAGGTAGACGTCGAACGGCACCCGGGCCGTGGCGAACCCTTTCGCCGCCGCCGTCAGCGCCCCCCGGCTCCGGTCCGAGGCGTCCTCGGCGGCCACCACCAGATCGGCCGTCCCGCGAAAGTGCCGCACCGCGACCCCCGCGACCTCCGCCCTCCCCACGTACGTCGCCGTCCGCGCCCCCCGCAGCACCTCGGCCGCGGCGTACGGATCCGTCGCCCCGCCGGTCACCAGGTTCCCGTCGGACAGCGTCGCCGTCTCCACCCGCACCCATTTGTCCGCCGGCACCCCGGCACCCCGGTTCTTCATGAACAGCGCACCCGGCGTGAGCAGTTCGGTGATGGGCCGGTGCTCGCTCGCCCCCGCCGGATCCTGCGGCAGCATCACCTTCAGCCGGCCCAGCTGCCTGCGGTAGTCGTAGACACCCTCGCCGCGGATGGTCACCCGCGTCCCGCCCGTCGCCATCTCCATCGACGTACGCGCCTTCGAACTCCCCGCCACCCGCAACGCGTCGGCGGCGCCGTGCAACAACGCCACCGCGTCCCCGCCGCCGGCCCCGCCGTCCGTCCCGCCGCCGGCCCCCGCGCACCCCCCGGCCACGAGCCCCGCGACGACCGCCGCCGCACCACGCCATCCGCGCCGCCTGTGCCACCGCTCCGTCATCGCTGCCTACCCCCAGCCGGTACGTCCGTCACGGGTCACTCGTCGTCCGGCCTAACGACGGTCACGTGCCCCCGTCACGCGCCCCCGCCCCCGGCGCGACCGCCGAACGGGTCGTTGGCACCGCACGGACACGCTTCCCTCACCGCTCCCTCACCGCTCTCCCGCCGCTCCCCCTCACCGCTCTCCGCCGCCATACGAGCCCTTTACCCTTGCTCGGTAACGTTGTCGGTGTGACGCAGCAGGACGGCTCGGCCGCTCCCCGCTCCGACGGGGAACACACCACCACGACCGTCGAACAGGGCAGGTTCTGCCTGGCCCGTTGCACATGCGGCTGGCGCGGTCCGGCGCGCAGAGCCAGAAGCCTGGCCCGCTCGGACGCGGAGGGCCACGCCCACGCCTGACGCGTCACCGTTCCGTCACCGCTCGGGCCCGCTGGAACCCGTACGCTCGGGGGCCCGTCTCGCAAGCTGAGGCCGACAGGCCGAGGGAAGCCGACAGGCCGACGGAAGGCGCAGGACATGGAACGGCGTACGTTCATCGCAGGCGGTGCGGCCACGGTCGCGGCGGTCACCACCGCGGCATGCAGCACTGCGAACGGCGGCGGCGCGAGCGCCTCGGCCTCCGAGAGCGGCGAGACCGCCGGCGGAATCACCGCCCTCACCGCCGGCGCGTCCTCCGCCCCCGCCAACTGGACGGCCCTCGCCCGCGATCTGGACGGCACCCTCGTGCGCCCCGGTGACGCCTCCTGGGCGACGGCCCGCCAGCTCTACAACACCCGCTTCGACAACCTGAAGCCGGCGGCCGTGGCCTACGTCGCGCACGCCGACGACATCCGCACGGTCCTCGCCTACGCCCGCGCGCACCACACCAAGGTCTCCATACGCAACGGCGGCCACTCCTACGGCGGCTGGTCCTCGGGCGACGGCCGGCTGATCGTCGACGTGTCGAAGCTGAAGACGATCCGCGCGAGCGGCACCCAGGCCGTCGTGGGCGCCGGCGCCAAACTGATCGACGTCTACCGCGCCCTCGCCGCGAAGGGCGTGACCATCCCGGCGGGCTCCTGCCCGACGGTCGGTGTCTCGGGCCTGGTCCTCGGCGGCGGCCACGGAGTCGTCTCCCGCGCCTACGGCCTGACCTGCGACAGCCTCACCCAGGCCACGATCATCACGGCCGACGGCAAGCAGCTGGTGACCAACGCCACGCAGAACAAGGACCTGTTCTGGGCCCTGCGCGGCGCCGGAAACGGCAACTTCGGCATCGTCACGGAGCTGCAGTTCAGGACCCACCCCGCCCCGCAGGCGGTGACCGGCTATCTCACCTGGCCCTGGTCGAGGGCGGCGGCCGTGGTGAAGGCCTGGCAGGAGTGGGGCCCGTCCCAGCCGGACGAGATCTGGTCCTCCCTCCACCTGGGCGCGTCCGCCGGCGGCAACCCCACCGTCTCGGTGGCCGCGTTCTGCATAGGCACCTACGGCCAGCTCCAGAACGCGGTCGACCGCCTGGCCGACCAGGTCGGTGCCCCGGCCTCCTCGGTCTCCCTGCGCCGCCGCGGCTACGAGGCGGCGATGGAGGCCTACGCCGGCTGCTCCTCCTTCAGCGCCGACGCGCAGTGCCACCTCCCCGGCTCGACCCCGGGCCGTTCCCCGCAGGGCAAGCTGGGCCGGGAGACGTACGCGGCCCGCTCCGACTTCTTCGACCGCTCACTGACGACGGCGGGCATCCAGACCCTGCTGCAGCAGATGAGGACGGTCCAGGGCGGCGCGGGCAGCATCGCCCTCACCGCGCTCGGCGGCGCGGTCAACCGCGTCTCGCCCACGGCCACCGCGTTCGTCCACCGCCGCTCGCGCATGCTGGCCCAGTACATCGTGTCCTGGCGGGCGGGGACGACGGGTTCGGCGGCCCAGTCCTGGCTGAACACGGCCCACAAGTCGATGTCGCCGTACGCGTCGGGCGCCGCCTACCAGAACTACGCCGACCCGACCCTCACGAACTGGCGCAAGGCGTACTACGGCGACGCGCTCCCGCGGCTGACCCGGCTGAAGAAGCAGTACGACCCGACGGGTTTCTTCACCTACCCCCAAGCCCTTTAGTTCCAGGGAGTCTCAGGCGGCGAGATCCCGCTCCTCGGTGGCGGCGGCGGACCGGGTCCCCGGGACGAACGCGCCCTGGGCCTCGGCCCGGGCGGTCCGGCTCCGCACGACCCAGCCCATCCGGGGCGAGGCGTCCACGGCCTTCAGCAGCGGGGTGAGCAGCAGGGAGGCAAGCGGCGAGAGCAGCAGCGCGACGGCCGTCCCGAGCGCGAACCCACCGACGACGTCCGTCGGATAGTGCACCCCCATGTACACCCGGCAGAACCCCTCGGCGAGAGCGATCCCGATCCCGGCGAGCCCGAACCCCCGGTGGGCGACGAACAGGCCCACCGCCATGGCCATGGTGAGCGTGGCGTGGTCGCTCACGAAGGAGTAGTCGGTCTTGCCGGAGACGAGAACGTCGAGCCCCTGGTGTTCGAGGAACGGGCGGGGCCGCTCCACGAACCCGCGTATCGGCACGTTCACCAGCACCGCGACGGCGGCGGCGAGCGGCGCCCACACCAGCGCGGCGACGGAGGACGCGGCCTCCTCGGCGCCGGCCGGCCGACGCCGCATGCTCCACCAGCACCACACGACGAGCAGCACCATGGCGAGCAGCAGCCCCCACTCACCGACGAACTCCACCACCCGGTCGAGCCAGTGCGGAGCGTCCTTGGCGAGGCCGTTGATGTCGTAGAGCAGGTCGACGTCGGGGTTCGACCCGGAATCGGCGAGTCCAGCCATGATGCTGTGGCCCCTTCGTCATGTTCCGCACGGAGCGTCTCTTCCACGCCCGCTCCAACAGGAACGCACGGCCCCGGTTGATACGTTCCACTCTCCACTGAATGATCACGCAGACGTTATCGAAGAGAGATACATCGCCGCAGCTCAGAGGGCGGGTCCTGGGACCCGTCAGACGTTCGTGGGGAGCGCTTTCGCGCCATCTTCGGTGACGCGCGTGGCACCAAAGTAGTCAGCCGAGTCGATGGGATCAAACCGGATGACGGCCCCCGTGTAGGGCGCGTCGATCATGTACCCGCCCCCCACGTAGATACCCACGTGATGGATGGCCCGCGAGTTGCCGGGATCGGTCGAGAAGAACACCAGGTCCCCCGGCAGCAGTTCGCTCCGCTTCGGGTGCGGCCCCGCGTTGTACTGATCGTTGGCGACCCGCGGCAGGGTGATCCCCACACTCGCGTAGGCGGCCTTGGTCAACCCGGAGCAGTCGAACCGTCCGCCCTGGTCAGCGGTACCGTTCCCACCCCACAGATAGGGCGTCCCCAACTTCTTCTGCGCGTAGTAGATGGCCCCGGCGGCCTGCTTCGAGGGATCGACCCGGGAGACGGGAGCGGCGAAGCTCTTCGCCAGCGTCGTGATCGTCTTGACGTAGTTCTGCGTCTCCCGGTACGGCGGCACGCCCCCGTACCTGATGACCGCGTCGGCCCCCGCGTTGTAGGACGCGAGCATGTTCCGGGTCGGATCTCCGGGCACGTTCTTCACGTACGAGGCGAGCTGGCAGTCGTACGACGCGGCCGACGGAATCGCGTCATTCGGGTCCCAGACGTCACGGTCGCCGTCGCCGTCGCCGTCGATGCCGTGCGTGGCCCAGGTCCCCGGGATGAACTGAGCGATCCCCTGCGCGGCGGCGGCACTCTGCGCCCTGGGGTTGAATCCGCTCTCCTGGTACAGCTGGGCGGCGAGCAGCGCGGGATTGATCGCGGAGCACAGGTTGCCCCACTTCTGCACGAGAGCCTGGTACGCGGTCGGCACCGCGCCCTTGGCCAGGCCGACACTGCCGGCGCCCACGCCGTTGACGATGTTCCCGGCGACGACGTACACGCCGACGACGAGCAGCATCACGAAGCTGAGCCCCGCCGCCGCGGCGGCACCCGCCACGATCCATGCCTTACGCACCGTCAACCGCCCCTCGCCCACCGCGATTCCGCCCGCGTCAGTCTATGAGCTTCCCGCGCGGAACCCGCCGCAACCGGTGCTCTCGCGGTCGGCGGGCGGCACCCGTCGGCCACCTCACGGATCGGCCGCCGCCTCCCGGTACAGCCGGGCCGCCTGCGTGCCCAGGACCACGCTGAACGAGATGTCCGCGGTCGCCCCGCCCTGTTCGTGCCCGCCGAGGACGCCCACGACCCGGCCGTCCCCGTTCACCCATGGGCTGCCGCTGGTGCCGCCCGTGAAGTCGGGGCAGGCGATGCGCTGTTGGGTGGCGCTGTGCGCGGTCGGCCGGTTGGTGCAGCGGATCGGGACCTCGCGGGACGCGGGATACCCGGTGACGGTCACCGCGGTGGCGCCGGTCGCCGTACCCGGCGCGAGCCGGTTCCCGCCGACGGCGTCCTCGACCTCCTCACCGCCGCGCGGGGCGACGGCGGCGAACGCCACGTCGCTGTCCTCGTCCTGCCCCTTCGCCCATCCGTCGGGCAGGAAGACCCGCACGACCTTCCAGACGCCGTGGGGCGCCCTGCCGTCCCGGTATCCCGGCACGAAGACCAGAGCGCCGCCCCCGCTCAGGCAGTGGGCGGCCGTGACGAGGAGATCGCGGTGCGGGGCGTGCACGACGGAGGCCGTGCAGAAGTGGGACCCGGCGAGGTGAGCGGCGTCGGCCGCCTCGAACAGCGCCCCGACCCGCGCGGAGTCCGTCGTCGCCGCGGCCACGGCGGTCATCCCGAGCGGTCCGCTGCCGCCGTCGGCGGCCGCCTCGGAGGCGGAGGTGACGGCCAGCAGCACGACCGCACCGAGCAGGGCGTTTCGCTTCACCCGCCGCACTGTGTCCCACGAAGGTGAGAGAACCGTCAGACGCGCCGTCCCACCCGCCGTATAGGTTCGTGCCCGGACGCCGGGAAACCCCACCAGCCGAGGAAGCTCTCCATGCCTGACATCCCCCCCGACCTCACCTGGACCCGCGCCGCCCCGCCGGAGGCGACCGGTGCCGGGCCCTGGATCGAGATCGCCTTCGGCGCGGGGGACGACGGCGAGGCCCCGGTCTACCTGCGCGAGACCAGCGACCCGGAGAACGTCGTCACGACCAACCGCCGCAAGTGGGACGCCTTCGTCCTGGGCGTCCGGGCAGGGGAGTTCGACCACTTCGTGGAGGGCGTCGAACCGGACTGACCCGCTCCTGTGACTCCTCTGTGTCCCAGGTCAAGCCCCGCCCATCCGTCCGCCACGTCCCAGCCATCCACCAGCAATCCCCCAACCCCCTTCAGTAAGGCGGAAGTCAGAATTCCGCCACCTCCCTTGTTGTCGCGTACTCAACAAGCGCACAGTCGTCGGCGGGCCGCCGCCCGCCGCCGGGGACCACGTACCGGTGGCACGCATCACCCCCCACCCGCACCGCCCCTGTCACCCACCTTCAGGAGCTGTCCGTTGCGTACCACTCCCTCCCCCAACCCCTCTGCCATATCCGGCAGATGGCGCCGAATCGGCGCCTCGGTCCTCGGCACGACCGCCCTCGTCCTCGCCGGACTCGGCACCGCGGCCCACGCGAGCGCGGCCCCCACCGCCGCCGCCAACTCGAAGGTCACCTGGGCAGCCACCCCCTGCGCCACCCCCAAGCACAAGGGCGAACTCGCCTGCAACTCCTTCCGCGTCACCGGCGGCACCACCGCCTTCCAGAAGGAACGCGCCGCCGAGACCGGCAAGACCGCCAAGGTCACCCCCAAGGCCGCCGCGGCCACCCCCACCGGCTACGGCCCGTCCGACCTCCAGGACGCCTACGGCCTGACCGACGCCGCCGCCGACAACGGCTCCGGCGAGACCATCGCGATCGTCGACGCCTACGACGACCCGAACGCGGCCGCCGACCTCGCCAAGTACCGCTCGTACTACGGCCTCTCCGCCTGCACCGTGGCCAACGGCTGCTTCAAGAAGGTCAGCCAGACCGGCTCCACCACCTCGCTGCCCTCCGCCGACAGCGGCTGGGCCGAGGAGGAGTCCCTCGACCTCGACATGGCCAGCGCGGTCTGCCCGAACTGCAACATCCTGCTGGTCGAGGCGACCTCCGCCACCATGGCCAACCTCGGCAAGGCCGTGAACGAGGCCGTCGCCCTCGGCGCGAAGTACGTCTCCAACAGCTACGGCGGCTCCGAGTCCTCCTCGGACACGAGCTACGACTCCTCCTACTTCAAGCACGCAGGCGTCGCCATCACCGTCAGCGCCGGCGACGAGGGCTACGGCGCCGAGTACCCGGCCGCCTCGAAGTACGTGACATCGGTCGGCGGCACCGCCCTCTCCACGTCCTCCACCACCCGCGGCTGGACCGAGAAGGTCTGGAACACCAGCTCCACCGAGGGCACCGGCTCCGGCTGCTCCTCCTACGACGCCAAGCCGACCTGGCAGACCGACACCGGCTGCTCCAAGCGCACCATCTCCGACGTGTCGGCCGTGGCCGACCCGGCGACCGGCGTCTCCGTCTACGACTCCTACGGCGTCACCGCGGGCTGGTACACCTTCGGCGGCACCAGCGCCTCCGCGCCCATCATCGCCGCGGTCTACGCCCTCGCCGGCACCCCCGGCAGCAGCGACTACCCGGCGTCGTACCCCTACGCCTACCTCGGCACCTCCGCGCTGAACGACGTCACCAGCGGCAGCAACGGCACCTGCTCCTCCAGTGCCAGCTACCTGTGCACCGCCAAGTCGGGCTACGACGGCCCCACCGGCGTCGGCACCCCGGAGGGCATCGAGGCCTTCACCGGCTGACACTTCCTCACCACCCCCAAAAGGCAGCCACAGTGGACCGTGGGGGCCACACGTGGCAAGGGCGAACGGGCCGCGGCATCCAGCCGCGGCCCGTTCGCCCTGTCGCCATGCCCGCCATGAGAACATCGGAGAGCGGGAAGGAACATGAAGACGGACGCACCCGACCAGCCGTCAAAAACGGCAAGCCGCCGTGAAGTGGGTCAACGACGGAACCACACCCGGGTTCCGCTGCGGCCTCATTGCCCGGCGTAACCTGCCGTGATACACAGAGTGACCATACAAGCTATCGTACGAATCACGCCGTCAATGACGCCAAGTCGACATACGAAGGTCTCATCGTCGGCGACAATGAGGCCTGGCCTCTGCACACGGCAGAGATCACGCGGAACTATCCACCAGGGGCGGTGACTTACATGCTGTTTGCGGCCGACAAGGGCGACATCAACACCATCATCGGCGGGATCGCTCCGGACTGGGGCCCCTTCGGCAGCCTCGGCAACGAGGCGAAGGTGATGATCGAGGTCGTGATGGCGGTCGCCATCCTGCTCTGCCTCGGCATCGCCGTCTGGGGAGCGGCCAAACAGCGCATCGGCGCCACGGCCCTCAGGGACACCTTCAGTGCGGAACAGGGCAAGGGCCTCATCATCGCCGGCCTGACGGGCGTCTTCATCATCGGCTCCCTGGGCACACTGTTCACGATCGTGTACGGCATGGCCGTCTAGCCGTCCGTCCCCGTCCTGTCCCTCCCGTCCCAGTCCTGTCCGGGCACGCCCGGCGGAGCCCCTCCTCCCCCACCCACCCGTCGTGCCCACCGGCTGAGGTTGCGTTTCCCTGATGTCGAGTCACCACACCGCGCCCGCGCGGGAACCAGCACGGCTACCGTCGTACTACTACGCGGTCCGGTACGGCAGCGAGGGGGCGTTCGCGGCATGACTCCCGGCGACGAGCACGACTACGGCGAGGGCACGGGTACCCGCGTCCGCCTGCCCGACACCGACCTCTACGGCGGCGCCCGCCGCCCCGCCCGCTCCTCCCGCAGCCTCGTCACGGTGGTCGGCGTGGTCGTCCTCCTCATCGCGGCGATCGCCTTCGCGAATCGCGGAGGAGACGACTCCCCTTCCTCCACGGCAACAGGCGACACCAACAAGCCGGAGACGTCGACCACGGCGGCATCGGGCACACAGCCGGTCAAGTCGAAGACAGCGGGGATCCCGACGGGCTACGCGCACGACGCGCAAGGCGCCCAGAGCGCGGCGGCCAACTACGCCGTCGCACTCAGCTCGACCGGCATGTTCCAGAAGGACAGCAGACACACCCTCGTCGACACCGTCTACACCACCGGCGCGGCGGCCAAGCTCCAGACCGCCATGGACCAGGCCTACTCGGCGGACTTCCTCGCCAAGATGGGCCTCGACGCGAACGGCGACGCCCCCAAGGGCGACACCTTCGTCTCCCGCGCGGTCCCCGTCGGCACGACCGTCCAGTCGTACGCCGCCACCACCGCCAAGGTGGCCGTCTGGTACCTCGGCCTCATCGGCATGTCAGGCCCGGACTCGACCGACCCCGTCACCTCTTCCTGGAAGACCTGGACCTTCGACCTGCAATGGGCCGACGGCGACTGGAAGATCGCCACCGACACCCAGAAGGACGGCCCCGCCCCGGTCCCCGGCGACGACCAGGCCGCCACCTCCGACGAGATCAGCAAGGCCATCGAGGAGTTCGGAGGGTTCACGTATGCCCGGTAACCCGCGCCGCCTGCTCAGGCTCGCCGGAGTCGTGACGGCCGTCCAGACCAGTGCCGTCCTGCTGGCCACCCGTGCCTTCGCGGCCCCCACCCCGGACCCCTCGCCCTCGGGCTCGGCGAGCCCCAGTCCGAGCCCCACCAGCTCCCTCGACTGCAGCCTCATCACCGGCGAGGCCAAGAAGTACTGCGAGAAGGGCAACACCTCCTCCGGCACCACCACCAACCCCGGCGTCTCCGACACCCTCGACCCCCTCTCCTCCCTCGCCAAAGGCTGTGCCGAAGCCGCCTCCTGGACCGTCGACAAGCTCAGCGAGGCCGTGAAGGACACCGCGAACGTCGACTTCACCAACAGCAAGTTCCTCCAGCAGTACGCCGTCGTCTTCGCCGCCTCTACCGTCCTCACCCTGGTCCTGTGGCTGCTGGCCGTCGCCAAGCGAGCTGTCCGAGGCGTGCCGATCACCACCGCCATCGGCGAAGCCGTCGGCTTCCTCTGGCTCACCGTCCTCGCCTCCGCCTTCACCCCGCTGATCCTCTACACCGTCGTCTCCGCCACCGACGGCATCACCGAGGTCCTCGCGAAGACGACAGGCGACCAGACCGACACCTTCTTCGGCACCTTCTCCGGCGCCCTCGGAAAGGGCGAGAACATCGGCGGCGGCCCGATCATGCTGATCGTCGTCTCCCTCGTCTCCATCCTCGCCGCCGGCGTCCTCTGGCTGGAACTCGTCATCCGCGCCGCCCTTCTCTACGTCGGCGCCCTCCTCGGCACCGTCGTCTACGCCGGCATGGTCGACAAGAACCTGTGGGGCCACGTCCGCCGCTGGGCCGGCATCATGATCGCCGTCATTCTGGTCAAACCGGTCATCGTGATCGTCCTCGGTCTGGCCGGTGCCCTCTCCTCCGACGACGGCCCCGACTCCTTCTCCGCCGTCGTCTCCGGTCTCGCCATCATCCTGCTCGCCATCTTCGCCAGCGCGATGATCTACCGCTTCGTCCCCGGCTTCGGCGACGAGATCGCGAACTCCCGCAGCAACCGCATCATGCAGGGCGCCGAAGGCAAGGCCGCCGCCGTCATCAGCTCCCCCGCGACCCTCGTCGCCCAGGGCATCAAGACCCACAGCACCCGCGCCGACAACAACGGCGGCGGAGGCAGCCAAGGGGCCTCCGGCCCCCGCCCGAGCAACCCGGCCTCCGGCGGCGTCGCCGCGCACAGTTCGCGCACCTCGAACGGAGGCGGCGGATCTGTCCCCTCCGCCGCACCCGCACCCCGCTCAAGCCCGGTGAATACCCCGCACGCAGGCAACACCCGCAACAACAGCACGGGAGGTGAAGGGCGTTGACGACGGATTCCCACGTGGCCCATGTGTCCCACGCGGTCTCGCCCCGCCGCACATACCTGATCGGCCGCGCCCGGCCGAACGCGATCGTCGGCCGCAACCGCGAGACCGGCGAGATCGCGCTCATCGTCCTCGGCGCGTTCCTCGGCATGATGTGCGGACTCCTCGTCCCCGTCCTCTCCCTGCGGATCGTGCTGCTCACCGGCTTCCCGATGATCGCGCTGGCCGCGGTCTACGTGCCGTACAGGCACCGCACGTTCTACAAGTGGTTCGAGATCAACCGAAGCTACAAGCGCACCCTCCGCCAGGGCACCGCCTACCGTTCCGGTGCGATGGAGGCCGGCACCCGGCTCGACGGCAAGGAGACCGAGGTCGGCCCGCCCCCGGGCATCGGCCGCATCAGCTGGCTCGCCGCCCCCTTCGGCCCCGACGAGATCGCCGTACTCCTGCACGCGGACCGCCGTACCGTCACCGCCGCCATCGAGATCGAGGGCCCCGGCGTCGGCCTGCGCGACAGCGAGGACCAGGAAGCCCTCGTCGACCGCTTCGGCACCCTCCTCAAGCACGTGGCCAACGGCGACGGCTTCGTCACCCGCCTGCAGATGCTCGCCCGCACCCTCCCCGCCGACCCCGACGCCCACGCCAAGGACGTCGCCCAGCGCGGGGACGAGAAGGCACCCGGCTGGCTGTCACAGTCCTACGACCAGCTCCAGTCCATGGTGTCCACCAGCAGCGAGCAGCACCGCGCCTATCTCGTCGCCTGCATGCACTACACCCGCGAGCTCGCCGCCGAGGCCCACGCCATGGCCCGCGCCGCCCGCCCCCAGTCCGGCCGCAAACTGGACCGGGACGCCGGCCTCGCCGTCGTCATGGCCCGCGAGCTCACCGACATCTGTTCCCGCCTCCAGGAGGCGGACATCCGCGTCCGCCAGCCCCTCGGGCAGGGCCGCCTCGCGTCCCTCGTCCACTCCATGTACGACCCCGACCACCCCATCGACCACATCCAGGCGATGACCCGGCGCAACGCCTGGCCGGCCGAACTGGACGCCATGGAGCCGACGTTCCTGCAGGCCAAGACCCGCGAGTCGTCGACCCGCGCCCCCTGGTGCCACGCCACCGCCTGGGTGAAGGAATGGCCGATGACGCCCGTCGGCGTCAACTTCCTGGCCCCTCTCCTGGTCCACACCCCGGACGTCATCCGCACCGTCGCCGTCACCATGGACCTCGAACCCACCGAGGTCGCCATCGAACGCATGCTCACCGAGAAGACGAACGACGACGCGGAAGCCAGCCGCGCCGCCAAGATGAACCGCACCGTCGACCCCCGCGACGTCGCCGCCCACTCCCGTCTGGACCAGCGGGGCGAGGACCTGGCCTCCGGCGCCGCCGGCGTCAACCTCGTCGGCTACATCACCGTCTCCTCCCGAAATCCCGAGGCCCTCGCCCGCGACAAGCGGACGATAAGGGCGTCGGCGGGAAAGTCGTACCTGAAGCTGGAGTGGTGCGACCGCGAGCACCACCGCGCGTTCGTGAACACGCTCCCGTTCGCCACCGGCATCCGAAGGTAGGGGCATCACATGCGGGACCCGCTGACCGTCCTCACCGACTCCTTCGCGTCCTTCCTCTTCGGGAAGGTGGAGACGACCCGCCTCCCGGTCCGCACCTCCACCGGCCAGGCGCAGGCGGTCTACCTCCCCACGGCCGCCCCCGGCCTCGGTGACTCCGGCGTCATCATCGGCCGCGAGGTCTACTCCGGGAAGGGCTACATCTACGACCCCTTCCAGCTGTACGGCCAACAGCTCCCGGCCCCGCACTGGCTGGTCCTCGGCGAGTCCGGCAACGGAAAGTCGGCGCTCGAGAAGACCTACGTCCTGCGCCAGCTGCGCTTCCGCGACCGCCAGGTCGTCGTCCTGGACGCCCAGGGCGAGGACGGCGTGGGCGAATGGAACCTCATCGCGCAGGCCCTGGGAATAACCCCCATCCGCCTGGACCCGACGGCCGCTCTGAACCACGGCATCCGCCTCAACCCGCTGGACCCGTCGATCACCACGACGGGCCAGCTGGCCCTGCTGCGCACCATCATCGAAGTCGCGATGGGCCATGGCCTCGACGAACGCTCCGGCTTCGCCCTCAAGGTCGCCCACGCCTACGTCAACGAGACGATCGTCGAACGCCAGCCGGTCCTGATGGACATCGTCGAACAACTCCGCCACCCCGAACCCGAGTCGGCGGAGGCGATGAACGTCGCCATAGACGACGTACGGGCCTGGGGCCTGGACGTCGCCCTCGTCCTCGACCGCCTGGTCGACGGCGACCTGCGCGGCATGTTCGACGGCCCTACGACGGTCGGCATCGACCTCGACGCCCCTCTCATCGTCTTCGACCTCTCCCACATCGACCGCAACTCCATCGCCATGCCCATCCTGATGGCGATCGTCGGCGTCTGGCTGGAACACACCTGGATCCGCCCCGACCGCAAGAAGCGGATCTTCCTGGTCGAGGAAGCCTGGCACATCATCAACAGCCCCTTCGTGGCCCAGCTGTTCCAGCGCCTGCTGAAGTTCGGCCGCCGCCTGGGTCTGTCCTTCGTGGCGGTGGTCCACCACCTCTCCGACGTCGTCGACGGCGCGGCGGCGAAGGAAGCGGCCGCCATCCTCAAGATGGCGTCCACCCGGACGATCTACGCCCAGAAAGCCGACGAGGCGAGGGCGACGGGCCGCGTACTCGGCCTGCCCCGCTGGGCCGTGGAGATCATCCCCACCCTCACCCCCGGCATCGCGGTCTGGGACGTCAACGGCAACGTCCAGGTCGTCAAACACCTGGTCACCGAGACGGAACGCCCCCTGGTCTTCACCGACCGCGCCATGACGGAGTCGTCCGCCGACCGGCTCGCCGCGGACGACGCGCTGCACGCCGCCGAAGTCGAACAGGAACGCCGGGCCGCGGCCTTCATGGAACAGCACCTGGCCGACCTGGACGGCTCGTCCGAGTCGACGGTGGCATAGGCAGCACAGGGGAGTGCCATGGGGAGAGCCATGAGACCGGCCGACGAGCGCCACGACGGCCGGGGAGGCCACGGGAGCCAGGGGGGCGGCCCCGGAGGCATCCCTGACGGTCTGCTGGTCGGCATACTCGCGTTCCTGCTCGGCATGACACTCCTCGTCTGGACCGCCACGGGCCTCGCCGCCCTCTTCGCCCACGGCGCCTGGCCCTCCGGCGTCACCTTCACCCGCACCCCCCTGGCCATGCGCCACCTCATCGCACAGCCCCACGACATCCCGGGCGCCTGGCCGGACGCGAAGCCGACGGCCCTGTCGGGCTACGGCCTCTTCTGGGGCCTCTTCATCGGCCAGCTGATGATCCTGTTCGTCCTCACGGTCTTCGTGATGGGCACGGTGGCGAGATGGAGAGCGGTACGGGCCCGAAGAAGAGCCGGCTTGCCACCGCACCACGAGGTCCCCACACCGAGAACGGAACCGGTGCCGCTCCCGGAACCGACGCCCGAACCAGAGCCACTCCCTTCGACCCCGCTCCCTTCGACCCCGCTCCCTTCAACTCCTCTCCCATCGGCTCCGCTCCCGCCGACGCCTTCCGCGTCCACGCCTCCGTCGCCGGGGGAGCCGGGGGAGCCGGCAGGCGGGTGGGAAACGAACCGCGCGGAAGGCCCGGTGCTCTACGCCCCGGCAGAAGCGCGCAAAGCCAGCGCGACCCGGGCCGTACGCGACGCCGAGGGCGCCGCCCTCATCCTCACCTCCGACCCCGCCCTCTGGCAGGACACCAAGGACGCCAGGGCCAAACTGGGCCCGGTCCACCTCTACGACCCCACCCATCGCTGCGACACCCCGGCCCGCCTCCACTGGTCCCCGACAGCGGGCTGCGAGGACAAGACCACGGCAGCGGCCAGAGCAACCGCCCTCCTCGCCCCCGTTCGCCCCACGGCCCGCCTGGACCAGGCAGTCGCGGAAACAGCCGAAACCCTCCTCCGCTGCTACCTCCACGCCGCGGCCGTCGACGGCCGCACCATCCGCCACGTCCACCGCTGGTCCCAGGGCACCGGCATCCAGGAAGCGGTCCGCACCCTCCGTACGAACCCGAAGGCCGCGCCCGGCTCCGCCGGCGAACTGGAAGCCGCCCTCACCGCCCACCCCGAACGCCGCGACATCGCCCAGGAACTGACGACCCGCGCCCTCTCCGCCCTCTCCACGGTCAACATCCGCGAGGCATGTACTCCAAACCGAACTGATGCCCTCGCCTTGGATTCCTTCGTGGACGAGGGGGGAACGCTTTATGTGGTCGGCGAATCCATCGAGGACCCGAGGACGAATCCCGGCGCGATGCCCCTCCTCACGGCCCTCGTCTCCAGCGTGGTCGAGCGCGGCCGGCGCATGGCCGAACGGTCATCCTCCGGTCGCCTCGACCCACCACTGACCCTGGTCCTGGACGACATCGCGGCGGTCGCCCCCGTCCCCCAGCTCCCGGACCTCCTGGCCACCGGAGCGGACCGGGGCCTCCCCACTCTCGCTCTCCTCCGCTCCCGCGAACAGGCCAGAGCACGCTGGCCCCACCACGAACTACCGGTCTGACAGCTCCCTCAGCGCGAGCACGAACTCCATCTCGTTCTCGCCCGATTCGTCCAGCGACACGGTCACCCCACTCGGCACGAACCCGGCCTTCCGGTACGCCCCCTGCGCCCGAAGATTCCTTTCGTGCACCAGCAGCCGCACCCGCTCGAGCCCCCTCGACCCGGCCCACTCCACTGCGGCCTCGAACAACTCCCGGGTCACGCCACCCCCACGCCACTCGGGCCGCACATAAACACCCACCACATGCCCCTGCCGCCGCTCGACGGGCGACCCGGCCCAGTCGATGCTCCCCGCCTCCTCCACGAGCACGGTGACCGACCCCACCCACTCCCCGCCGGCGGTCTCGGCCACGAACTGCCGTACCCCGCCCGTGTCTTCGCCCGCCCCCGAGGCCCGCTCCTGCCAGAAGGAGTCCGGCCGCCCCGCGGCATCCTCGTGCGTCTCCAGAAACGCGATCGGCGCGGCGGGATCCTTGAGCGCCTCAAGCCGCAACGCCCGCACCGCGTCCCACTCGTCAGCCCGTATACCCCGCACCACGATGTCGTTCATGCGGATCACCGTAGTACCCCGGTACTGCGTCCCTCACCTCATATAACTCCCGATGGAGCCCTGAACGCAGAAAACCCCCGGGCCGAAGGGCCCGGGGGTTTTCTGGAATAATTGTTCGGCGGTGTCCTACTCTCCCACAGGGTCCCCCCTGCAGT
>NZ_JBEOWF010000040.1:0-106116 GCF_040295925.1 Streptomyces sp. NPDC002588
CCCTCGTAGCGGAGCTACTAGGGCTTTTGTCCGGTGCGGCGAGAGTGCGTGCCGGGCGTCGCGACGCCGCGGAGATCCATCAGAAGGGCCCTAGGTCACAACCATCAGCGGCAGCCGGACCGCCGGGGGCAGCGCCGGGATGGCCGGCTGGGCACGCATGCCCTGGATCAGCAGCGCGGCGAAGCGTCGTGAGGCGGCCACCGCGGCGGCCGTCGAGGTGGTCCGGATGCCGCCGTTGGCCATGAGCACCATGATCAGGTCGTCGAGGACGAAGTCCGGGCGCAGTGCGCCCGCCGCCTTGGCCCGGCGGGCGAGTTCCGCGACCTTGCCCCATGCCCGCTCCCGGTCCGCGGCGAAGTCGATCGCGCGGGGGAAGGCCGAGACGAACGCCGCGGTGAAGCCCCGGTCCCGTGCGTGCAGTTCACACACCTTCTCGACCACCAGGCAGAAGCCGCGCCACGGGTCCGGATCGGCCAGTCCCTCGTCGACGAGGGCGGTACAGGCCCTCATCTGCTCGCTGAAGGCCTCGGTGACCAGCGCCTCCTTGGTCGGGAAGTGCCGGTAGAGGGTCGCGGGGCCGACCTCGGCACGCCGCGCGATCTCGCGCATCGCCACGTCCAGCCCCCGCTCGGCGAAGGTCGTGCGGGCCATGGCGAGGATGCGCTCGCGGTTGTCCCGGGCATCGGAGCGCAGGGAGTGAGGCAAACGGTTCGTCACCGCTCTCACTTTAGCCAAACGGACGGGGTGTTCCGTTAGCGTCCGACGTCATGAGAGCACTCACATTCTCCGAGTACGGCCCCACAAGCGTCCTGGAGGTCTCCGACGTACCGGAGCCGCACGCGGGACCGGGCCGCATCCGGGTGGCCGTACGGGCCTCGGGCGTCACTCCCTCCGACTGCTCCCTCCGTTCGGGCCGGTTCCGCGACCTGATGCCGCTGGGCCTGCCCCACGTGCTCGGCGTGGATGCCGCAGGGGTGGTCGACGAGGTCGGCACCGGGGTTACCGGTGTCCGGCCGGGCGACGAGGTCTTCGGCATCGTCGATCTCGCGGTGCTCGGCGGAGCGAACGCCGAGTACGCCGTCCTGGCGGTCTGGGCGCCGAAGCCGGACGCGCTGAGCTGGGAGGAGGCCGGCGGCGCGGCTGCCAACGTCGAGACCGCCACACGCACCCTCGACCGGCTGAAGGTCACCGCCGGCACGACCCTGCTGATCGAGGGCGCGGCCGGCGGGGTCGGCACGGTCGCCGTCCAGGTCGCGGTGGCCCGCGGCGCGACCGTCATCGGGACGGCCGGCGCCCACAATCACGAGTTCGTCGCGGAGTTGGGGGCCATATCGACCACGTACGGCCCCGGGCTGGGCGAGCGGGTCGCCGCCCTGGCGCCGGACGGGGTCGACGCCGTCCTGGACTGCGCCGGATCCGGCTCGCTGCCCGATCTGGTGGACCTCGCCGGAAGCCCCGACCGGGTGGTGACCATCGCCGACCTGAACGCCGCGAAGTACGGAGTCCACCTGTCGGCCTCGGCGGGCCCCGGCGCGGACCCGCAGGCGGTCGAAGGACTCGCCGCGGCTGCCGCCCTCGCACAGCAGGGCCGCTTCACCGTGCCGCTCGCGGCTGCCTTCACCATCGACAACGCGGCTGCGGCGCACGAGTTGAGCGAGACCGGCCACGCCCGGGGAAAGATCGTACTCACCTTCTAGTGCCGTCTCAGGGCAATGTTCGCCGGACCTCAGGCGGGAGGGGGAGAGGCCGGCAGGTGCCGGTCGGCGGCCCAGGACGCGAGGATGCGCAGCCGGTCGTGGGTGGCGGAGCCGGGGGCGGCGGTCCAGACGGTGAGGTGCTGGTCGGGGTCGGTGTTGGCGGTCAACGTGTCCCAGTCGAGGACGAGTTCGCCGACGAACGGGTGGTTGAGGGTCTTGGTGCCCACGGTGCGGGCGGCGACGCGGTGCTCGCCCCACCACTGGGCGAACTGCTTGTCCCGCAGGGACAGTTCACCGACCAGCTCGATCAGCCGGGGGTCCTCGGGATACCTCGCGGCCTCCATCCGCAGCTGGGCGACGGCGATCTGGGCGGAGGCGTTCCAGTCGGCGTACAGAGTGCGCATGGCCGGGTCGGTGAAGATGAGCCGCGGGTAGTTGCGGTGCTTCTCCGGGACGCGGGAGAAGTCGGTGACCAGCGCGGCGGCCAGGGCGTTCCAGGCCAGGATGTCCCCGCGCCGGCCCTGCACGATGGCCGGGGTGGCGGAGAGGTCGTCCAGGACCCGCTGCAGCTGTGGCTGGACCTGCTGCCGGCCGCGCCGCCGGGTACGGGTGGTGGTCCTGCCCGCGAGCTGGAAGAGGTAGCCGCGCTCGTCGTCGTCCAGATGGAGCACCCGGGCGAGCACGTCCAGCACGGGTGCGGATGCCTGCATACGGCCCTGTTCGAGCCGGGTGTAGTAGTCGGTGCTGATGCTGGCGAGCTGGGCGACCTCCTCGCGGCGCAGCCCGTCCACCCGGCGGGGCCCACCGGTCTCGGGCAGGCCGACGGTGCGCGGACTCAGCTCCGAACGGCGCTTCTTGAGGAATTCTCCCAGCTCATTGAGGGGAACATTGCCGGTCATGGTGCCCAGCATGACACCGGTCGAACCTGAGGAAGGAGGGAGAGTTTCCACCCAGGATGTTTCCCTCCCCCGATAGATCCCTCCGCTTTTCGCCCCTGCCTTCGCGTGTGACGCTCGACATCGAACAGCTTTTTGCACGCCCCCCGGCAGTGGCATGCAATGAAGGCCCTCCTCAAGCCCTGACCGAGCACGAGTCCCTGCGAAAGCAGAGTCACCATGACGACCTTTGCACTCATCGGCGCCGGCCCCGGCCTCGGACTCGCCACCGCCCGGCGCTTCGGAGCCGCCGGCCACTCCGTCGCCCTCGTCTCCCGCAACGGCCGACGCCTGGAGGAGCTGGCGGCCGAGCTGGGCCGCGACGGCATCCGGGCCCGGGGCCTCATCGCCGACGTGCTCGACATCGAGTCGCTGAACGAGGCCCTGTACGCGGCAGCGACGGCCTTGGGGCCCATCGAGATCCTCCAGTACAGCCCCGTGCCCCGCGCCGACTTCATGAAGCCGGTCCTCGACACCGACGCCGACGACCTCGACGACCCTCTCGCCTTCTCCGTCAAGGGACCCGTCACCGCGGTGAACGCCGTCCTGCCCGGCATGCGCGCACTCGGCCGCGGCACCCTGCTGTTCGTCAACGGTGGCAGCGCCGTGCGCCCCCACATGGACCGGGCCGGCACCTCCATCGCCTTCGCCGCCGAAAGCGCCTACGCCCGGATGCTCCACGACGCCCTCGCCCCGGAGAACATCCACGCCGCCCAGCTGATCATCCCCGGAGCCATCCGGCCCGACGCCGAGCACAGCAGCCCCGACGCCCTGGCCCAGCGCCTGTACGACATCCACCACCAGCGCAACGGCTTCCGCCACTACGCCGAGCCCCTGCCCGCCTGACGCGCCTGGAGGATGCGGTGACCCCGACCACCCGTTCCAGCCTCGCCCGCGCCGTCCCGACCGCCTTACTGCTTGCAGTGACCGCCTGTACTGACGACACACCAGGGCCCTCGCCGTCCTCATCCCCCGCTTCCGCGTCACAGCGAATGCCGACTGTCACCGCACCCTTCACACCGTCCGACGACAAGAACACCGCCATGAACATCCGGCTCACCATCGACGGCCACCAGGTCGACGCCACCTTGAACGACAGCGCCACGGCCCGCGACTTCGCGGCCCTGCTCCCGCTCACCCTGAACCTGAGCGACTTCCACCAGACGGAGCGGATCGCCGATCTGCCGCGTCAGCTGTCCACCTCCGGCGCGCCGGACGCCGCCGAGGCCAGGCCCGGCGACCTGGCCTACTACGCGCCCTGGGGCAATCTGGCCCTCTTCTACCGCGGCAGCGGCTCCAGCGACGCCGGCCTGATCATCCTCGGCCGCGTGAACGGCGACACCGAACGCCTGGCCACCGCCACCGAGGTCACCATCGAAACCGCCTCCTGACCCGGGCCACTCTCAACGGGAGAAATACACGTGAACCCCGCCTACGACTTCACCGGCCAGGTCGCCTTCGTCACCGGTGCCGGCTCCGGCATGGGCCTGGCGACCGCCCGCGCCTTCACCGAGGCCGGAGCCGCCGTCGCCCTCACCGATGTCGACGAAGCCGCCCTGACCGCAGCCGTCAGGGAACTCACCGCCTCCGGCCACCGAACACTCGCCCTCACCTGCGACGTCAGCGACGAGGACCAGGTGGCCGCCGCGGTCGACCGGACCGTCGAGACCTTCGGCCGCCTCGACATGGCCTACAACAACGCCGGTATCCAGATCCCGCCCAGCGACGCCGCCGACGAACCCGCCGATCGCTTCGACCGCGTCAACGGCATCAACCTGCGTGGCGTGTGGGCCTGTATGAAGCACGAGTTGCGGCACATGCGCGCCCAGGGCAGCGGCGCCATCGTCAACTGCTCCTCGCTCGGCGGCCTCGTCGGACTGCCCGGCCGTGCCTCCTACCACGCCTCCAAGCACGGGGTGATCGGCCTGACCACCAGCGCCGCCCTCGAATACGCCCCGCGCGGCATCCGAGTCAACGCCGTCTGCCCCGGCACCATCGACACCCCCATGGTCAGCGACATGATCACCAAGGGGGAACTGGACCTGGCCGAGGCCGAGGCCAACCAGCCCGTCAACCGCCTCGGCACGGCCGAGGAGATCGCTCAAGCCGTCCTGTGGCTGTGCAGCCCCGGAGCGAGCTTCGTCGTAGGCGTCGCCCTCCCCGTCGACGGCGGATACGTCGCCCGATAACGGGGGCGTGTGAGCTTGACGCCTGCCCGCCGCGGCCGTGCGCCGGGCAGAAGTGGCTGCCGTCCTGCACGGACGCGGGTGCGGGTGCGGGTGCGGGTACGGTCAACCCGGTACACCGCGGGCACGGCTCCAGGCGTTTCGCCAATGGCGCCAGAGGTCCGCGCCGTTGACACCGACGACCCCCGCCACGGCGGCGATGAACATCAGCCCGAAGATCCAGGAGAGGGAGAACCCGACGAGGATCGCCATCCCCGCAAAGCTCACCCCGCTGTACGTGGCGACCAACCGCTCGGCCAGTTCGGTGTACCGAGTGTGCCCCTCGATCAGCAGTACGCTCCCGTAGTGCAGTACGAACCAGCCGCCGACCAGGATCAGTACGAGATAGATGAGTGTCCAGAGCGGCCACGGTTTGTGCAGTTCTTCCCACCGATGGTGCACGCTCTCCTGCCAGGCCCACACCTCGCCCTGCAAGTCGGCGACGACCACTTCCGAGCTGTACCGCTCACTCCAGTGCGGCGAGATCTCGAACGCCGGCTCCGAGGCCCCGTCGAGATACACGTCCAGGATGGACTCGCCCCACCCTCCCTTCAGCTTGACGATTTTTGTGATGGCGGCGGTCCGCGTCGGCAGGCACGGCTCGACACCACGCTCGGCGATACACGCCGACACGACCCGTTGCTGATGCTCGCGGTGGTGCGCCGGCCCGATGCGCCAGGCGCCCAGACCCACGAGGACCAACCCGAACACGATGCCGGCGACCCACCATGAACTGCCGTTGTCTCGCCAGCGCATTCCGCAAGCAGAACAGCGAAAGGCGGAACCGTACAGGTGGCAGCGGATCCGCTGTTCCTGGCCCTCCGTCAGACACCACGCGGGCGTCGACGGAGTCGTAGCCGGAGAGTCGGAATCGGAGTCGGGGTCAGGATTCGACGAAAGGGCCCTTGGTGAAGGCCAGTTCGGCGAAGCGTTCACCGATGCGGCGGTGGGTGGTGGCGTCCGGGTGGAGATCGTCGGGCAGGGGCAGCTCGGCGTGGTCGCGTTCACCGTAGAGGTTGCGGTGTGGTTGGTTGAGGGCATGGGCCCACGCTCCCTCGGGAGGCGCGTGGGCCCATGCCGTGTGCGGGTTCCTTGCCTGTAAGGGGCGAGGAAGGATCCGTCGGGCGGCCGTGTCACATACCTCGTCCGCCGATGGCGCCGTCGGGTGCGATCTCGTCGATGCGGGCGAGGTCGGCGGCGGTCAGCCCGATGTCGGCGGCGGCGATGTTCTGCGCGACGCGCTCGGGGCTGCGGGATCCGGGGATCGGGACGATGTAGTCCTTCTTGGCGAGCAGCCAGGCCAGGGCGAGCTGGGACAGGGTGACGTCCATGCTCTCCGCGATCTTGGTGAGCTCGTGGACGATGGAGAGGTTCTGGTCGAAGTTCTCCGGGGCCCACCAGGGAATCATCTGACGGAAGTCGCCCGCGTCGTAGTGCTCGCGGGACTTCACGGCGCCACTGAGGAAGCCGCGGGCGAGCGGGGAGTAGGCGACGAGCCCGATGCCGAGCTCCTCCAGTACGGGGAAGAACTGCTCGGAGTCGTGGGCGAAGATCGAGTACTCGTGCTGAAGGACGGAGATCGGGTGCACCGCGTGGGCGCGCCGGATGGCGTCGCTGTCGGTGTTGGACAGGCCGAGGTACTTGACCTTGCCGGCGTCGACGAACTCCTTCATCACGCCGACCACGTCCTCGATCGGGACGCTGGGGTCGGGGCCGTGCTGGTAGAGCACGTCGATCACGTCGATGTTCAGGTTTCGGAGGCTGTTGTCGACGACCTCCCGGATGTGCTCCGGCCGTGAGTTCGGGGCGAAGGTCGGGGTGAGACCGAACTTGGTCGCGATGGTCACCTCGTCGCGGATGGGTGCGAGGGCGTGGCCGAGCAGCTTCTCGCCCTCTCCCCAGCCGTACATCTCCGCGGTGTCGAAGTGGGTCACGCCGAGTTCGTGGGCGCGGCGGATCGCGGTGATCGACGCGGTGTCGTCCGAGGGGCCGTAGCCGACGGCGGTACCCATCGCGCCGTAGCCGATCTCGGAGACGGTCAGGCCCTGCCGGCCCAGAGTGCGCTGCTGCATGAGGTGCTCCTGTAAGTCAGACCGAACGTTTCGGTTCGATCGTACAGGCGTCGGACACTCAGTCAAGACCGAACGGTTCGGTCTGATAAACTGGATGCATGCCTCCCCGTAGCAGCATCGACGCCACCAGCGATCGGATCATCGCTGCGGCCACCGCCGAGTTCGCCCGCCACGGCATCGCGGGAGCGCGTGTCGAGCGGATCGCCAAGGCCGCGCGTACCGGCAAGGAGCGCGTGTACGCGTACTTCCGCAGCAAAGAGGAGCTCTACCGGTTCGTCGCCGGCCGGGAACTCGCGGCCATGGCCGAAGCCGTCCCGCTGGATCCCACCGACCTTCCGGGCTACGCCGGCCGCATGCACGACCACGCCACGAGCCACCCCGAACGCCACCGGCTGATGATGTGGGGCCAACTGGAACTCCCTGCCGGTGAGACTCCCTCCGACGACCCGGTACAGGAGTCCTTGCGGGGCAAGATCGAGCAACTGCGGAAGGCGCAGGGCGCAGGCCACCTCGATCCCTCGTGGGAGCCCGAGGACATCCTCGTGTTCGTCAGTCAGCTGGCCCTGTCGTGGGCAGGCCAGACCGGCCTCGTTCCCGTCGGCGCTGAACGCGACGCGTTCATGGCGGCCCACCGGGCGGCCATCGTCGCCGCCGTCCAGCGACTGTTCCCCGCCGCAGCCGGCGATGCCTCCCCAGCGGCCGCTGATTCATAGAATCCTCGTGAGAGGTCAGTCTCTTCGACTGGCGGCAGGACCGGGCTGCCGGAGGCGGAAGGGCTCGCGTGCTCTGCGGGTCGCGGAGTGCGAGGACATCGGTCGGAGTCGGCCCCTTGCCGGTCTTGCCGGTCCCCTCTGGGGCAACATCGCTCTTCCTGGAGCGCGACGCCGGGCTTCTGCGCAGGGATGTCGCTGGTGCGGGTGGCCTCAGCGTGTCCGGGGGAACAACTGCTCGACTGCGGTCACCACGGCGGCGCGCCGGGCTGCGACGGTGGGGTCCGCGGCGTATTCGGTCGCGGCCTGACTGAGTTCGGGTTGGGCTGCCCAGGTGGTGGCGATCTGGTTGATCAGGGCGAGGACGTCGGCGGGATCCCAGGCGGGATCGAGCTGTCCGGCCCGCTGGGCCTGGCTGAGCTGGCCGATTTTGCGGGCGATGACTGCCTGAGTGGGATCGTCGGCGGCGACCTCGGAACCTGACAGTTCCAGGCGGCCCCAGGTGATCAGGCGATGGTGGTCGGGGCGGGCGGTGAAGTAGTCGAACAGACGGCCCGCATAGCCGGGCAGGTCGGACGGGTCCATCTGCGTGGCCTCGGCGATCACGGCCAGTTCCCGCGCGGCGACGTGGCCGTAGAGCGCTTCCTTGCTGCGGAAGTAGGCGTAGACGCGTTCCTTGCTTGTCCTGCCGAGTTTCGCGATGCGGTCCACACGGGCGCCGGCGATGCCATGGCGGGCGAACTCCTCCATGGCGGCGGTGAGGATCCGCTCCCGCGTCGTGTCGCCGCCGTCGGGAGCGGATGCGGGGGCGGCGGTCTGGCCGGCGTCGAGAGGGTGGGACACAACCACAGGATAAGACACCGAACTGTTCGGTTTGACGCTGAGGGCTTTCCGGTTCTAGGTTCAAACCAAACGGTTTGGTTTGAACGGTTCGGAGTGGAACCGGCGAGTACTGAGGAAGTGAACCCATGCAGCACCGCAATCTGGGCTCTCAGGGCCTGAGCGTCTCGGCGCTCGGTCTGGGCGTGATGGGGATGACCATGGCGTACGGCGCGTCCAACGACGAGGAGGGCGTCGCGACCATCCGTCGTGCCCACGAGCTGGGAATCGACTTCTTCGACACCGCCGAGCTGTACGGCCTCGGTACGGGGAGCAACGAGGCCCTGCTGGGCAAGGCGGTCAAGGACTTCCGCTCCGAGGTGGTGCTGGCCACCAAGTTCGGCTTCGACATGGCCGCCGAGCCGCTGGGTTCCGGGGTCGACAGCCGTCCGGAGAACATCCGCAAGGTCGCCGAGAACAGCCTGCGCTACCTGCAGACCGACTACATCGACCTCTTCTACCAGCACATCTCCGACCCCGACGTGCCTGTCGAGGAGGTCGCGGGCGTGGTCGGCGAGCTGATCGCCGAGGGGAAGGTGAAGTACTTCGGCCTGAGCAACGTCGGACCGCAGTACATCCGCCGCGCCCACTCCGTCACGCCGGTCACCGCGCTGCAGTACGAGTACTCGCTCTTCGAGCGTGAGCTGGAGGAGAAGATCCTGCCGGTCCTGAGGGAGCTCGGCATCGGCCTGGTGCCCTACTCCCCGCTGGGCCGCGGCTTCCTGACCGGCGTGGTCAAGCCCGCCGACCAGTACCCTGCCGACGACATGCGCAGCTGGGACGAGCGCTGGCAGGGCGAGAACTACACCTACAACCTGCGTGCCACCGGCCAGCTCAAGAAGTTCGCCGCCGCCAAGGGCCTCACCACCGCCCAGCTCGCACTGGCCTGGCTGCTCCACCAGGGCGAGGACGTCGTCCCGATCCCCGGCACACGCAGCAGCGTCCGCCTGGAGGAGAACGCCGGCGCCGCCGGCGCCGAACTCACCGACGCCGACCTCGGGCGCATCGCCGAGATCCTGCCGCATGGCTCGGCCGGCAGCCGCTATCCGGCCGCGATGCTGGCCGGCTTCTCCACCGACTGACCTCCGCCACCACCCCACCGAGGGGAACCGGCGTCAGTGGTGCCATCCGGAGGATCAGGCTGGAGTCACTCGTCGGACCGCGAGGGAGGAGCCGTCCTCCGGAAGGGGCAGAGGGTGCCGATCACCACGCGGCTCGGGTAGTCCTCGCCCATGCGTATGGGCTGGCGGGCGACAGCGGACTCGGCCGAGTCGTAGGCCGGCGTGCCGGTGTTGAGGTTGCGGTCCCAGCGGGGGTGGCAGCTGGAGGTCACCCGGATGCGCAGCCGCTCGCCCGTGGCCGGGGTGCAGGGCGTTCCACAGGCTGACGGCGAACTCGGCCGTCCCCGCGGACACCGAGAAAGCCGTGGCCGCGGGCCTCGCCTGACCCCGGTCCCGACCAACAGGTGACAACAGCGCCGCAGAGAAGGGCACTTCATGCGCAGCAAACTCGTTCTGCACGCCGTCGACTCGCACACGGAGGGCATGCCCACCCGGGTGATCACCGGTGGGATCGGCACCATCCCCGGCGCCACGATGAACGAGCGGCCGCTGTACTTCCGTGAACACCGCGACGACATCAAGCAGTTGCTGATGAACGAGCCGCGCGGCCACGCGGCGATGAGCGGCGCGATCCTCCAGCCGCCCACCGGGCCGGACTGCGACTGGGGCGACGTCGAGGCCGACACCCGTTTCCACCCGGGTCTTCTCGCCCTCGCGGGCAACTCCCACCTCGTCGAGGTGGTCCGCGGTCTGCGCGGCCGGGCCCGTCTCTACGGGCTGACCGCCCTGGCCGCGTCGGGCCGGCTGCGGCCTCCGCGGAAGAGCATCTGGAGCTCCTGGACGCCCTGTCGGCCCGCGACGAGCGGGTGGTGCGCGAGGTCATGACGCGGCATCTGGGCCATGTCCGGGGGTTGTGGGCCTCCGCCGCCGAATAGGAGGCCTCCCCCCCCCTCAGGACACCGCCCTGTTGTGCTCCCCCCTTTTTTTGCGCGCCCTCCCCTCTCCCGCGCCGGTTTCCACACCCGCACGGCCTGTGATCCTTGTCGCTGGTGCGCGACGAGTGGGAGGAGTGCCGGTTGGGCAGTCAATTGCCCGTGCGCGAGAAGATGGTGTCTTTCCTGTGGGGGAAACCGTGCGTGTGTGTCTCATCGGTGCGGGTCTGTCGGGACTCGCGACGGCTCACGCTCTGAAGTCCGAGGGCATCGACTTCGTCTGCCTGGATCGGGCACGCGACGTGGGCGGCCTCTGGCGTCAGCCGCAGGCCGGCGAGCGCGGTCCCGGCTATCTGTCGCTCCACCTCAACACCAACAAGCAGCTCACCGGTTACACCGACTACCCGATGCCGGCGTCCTACCCGGTCTACCCCCGGCACAGCGAATTCGCCGCCTATCTGCGCTCCTTCGCCGAGTGGGCCGGTGTGCGGGACCACATCGAGCTGGAGACGACGGTCGAGTCCGTACGGCAGGACGCCGACGGGGTGTGGACGGTCGTCAGCCGGAACGCCCACGGCACTCGCGACGAACGCCGCTTCGGACACGTGATCGTGGCCTCGGGGCACAACACCGAGCCCGTGCTGCCCGCCCCGGCCGCCGGCTCGGACACCTTCGAAGGAAGGATCCTGCACGCCCTCGACTACCGCGACGGCAGCGACTTCGCAGGTCAGCGGGTCGTCGTCGTGGGGCTCGGGGCCTCCGCCGTGGACATCGCCGTGGACCTCTCCCGGTACACGGCCCAAACCGTCCTCTCGGTGCGCCGGGGGCTGCACATCCTGCCCAAACAGCTCTTCGGCATGCCCTTGGACGATGTCGCCGAGGCCCCGTGGTGGACGAGCATGTCCCTGCCGCAGCAGCGCCGGTTCATCGAGCAGGCGCTGCTCGTGGCCCGCGGCAGGCTCTCGGACTACGGCCTGCCCGAGCCGGACCACCCGGTGTTCGCCTCGGCGGTCACCCTCTCCGACGAGATCCTCACCCGGATACGCCACGGCGGGGTGACTCCCAAGCCGGCCATCGACTCGTTCGACGGCGGGCGGGTGGTGTTCACCGACGGCTCCTCCGTGCGGGCCGACGCCGTCGTCCACTGCACCGGTTACCGGATGGCGTTCCCGTTCCTGCCCGACGGCCTCCCGTTCGGGGCGCAGGGGTCGGTCGAGCTGTACAAGCGGGTCGTCGAACCCGGCCGTCCGGGGCTGTACTTCATCGGTCTGGTGCGTCCGCACGGTTCCATCACCCGGCTGGTGGAGGCCCAGACGCGCTGGGTGGCGCGGGTCGTCGCGGGGAAGGCGGTGCTGCCGGAGCCGGAGGCCATGCGCAAGGAGATCAGCGCCTACCTGAGCGGTGTCGCGGGTCAGTACGGCCTGACGCAGAGCGCGTCGATCCAGGTCGACGTGGCACCGTACCTGGAGGAGTTGCGGGCGGAGTGACGGCCGGCCGGTGACCGGCGGCCGTACGGGGTTCGGCGCGCGGAGGTGTCCTTCGTGCGACCGGACCCTCTGCCGTGCCGCCGTCCGGGCGGTCTGGACGGGGCGGGCCGACGGGTGCACGTGCCGCGGTTGAGGGGAGCGGTTCGACGACGCCGGCGTACGGCTCCCCTCGGGTTTCCGTTCTGCGCGTGGTGAGGACTAGAGCCCGGCCGCCGCCGTTTCGGCGGGTGCCTCGGCGGGCAGCGGGGCGGCGGGCGGACGGACCTCGTACGCCTCCGAGGAGATGTACGTCATGATCCGGGGCGGGCGGCCCTGCTGGTGGGCGAGGCCGAGATAGGCGACGAGTCCGAGACCGTCCTCGAGCCGGCGTGGAGTGACGGCCGCGAGGGCGTGCTGCAGGGGGGCGGGGTCGATGCCGTGGCGGCGCAGCAGTGCCGTGCCCCGGGCGAGGACCTCGCCGTCGTGCGGGGCATGGTCACGGACGGGAACGTAAAGGGTGAAGCCGCCCGGGAGAGTGGCGGTCGTGTCGGTGAAGGCGTGGCAGGTCTGGAGCGGCCGACGGGCCAACGGCGACCCCAGCCCGTCGTCGGGTGCGATGTCGAGTCCGGTGGCGGTGCGCAGGAACGCCTCGATCTCGGCGGGTTCGGGGCCGTCGGCCATGCGGGACAGGCCGCCGGCCTCCGTCACCGGCAGGTCCTGGTGCGCGAGGTAGACCTTTACGCGTGGTTCGTCCCAGTCGCCGAGGTCCAGGGCGAAGAACAGGAAACGGTCGCCTTCGGGGAGCGATCGGAAGGCGTGGCGGTGGCCCAGTCGTTTCAGCGCCTTGCGTACGGTTTTCGCGGCCTGTTTCGGTCCGTTCGCCGCCGGATTGAGGTAAGCCTTGACGCGGGGGACACCGCCGGGGCGGAGTTCCAGTGCGCACCACAGCGCCAGCGGGCCTTCGGGGTCGGGCGGGAAGAACAGGTCCTCCAGTTCGTCGAGGCGGCCGATGCCGAAGCCCCAGCGTGCGGCCAGATCGCGCAGGACCCGTAGTCCGGTGCGGCCGTTCTCCGCAAGTGACGCGGCACCGGATCCCGGTTCCAGCAGGACCCGCAGGGTCGGTGCCCCGCCGGGCTGGAAGGAGAGCGAGAACTCCACCGGGGTGTGGTCGTCGGACAGGAAACTGTCGCTGGCCGGCGGCAGGTCGAGGGGACGCCGGGCCACGGGACCCAGCACGTCGACCAGTGTCCGCGCGTAGACCTTGGAGTCGGCTCCAGGCAGGCCCGCGATCTCACCGAGCCTGCGCAACTGGCCCGCCGCGTGATCGCCGAGGGTGCCCGACGAGGACGCCGCGACGGCGCCGGATACGGACGCGGTCACCGTCCCGTTCCTCTCGGAAGCGAACGGACAAGAAGATACCCGCCTGGTGGGGCGGGTATCAGGGGGTGCACGACGTTGGGGCGTTGTATGAACACGGCGTCGGGGGATATGTGGTCCACGACACCTCCTCTGTCTCGTGAGCAACACGGAATGCCGCGTTGCTCACTACCCCTGAGGTTGAATCGTCATGCAATGGTGGGGAGTTGGGAGGTGTTGTGTGAATCACCCACTCCGCCGCTTGTGCATCACCTCGTGATCCAGTTGAGGAACTGGCTCCACACACCGCCTCGTTCGGCCTTGCCGCTCTTCGCGGCCCGCTCGGCGGCGTTCGCCTCGGGCTGGGGGGCGGGCTTGCGCGCGGGCTTGACCGGGGTGAACTTGGCGGGCAGGGCGGCGAGTCCACGGTTGAAGGGGCCGGGCCGCCAGGTCAGGCTCTCGCTGGGGACGGCGAGTTCGACGTCCGGGAGCCGGTTGAACAGGTTCTCGATGGCGGTCACGGTGATCTGCCGGCCGGGGTCCTTCGACGGGCAGGCGTGCGGGCCCGCGCCCCATGACAGGTGGGCGCGGTTGCTGCCCGCCTGGCGTGCCGCCATCAGGGCCGGGCCGGTGTTGGCCGCGGCGTAACTGACCAGGAGAAGATCGCCCGCCTGCAGCTTCTGCCCCGCGAACTCCATGTCGGAGGCGGGGTAGTGGGCGCCGAGGTTCTGCATGGGCGGGTTCTCCCACAGCGTGTCGTCGATCGCCTCGTCGATCAGACCGCCCTGGTAGGCGTACGCGTCGTGGGTGAGCAGGCGGTGCAGGGTGTTCCCGATGAGGTTGCGCAGTGGTTCGTTGCCCGCCACCATCAGCAGGGCGAGCTGATGGACCATCTCCTCGTCGGTCAGCTTCGCCTGATGCTGCATCAGCCAGGTGGTGACGTCGTCTCCCGGCCTGGCCCGCTTCAGCCCCACCAGTTCGGCGATGGCTCCGAACAGCACCTCCATCGCCTTCTCGGCGTTGATGCCGTCGAACATGCCGGTGATGCCGAACACGATCCGGTCGCCGATGTCGGCGGGAACACCGAAGAGTTCGTTGAACACGAACAGCGGCAGCTGCTTGGCGTAGTCGCTGAGCAGGTCGGCCGAACCGCGCGAACCGAACTGGGAGATGAGGAAGTTGGAGACCTGCTCGGTGCTCTGGCTGAGCCGGCGTGAGTCGACGCGCGCCATGCTGTCGGTGATCGCCTGACGCAGCCTCAGGTGCTCGGCGCCGTCACTGAACATGGCGTTGGGCCGGTACGCGAGCACGGGCGCGACCGGGCTGTCATGGGGAATCTTTCCCTCGTTGAGGTCCCGCCAGCGGCGCGCGTCCTTGCGGAACGAGCCGGAGTCCTGGAGGAGTTGGAGGGCGGTGGCGTAGTCGGTGACGAGGGTCGCCTCGACGCCCGGCGAAAGCTCGACGGGCGCGGTGGGCCCGTAGTGTCGCAGATAGGAGTAGTAGGCCTGCGGGTCGGCCGCGAACTCCGGTCCGTACAGCGGCACTCTGCCGCCGGTGTGGTGCGCCGGGCAGCCCGGAGGGGGCACGGGGGCGGTGGGTTGGGCGTCCATTTCTGCTCCTAGTGGGCACGGTCCTGCAAGTGGCGGACGAGGGTGATCAGCGCTTCGGCCGACGACCTCTCGTCACGTGCGTCGCAGGTGACGACGGGGGTGTCGTCGAGCAGGTCCAGTGCTTCGCGCAGGGCCATCTCGTCGCGCAGCGGCGAGCCGTCGAAGTGGTTGACGGCGATGGCGTAGTCGAGTCCGTACTGCTCGATCAGATCGATCACGGCGAAGGAGTCCGCGAGTCGCTCGGGGTCGACCAGCACCAGCGCGCCGAGCGCGCCGCGCGCCATGTCCTCCCACATCTGCACGAAACGCTGCTGGCCCGGCGTTCCGAACAGGTACAGCACGACGCGGTCGCTGATGGTCAGACGGCCGAAGTCCATGGCGACCGTGGTGGTGGTCTTGCCCTGGACTCCCTTGAGGTCGTCGACCGACTCGGCGGCCCGCGTCATCGTCTCCTCGGTGGTCAGCGGCTGGATCTCGGAGATCGCACCGATGAACGTGGTCTTGCCCACCGCGAAGTGGCCGACCACCAGGATCTTCACCGCCGTCTGCGTCGCGCCCTCACGGACGTACGCCGTCTCATCCAAACTTGGCCCTGAGACCATTCAGCACCTCCTCGAGGATCTCCCGGTCGGCGAGCGGGGCCCGCTGTACGGGCGGGCGGGTGACGAGGTAGCCGCCCTCGGTGAGAGCGGCGAGGAGGATCTTGACCACGCCGAGGGGCAGTTGGGTGTGCCCCGCGATCTCGGCGACGGAGAGGTAGCCTGCCGAGCACAGCTCGAGCAGGCTCTGCTCCTCAGGGGACAACCGGGTGGGCCGCTGCTGCTGGTCGGCGGCAGCGGTGACCAGGGTGATGAGGGAGAGCTTGTCCTCGTCGGGCAGTCCGCGTCCCTTGGTGATGACGTACGGACGCACTAATTCCGGTGTCTGGGGCTCCAGTTCGTCGAAACCGGTCATGACCGTACGCCGAGGTTCTCGCGCGGCGGGGTGGTCAGCGCCTTGCCGAGCTGGCCGACGAGCTGCTGCATCCGGAAGGTGATGTCCTGCATGTCGACGTCCGGGGAGGCGGAGACGCCGAGGTAGGCGCCCTCGCCGGCGGAGATCAGGAAGACCCAGCCCCCGTCGAACTCGACCAGCGTCTGCCGCCACCGCTGGCCGGCGGCCTCGCAGAAGAAGGCGAGCGAGCGGCTGAGCGACTGCACCCCGCTCATCGCCGCGGCCACGCGGTCCGCGTCGTCCTTGCCGAAGTCCTGCGTCCGTGCCATCAGCAGGCCGTCGGCGGAGATCAGGACGGCGTGCAGAGCCCCGGGAATCTCCAGGGCGCTGTCAAGCATCCAAGACAGATCGTCGTTCACGAGAACTCATGCCCTTCGCTGCTTGCACCACGGGTGCTGCTCGACTGTTCCGCGGGGTCCGTCTGCGCGGCCCGGCCCGACTTGGTGCCTCGCTGGAAGGCGCCCATGATGGCCGCCGTCTCCGCGCCCGAACGGGCGGGACCGGAGCCGTTCGCCGCGCTGCCGGGCACGATTGCCATCGGCCGCTTGCGGCGCCGCTTGGGCAGGCCGTCGGCGGTGGTCGTCATGGTCAGCGGGGTTTCGGGGCCGCTGCGGGCCGGGGCGGTCACCGCGGCGGGGGCGACGGGAGCCGGCTCCTTCTGCTCGGGTGCGCTGGTGAGCAGGTCGTGCGGCAGGAGGAGGACGGCGCGGACACCTCCGTACGGGGAGGAGGAGTCCACCGACACCTCGAATCCGAAGCGCTCGCTGAGCACGCCGATCACCGCGAAGCCGAACTGCGGCGGATTGCCGAGTGCGGAGACGCCGGAGACGCGCTCGCTGGACATGAGTTTCTCGGCCCGGGCCCGTTCCTCGTCGTTCATACCGACACCGGCGTCGTCGACGACGATGCAAATGCCCTTGGGCACGGTGCGGATGTTGATTTCGACGACGGTGTCCGGGCTGGAATAACTGGTGGCGTTGTCGAGGAGTTCGGCGAGGGCCAGTGCCACCGGTTCCACGGCGCGGCTGGTGATGCCGAAGTCGACCTGCGAGAGGATTTCCACCCGCCGGTAGTGGCGGACCCTGCCCTGAGCGCTGCGCACGACGTCGTAGACCGAGGCGACATCGCGCTGACGTCCCAGCCAGCCGTCGCAGAGCACCGCGATGGACTGGGCGCGGCGGCCGAACTGTGAGTTCGTGTGGTCGATCTCCAACAGGTCCTGGAGGATGACCGACTCGCCATACTTGTTCTGCAGCCGGGAAACAATCAACTGCTGTTCCGCGGCAAGGCCCTGGAGGGTCCGCATGGCGGACTTCAGG
Organism: Streptomyces sp. NPDC002588; assembly: GCF_040295925.1. Lineage (NCBI taxonomy): Bacteria > Bacillati > Actinomycetota > Actinomycetes > Kitasatosporales > Streptomycetaceae > Streptomyces > Streptomyces sp. NPDC002588. The sequence goes on from NZ_JBEOWF010000040.1 coordinate 17,256, forward strand.
ACCGTTTTCGTAGCCTCTTCGGCTCTTTCCTGAGCTGCCTCGACGGATTTCGCGTACCCGTTCTCGAGCTCGGTGTGACGAGCCCGGAGATCTGCGAACTCCCGCCTTAACGTCCGCGCCGCCCTGCGCTGCCGAACAATGAGGGCGACGGAGACGAGTACGGCGACGAGGAGAGCCCAGAGTACCGGGTTCTGTATGTAATCAGTCATAAGACTCTCTTCAGGCGACTGACGGCCAGTTGCTGAATTCCCGTCAATTGCGGGTGGACCGGCGGACCGCCCGCATCGGAGTTGCCGCCCGGACTGTCCCCGTAGTCGGAGATGTCGTCTTGCACCCATCCGCCCGCTCTACAAGCGAGCGTGATCGTATCACCACAAGAAGGCGTCACAGACCGTCAATATGGGGACTCTACTGAACATTGACGGTCCGTCAGCCGTACTGGGGGACGCCCTCCGAAGCGACACGTGTCACGAGGCATCAAGGGTGCGCCAAGACAAGTGATAAACGGGCTTCCGCGACATTCAGGGCGACATGCAAACAATTGCTGAGCAAATACGTCGCACCGGGAAAAAGAAAACCCGCACCGGCGGAACGCCGAATGCGGGCATCGAGTACTCACCGAGCGGAAAACGCTCGACACGGAGAGTGAGAGTGTCCGAGGGGGGACTTGAACCCCCACGCCCGATAAAGGGCACTAGCACCTCAAGCTAGCGCGTCTGCCATTCCGCCACCCGGACAAGGTGTCTGCCGCACGCCAGGGCGTTCCCCGCGGCGACATGCACAACAATACCAAGGTTTCGGAGTGCGTTTCACCTGCATATCCACCCGACGGGCAGGTGACGGGGCCGCCACCGCACGGGCGTCACACCGGGTGACGCGCCGGTCACCTCGGGGCGGGTTCGTCCTCGACGAGCCTCCGCGGCGGCACGGGCCCGTCCGCTCGTCCAGCGGCGCGAGGAAGCGGCGTTCCGCCGTCCCGCGGGCCCGCTCGGCCCGCTCGGCCCGCTCGGCCCGCTCAGCCCGCTCAAGAGTCCCGGCCGGCCGGGGTTCCGCCGGGGCAGGCGCTCCGACGCGTCTCAGGACGTGGGGCGCGCGTGATACGAGCGCCGGGTGTGTTCGGTGTGCTCCCGCATCAGCCGGGTGGCCGACTGCTCGTCGCGGTTGAGGATCGCGGTGATCAGGTCGCGGTGCTCGACCCAGGACTGCTCGCCACGCTGCCGGGCGACCGGCGTGTAGTACCAGCGCACCCGGCGGTCGACCTGGGCCGCGAGTTCCGCGAGGACCGCGTTGCCCGCCAGCTCCATGATCTTGGCGTGGAAGCGGGCGTTCAGGGCGACTGCCGCGTCCACGTCGTCGTCGGCGACGGCCTGCAGACCCAGGGCCAGGATCTCGTCCAGGTCGTGAATGTCCTCCTCGACCGCGTGGACGGCCGCGAGTCGGGCGGCCTCGGCCTCCAACAGCGTACGGACCGTGAGGAGCTGGTCGGCCTCTTCCTCCGTCGGCTCGTGCACGAAGGCACCCTGGGCGGGCCTGAGGTCCACCCAGCCCTCGGTGTTGAGCCGCTGCAACGCCTCGCGCACCGGCTGGCGTGAGACGCCCAGGTGGTTCGCCAGCTCGCTCTCGACGAGATGCTGGCCGGGCTGGAGGGCGCGGGTGGTGATGAGTTCGAGCAGGGCCTCGTAGACCCGGTCGCGCAGCGGGCCGGGCCGCTCGAGCTTGGGCACCGCACCCTGCGGCAGTCCTGTCGACAACATCGGTCGGTCCCCTCCTGGGCAGCGCCGGGCAACTGCGGCATGGAAAGCCACGTACGGCGAAAGGCGTCGGCGGGCAGCTGTCCACCGTGTACCGCGTACTGTCTACAGCCGACCGAGCACCGATTGTCTTTCGTCTACGGTCTACGGTCTACGGCGCACTGTATCCAGCTCCCGCGCGGTCGTACGCGTCACGCCGTCCCCGGAAGCAGGTCACCTCCGAAGCGCGCCGGCCGCCATCGCCGACTTCGCCGCCCACCGTCGGCGTCGTGGTTCACGGGCAGCGTACGACCTGCCCCGCGTAGGACAGGTTGCCACCGAAGCCGAACAGCAGCACCGGATCCCCGGTGGAGATCACTCCCTGCTCGGCCAGCTTGGAGAAGGCGAGCGGGATGCTGGCGGCGGAGGTGTTACCCGATGCGGTGACATCACGGGCGACCACCGCGTTGACGGCACCGATCTTCTCGGCGAGGGGTTCGATGATCCGCAGGTTCGCCTGGTGCAGGACGACGGCGGCCAGGTCCTCGGGGCGCAGTCCGGCCCGCTCGCATGCCTGGCGGGCGAGCGGGGGCAGCCGGGTGGTGGCCCACCGGTAGACGCTCTGCCCCTCCTGCGCGAACCGGGCCGGCTGTCCCTCGATGCGCACCGCGTGTCCCATCTCCGGCACCGAACCCCACAGCACGGGTGCGATGCCGGGCTCGGCCCCCTCGGGAGAGGGCTCGACGACCGCGGCGCCCGCCCCGTCGCCGACCAGTACGCACGTCGTACGGTCGGTCCAGTCCGTGACCTCGGACATCTTGTCGGCACCGATGACCAGCGCACGGGTCGCGGCGCCCGCGCGAATCGTGTGGTCGGCGGTCGCGAGGGCGTGGGTGAAGCCCGCGCACACGACGTTGACGTCCATGGCGGCCGGCTGCGGGATGCCGAGGCGGGCGGCGACCCGGGCCGCCATGTTGGGCGAGCGGTCGACGGCCGTGGAGGTGGCGACCAGCACCAGGTCGATGTCGGAGGGCGCGAGGCCGGCCGCGGCGAGGGCCTTGGCGGCGGCGTGCGCGGCCAGCTCGTCCACGGGCTCGTCGGGGCCGGCGATGTGGCGGGTGTGGATGCCCACCCGGCTCCTGATCCACTCGTCGCTGGTGTCGACCATGGCCGCGAGGTCCTCGTTCGTGAGCACCTTGGCCGGTTGGTAGTGGCCGACGGCGGCGATACGCGTGCCGTTCATGTGGGGGTCCCCCTCGTTGCCGTGGGTAGCGGGATCCTCCAGTCTGATCAGTGACTCACGGGTACGCGGACAGCTGTTGCGACAGGAATCGGGCGCCAGGGTTGTCGGCTTCCCGCTACCCCTCGGACGCCCGAACACTTCCCGAACACCTGCCCGCGAACAGCGCGGACGTCTACCCGGTGAACAGTTTCGTGGCTTTTTGTACGAGTTCGTAGAGGCCGTAGGCGAGGGGGGCGGTGACCCAGAGCCAGGCGAGGGCGATCAGGGGCCGTCGGTCAGGCGGACTCGGGCTGCTGCCGGGCTGCGACATCGGCGGTCTCCTTGGGGGCGGGGAGGTGGTGGCGGGGGTGGACGGGGCGGATGAGTTCGTTGGCGGCGAAGCCGACGGCGAGGAGTCCGATCATGATGTAGAGGGAGAGGGTGTAGAGGTCGGAGCCGTGTTTGCCGGCGTCTTTCTGGTGGTCGGCGATCCAGTTGACGATGAGGGGGCCGAGGACGCCGGCGGTGGACCAGGCGGTGAGGAGGCGGCCGTGGATGGCGCCGACCTGGTGGGTGCCGAAGAGGTCCTTGAGGTAGGCGGGGACGGTGGCGAAGCCTCCGCCGTAGAAGGAGAGGATGACCAGGGTGCAGAGGATGAAGACGGGTTTGGAGGTGTCGCCGGCGAGGGCGATGAGGGCGTACATCAGGGCGCCGACGCCGAGGTAGAGGCGGTAGATGTTCTTGCGGCCCATGAGGTCGGAGGTGGAGGACCAGCCGATACGGCCGGCCATGTTGGCGGCCGACAGCAGGGCGACGAAGCCGGCGGCGGCTGTGGCGGAGAGCGGGGTGGAGGTGTCGGCGAAGAAGTCCGTGATCATGGGGGCGGCCTTCTCCAGGATGCCGATGCCGGCGGTGACGTTCATGCACAGCACGATCCACAGGCACCAGAACTGCGGGGTGCGTACCGCGGAGCGGGCGGAGACCTGGACCCTGGTCGCGTCGGCCGGTCCTTGCGCGGTGGTCGGCTGCGCGGTGGTCGGCTGCGCGGTGCGCGGGACGCGTACCAGGAGTACGCCGAGGGTCATGAAGACGGCGTAGGACAGTCCGTGGACGAGGAAGGCCAGGGCGATGCCGGAGTGGTCGGCGCCGAAGGACTGGAGCATCTGGGCTGACCAGGGGGAGGCGATGAGGGCGCCGCCGCCGAAGCCCATGATGGCGATGCCGGTGGCCATGCCGGGGCGGTCGGGGAACCATTTGATGAGGGTGGAGACGGGGGAGATGTAGCCGATGCCGAGGCCGATGCCGCCGACGAAGCCGTAGCCGAGGACGATCAGCCAGTACTGCTCGGTGGCCGCGCCGAGGGCGGAGATGAGGAAGCCGCTGGAGAAGCAGACCAGGGCGACGGTCATGGCCCAGCGGGGGCCGTTGCGTTCGACGAGGGTGCCGCCGAACGCGGCGGACAGGCCGAGCATGACGATCGCGAGCTGGAAGGGCAGTGCGCTCTGGGTGCCGGTGAGGCCGAGCGCGGACTCCAGGGGCGGTTTGAAGACGGACCACGCGTAGGCCTGGCCGATGGAGAGATGGACCGAGAGGGCGGCCGGGGGCACGAGCCAGCGGCTCCAGCCGGGCGGTGCGACAGGGGGACTCATGAGCACCGAACCGTAGGAAACCACAGGGTAGTTGAAAAGGCGGCGCGTCGACCGTATGCGATGAGCGGTATGCAGCATGCGCCGAACGGTCGGACTGCCCGGTTTCCTCGCGCCGGCGACCGCACCTCCGCGCTCCAGGGCCTGGAGCGCGGCAAACCGCCCCGTCCGACGGCGGCGCCGTCGTTCAGGTCGGAGTCCGGCAGGCGGGAGACGGGCACCTGGGACGAGTCGGCGCGGACGCGGACGACGACGGTGTGCGCGCAGCGCGGGGTGGGCTGCCGTCCCACCCTCCACGTGCAGGACAATGGTTCGTGAAGGTCACCTCGCCGCACGGCAACCCGGTGACCCACGGCAATCTCTGCATCAAGGGCCGCTTCGGCTACCAGCACGTACAGAACCGGGGCTGATCACGACATGGGACGAGTCACCGAACGACGCAAGGTGCTGCGCATACGGGACGGAGCGGTCTCCTCCCGGCCGGACACCCTCGTCGCCGAGGAACCGCTGGAGATCCGGCTGAACGGCAAGCCGCTCGCGATCACCATGCGGACTCCCGGTGACGACTTCGCGCTGGCGGCGGGTTTCCTGGTCAGTGAGGGTGTGCTGGCCGCCGCATCCGATCTGCAGAACATCGTCTACTGCGCGGGGGCGACCGTGGACGGCTCGAACACGTACAACGTGGTGGACGTGAGGACGTCCCCCGGCGTGGCGATCCCCGACATCACCCTCGAGCGGAACGTCTACACCACCTCCTCCTGCGGTCTGTGCGGCAAGGCGAGCCTGGACGCGGTCCGTACGACGGCCCGCTGGCCCATCGCCGACACTCCCCCGGTCCGCGTCGAACCCGGACTGCTCGCGAGCCTCCCCGACCGGTTGCGCGCGGCCCAGCGGGTCTTCGACCGGACCGGGGGGCTGCACGCGGCCGCCCTGTTCTCCGAGGACGGCGAGCTGCTGGACGTACGGGAGGACGTGGGCCGGCACAACGCGGTCGACAAGCTGGTCGGACGTGCCCTGCAGAACGGCGGCCTGCCGCTGTCCCGGACGATCCTGCTGGTCTCGGGGCGGGCCTCCTTCGAGCTGGCGCAGAAGGCCGTGATGGCGGGCATTCCGATGCTGGCGGCGGTCTCGGCGCCGTCCTCCCTGGCGGTGGACCTGGCCGCGGAGACGGGGTTGACGCTGGTGGGCTTCCTGCGCGGCAGCTCCATGAACGTGTACGCGGGTGAGGACCGCATCGCCCTGCGGACCGCGGCCGCCCAGGGTTGACCCGGTTCCCCGCGGCAGGGCGGCGGGGCCCCGAACGGCGGGAGGCGCCCCCTGCGCCACGGAGGCCCCGTCTCGAACCCGTCCCCGCACCCGGCCCGGCCGCCGGCGGCCGGCGCCTCACTGACCTGCGAACCTCACCTCCGCCGCCCGCACGACCGTGCCGAGGCGCGGGAAGTCCAGTTTCACCGACGCCTCGTGCTCGGGTCCGGTGAGGGCGGCCATGGCGTCCTCGACCAGGACGAGGTCGTAGCCGAGGTCGCCGGCGGCGCGGGCGGTGGACTCGACGCCGAGGTTGGTGGCGATCCCGCCGAACACCAGGGTGGTCACGCCGTACCGGCGCAGTCGCTCGTCCAGGCCGGTGCCCTGGAAGGCGCCGATCGTCCCCTTCACGATCTGCACGTCGCCGTCCTGGAACAGGCCGTTCACCAGTCCGCTGCCGGGGGGTTGTTCGGTGACGCCGGGGCGTTCGACGCGGACGAGGACGACGCGGGCGCCGGCCTCGCGGAAGGTGTTCGCCAACTCCTCGCAGGCGGAAAGCACTTGGGTGCCCTTGCGGGGTTCCAGGGGCAGGGCGACGATCCGCTCCATCAGGTCGACGAGGACGAGGGCGGTGCGCGCGGGATCGAGCGTGAGGGGTGCGGTCATGACGGAACGTTATCCGCCGTCAGCGGTCCGTACCGGAAATCCGGATCAACAGGGCCGTGAACTGGTCGCGTTCGGCAGCGGTGAGTGGGGCGAGCAGGGTGTCGTTCGCCTCGCGGGCGGCCTTCTCGCAGCGCCTGAGCAGCCGTCCGCCCTCGTCGGTGAGCGCCACGGCGTTCTTGCGGCGGTCGTTCGGATCCGGTTCGCGGACGACGAGGGCGGCGGACTGCAGGTCGTTGAGGATGCCGACGACGTCCTTGGGGTCGAGTCCGACGCTGCGACCGAGGTCGGCCTGGGCGACGGGGGCCAGGTCGCGCACGGCGGACAGCACCACGTGGTGCCACATCTTCAGCCCTTCGACGGCCAGGGCGTCGGCGACCAGGGCCCGGCCCCGCGCGGCGGCCCGGCCGAGGAGCCAGCTGGGCAGGGAACGGATCGCGGAGAGGGGCGCCTCGGACATGGCTCCACCCTACCGAGAATTCGTTGGACTCCCCAACGAACGCCAGGATATCGTTGGGACTCCCAACGAGTTCCGGAGGTGTGATGCGCCGCGTCCGCTACGACACCGCAGGCGGCCCGCTGTTCCTGGAGGAGTGCCTTGTCCCCACCCCCGGCCCCGGCGAGCTCCTCGTGCGCTGCGAGGCGGTCGGCGTGACCCTCCCCGTCGTCCGCAAGGTCACCGAGTCCGCGGAGCCGATCCCGCTCGGCGGCGAGATCGCCGGGGAGATCGTCTCCGTGGGGGCCGCGGTCACACGGTTCCGGGCCGGCGAGCGGGTGACGGGGCTGTGCTTCGGGCACGGATACGCCGACTTCGCCCTCCTGGGCGAGGCCATGGCGTCCCCGGTCCCGGACGACGCGAGCGCGGTCGACGCGGTCGCGCTGGTCCGCAGCGGTCTGGTGGCCATGGGGGCGCTGGAGGCGGCGCGCCCCGGCCCCGGCGAGTCAGCGCTCGTCACGGCCGCCGCGAGCGGTGTCGGTCATCTCGCCGTCCAGCTGGCGAGGGCACGCGGAGCGGCCCGGGTGACAGGTGCCGTCTCCGACCCCGCGAAGGCACCGTTCGTGCGTTCACTGGGCGCCGACGAGGTCGTCGCCTACGACGACCCGAGCTGGGGCGCACCGGTCGACTACGTCCTGGAGGCGGTCGGCGGTGAACTCCTCACATCTGCCGTCGCCGCCCTCGCCGCCGGCGGGAGGCTCGTGGCGTGCAGCTCGGGCGGCGGGACCGTCCAGGCGTACGACCTGCTCGTGGGCGCCAAGTCCGTGACCGGCTTCCAGATCGCCCGCATCGCCCGCGAGCAGCCGGAGAAGTACGAGCGATGGCGACAGGAGCTGTGGCGGCTGTTCACGGAGGGAGTCCTGAGGCCCGCGGTGCACGCGGGCTTCGCGCTGGAGGAGGCGGCCGAGGCGCACCGCGAGATCGAGTCACGGTCCAATCTGGGCAAGGTGGTTCTGGTGACGTGACGCGTGGACACCGGCGGTGTCCGGCTCTCGCGGCCGGGATGCGGTCGGGATGCGGTCGGCGACATATTGCATACCGTCGCCTTGCAGCAGCCGACAGCCGATCGTCTACGCCGCCGCAGCGGCCCGCTCCTCCCCCGCCGACTCCCTGGGCCCGCCCGTCGCATCCCGCGCCCGGCGCTTGGCGATGACCGCGCACACCATCAGCTGCATCTGGTGGAACAGCATCAACGGCAGCACCGCGAGTGAGGCGTGCGCCCCGAACAGCACGCTCGCCATGGGCAGTCCGGAGGCGAGGGACTTCTTCGAGCCGGCGAACTGGATGGCGATGCGGTCCTCGCGGCCGAACCGCAGGGCCTTGGCGCCGTACCAGGTCAGGGCGAGCATCACCGCGAGCAGCACGGCCTCGACGGCGAGGAGGCCGCCGAGCCGCACGGCACTGACCTGGTGCCAGATGCCCCGGACCATGCCCTCACTGAACGCGGTGTAGACGACAAGGAGGATCGAGCCGCGGTCGACGAGGCCGAGCATCCTCTTGTGCCGGGTGACGAACCCCCCGATCCACCGGCGCAGCACCTGCCCCGCGACGAACGGCACGAGCAGTTGCAGCACGATCTTCACGACGGAGTCGGCCGAGAAGCCGCCGCCGCTGCCGCCGAGCAGGACGGCCGCGAGCAGCGGGGTGACGACGATGCCGACCAGGGAGGAGAAGGAGCCCGCACAGATCGCGGCGGGAACGTTGCCGCGGGCGATCGAGGTGAAGGCGATCGACGACTGGATCGTCGACGGCACGAGGGTGAGGAAGAGCAGTCCCTGGTAGAGCGGGTGGGTGAGGAACACCGGGACGAGACCGCGCGCGGCGAGGCCGAGCAGCGGGAAGATGACGAAGGTGCAGGCCAGGACGGTGACGTGCAGCCGCCAGTGCTTGAGTCCGTCGAGTGCCTCGCGGGTGGAGAGCCGGGCGCCGTAGAGGAAGAAGAGGAACGCGATCGCGGCTTTGGAGGCGCCGGAGGCCACGTCGGCGGAGGTGCCGCGAGCCGGGAAGAGCGCCGCGAGCCCGACGGTCCCGAGCAACAGCAGGATGTAGGGGTCGACCGGCATCCGACTCGGCCACTTCAGGCGTTTCACGGTGCTCCACGTACGTTCGATGGGGTGCGGGCGGAGGCCGGAGGGCCCCTCTCCATCGTCCCCCTCGGATCCGTGATCGGGAGTCCGTCATACCGCTCTGACTGTCATCATGCATTGCGATGACAACGGCTCTCCCCGGGTAGCGTGTCAGGTGTGTACGACCCCTCTCATCTGCGGACCTTCCTCGCGGTCGCCCAGACGCTGAGTTTCACGCAGGCGGCGAGGCGGCTCGGGCTGCGCCAGTCGACCGTCAGCCAGCACGTACGGCGGCTCGAGGACGCCACGGGGCGGACACTCTTCTCCCGGGACACGCACTCGGTGGAGCTGACGGAGGACGGCGAGGCCATGCTCGGTTTCGCGCGCCGGATCCTGGACGTGCACGAGCAGGCCTCCGCCTTCTTCACCGGCACCCGGCTGCGCGGCAGGCTGCGATTCGGCGCGTCGGAGGACTTCGTGCTGACCCGGCTGCCGGAGATCCTGGAGGGCTTCCGGTACGACCACCCGGAGGTCGATCTCGAGCTGACAGTGGAGTTGTCGGGCACGCTGCACGAGCAGTTGGCCGCGGGCAAGCTGGATCTGGTCCTGGCGAAACGGCGCCCCGAGGACCCGCGCGGGGAACTGGTGTGGCACGACCGGCTGGTGTGGATCGGCGCGGAGCGGCTGCGCCTGGACCCGGAACGGCCGGTGCCGCTGATCGTGTTCCCGCCTCCGGGCATCACCCGCGCGCTGGCCATGGAAGCGCTGGAACGGCAGGGACGGGCGTGGCGCATCGTGTGCACCAGCGGCAGCCTCAACGGGCTGATCGCGGCGGCACGCGCCGGACTCGGTGTGATGGCGCACTCTCGGGGGCTGATCCCGCCGGGCCTGGTACGCGTCCCGGAGCGGGCGGGGCTGCCGGAACTGGGCCGGGTCGACTTCGTCCTGGTGCACGGGCGGCGCCGTACGTCGGCACAGGGCGCGGCGGACGCGCTGGCGGCGGCGATCCTGACGGGCGGCGACCGCCTGCACCGCCGGCCGGCCGCACCGGACGCTCCGGCGCGCCCTGCGCCCGTGAACCGTCCGCAAGCCTGACCGATCCCGGCAGCCGCGAACCGGCCGTCCACCGTCTACCAGCTACGGCATACGGCATACGGCATACGGCATACGGCATACGGCATACGGCAGCCTGCCCCGCGCGCCCACCCTCACCCGCCCTTACCGCCCCTACCGCCTCAAAGGCTGATAGGTCAGCTGCTTCACCCTCCGCAGGAACGGTGTCGTCTCCACGTGCTGGACTCCCCCCAGCCGGCCGAGCGGTCCGCTGAGGTACGCGTACAGGCCCGCGGTGTCGCGGACGACGGCGGTGACCACGATGTGGGAGGGGCCGGCCGTGGCGGCGGCGAAAGCGATCTCGTCGTGACCGGCGAGGGCCTCGCCGACCGAGTGCAGCGCGGACGGCGCGGTGGTGATCCACAGGAGGGCGGCGAGGCCGTGGCCGAAGGCCTCGGAGTGGTACTCGACGTCGATGTAGGCGGCGCCGGAGGCGAGCAGGGCGGCGAGGCGGCGTTTGACGGCGGACTCGGAGCGGCCGGTGGCGCGCTGGAGTTCGGGGAAACCGGCGCGTCCGTCGCGTTCGAGGACGGCGAGGAGTTCCTCGTCCTCGGGGCCGATACGGGCCGGTCCGGCGGGCGGGCCGTGGCGCGGGGTGAGGGCGGCGACCTGGTCGTCGTCGAGCGCCCGGAACTTGCGCAGCCAGCCGTTGGGGCCGCCGTAGAAGCGGTGGAGGAGTTGCTGTGCCCGGATCTCGACCACGCTCGGGGTGCGCGGCAGTTTGCCGAGGAGCAGGTCGTCGTGGTCGCCGGGGTGGCGCGGGCGGGTCATGCAGACGATCTCGGTGCCGCCGGATCCGAGGCCGATCCAGTTGGTGTCGTGGCGTTTGGCGAGGGCCTCCGCGATGACCGTGGCGCTGTCGGGCACGCAGCGCAGGCGCAGCATCCACTGGTCCCGCCCGAGGCGTTCGGCGTCCGGGACGGCGACGACCCTGAGTCCGGCCTCGGCGCTGAGGCGGCGGAAGCGGCGGGCGACCGTCTGGTCGGAGACGCCGAGGACCGCGCCGATCCGGGCGAAGGGGGCCCGGCCGTCGATCTCCAGGGCGGAGAGCAGTTGCAGGTCCAACTCGTCGAACGTGTCGGATTCCATCGCCAGCAAGCGTTCCTCCATCGGATTCCGTTGACATCACACCGGACACCGGTGTGATCGGCCGCGCCGCGTTCATCGTACGGGCACACATCCATCGAAGAGCGAGCGACGGGGAGTGGGAGACATGCGGACATGGGGGCCGCTGACGGCGGTGTGTCTGGGCACGTTCATGCTGTTGCTGGACGTGACGATCGTGGTGGTGGCGCTGCCGGACATGGCGCGGGCGCTGGGCGCCTCACTGAGCGATCTGCAGTGGGTGGTCGACGGGTACGCGCTGGCGCTGGCCGCGCTGCTGCTGGGTGCGGGGGCCGCGGCCGACATCCTGGGGCGGCGGCGGGTGCATGTGGCGGGGGTGGTGGTGTTCGCGGCGGCCTCGCTGCTGTGCGGGCTGGCGTCGGGGCCCGCTGCCCTGGTGGCGGCGCGGGCGGTGCAGGGGGTGGGCGCGGCCGCGATGTTCGCGACGACCCTGCCGCTGCTCGGCTCGGTCTACCGGGGACGGCAGCGGTCGGCGGCGCTGGGCGTGTGGGGCGCGGTCAGCGGCGGGGCGGCGGCGGTCGGCCCGGTGCTCGGCGGGCTGCTGACCGAGGGGCCGGGCTGGCGGTGGATCTTCTTCGTGAATCTGCCGGTGAGCGTGGTCGCGGTGTGGTTGACGCTGAGGGTGGTGCCGGAGTCCCGGGGGCCGCGCGGGATGCGCGTCGACTGGGCGGGTACGGCGGCCTTCGCGGTGTTCGCGGGCGGGACGACGTACGGCGTCGTGCGCGCCGGTGCGGACGGCTGGACGGGGACGGCGGCGCTGGTCTCCTTCGGGGCGGCCGTCCTGGCGCTGCTGTGCTTCGTGCTGGTGGAGCGCCGGGCGGCGCATCCGCTGCTGGATCTGTCGCTGCTGCGCGGGCCGGCGTTCGTGGGCGTGATGGCGGGCGCGCTGGCGTTCAACGGGGTGGCGTTCGGGGTGACGCCGTATCTGTCGATCTGGATGCAGACGCTGCTGGGGATGAGCCCGGTGCACGCCGGGCTGACGCTGCTGCCGATGACGGTGGCGGCGATGGTGACCGCGGTCGTGGTGGGCAGGCGGCTGCACGGGGTGTCGGCGCGGCTGACCGTCGGGGGCGGGCTGCTGCTGACCGGTGCCGGGTGTTTCTGCCAGGCGGTGCTGGGGGCGGGGTCGGGCTGGACGGCGCTGGTTCCCGGGTTCGTGCTGGTGGGGGTGGGGACCGGTTTCGTGGCGCCGACGGTCGCGGGGGCGGCGCTGGCCGCGGTGGAACCGGCGCGGTCCGGGATGGCGGGCGGCGCGGTGAACACCGTACGGCAGCTCGGGTACGCGTTCGGGGTCGCGGTCTTCGGCACCGTCCTCACGTCCCGGATGGCCGGGGATCTGCCGCGGGGGGCGGCGCACGCGCTGGCGGGCGGCGGGGCGGCGGCCCTGCGGGGCGGCGTGCCCGAGCACACCCTGCGGGCGGCGTTCGCCGCGGGGCTCGACGCGGCGCTGGTGACGGCGGGCGGTGTGGGGGTGGCCGCCGGGGTGCTGGTGTTCGTCCTGGTGCGGCCCGCGCGCGGGGCGGCGGGCGGAGTAACGGGGGCGGCCGCCGGGACGCTGATGGAGGAGAAGCCGGTGCACCGCCCGTGACCTCAGGGAAGGCGTCGGACGGAGTGGGCGGGACGGGCAGATTCGGTGGAGATTACGGCGCCGAAACTTACTCTTCCGTCAGTTTTCTGTCCGACCCTTCCCCATGTGCGCCCATTTTCCTGCACGGACCAGCGCAGACGAGAGCATCGTTCGCTTTCCGGCCCTCTCCCGCCCCGACCGAGGGTGGGGTAGCTTTCACGGCGCCTGGGCCATGAGAAGCGGGGTGTACGGGTTTGCGAGAGTTCACCAACCCTCCGTTGGCGTTGGCACCGCCGGTGGGCGGTCTGGCCGACGTCGTCTTCCGGCACGCCCAGGAAGACCCGCTGCGCGTGGCGCTGGGCCGCAAGGACGAGCAGGGCGAGTGGCGGGACGTGACCGCCGCCGAGTTCCGCGACGAGGTCCTCGCGCTCGCCAAGGGGCTCCTCGCGCAGGGTGTCCGCTTCGGCGACCGCGTCGCCATCATGTCCCGCACCCGCTACGAGTGGACGCTGTTCGACTTCGCCCTGTGGACGATCGGCGCGCAGGTGGTGCCGGTCTACCCGACGTCGTCGGCGGAGCAGTGCTTCTGGATGCTGTACGACGCGGAGTGCACGGCGGCGGTCGTGGAGCACGAGGACCACGCGATGACGATCGCCACCGTCATCGACCGGCTGCCGAACCTGCACCGGCTGTGGCAGCTGGACGAGGGCTGTGTGCAGGAGCTGTACGACGCGGGGGCGTCCGTCGAGGACGACGTGGTGCACCGGCACCGGGAGGCGGTCACCCCCGACTCGGTGGCCACCGTCATCTACACCTCGGGCACCACCGGCCGGCCCAAGGGATGTGTGATCTCGCACGGCAACTTCATGTTCGAGACGGACACCGTCATCGAGCGCTGGGAGCCGGTGTTCCACTCCAAGAAGGGCGACGAGGCGGCCACCCTGCTGTTCCTGCCGCTCGCGCACGTCTTCGGGCGGATGGTGCAGATCGCCGCGATCCGCGGCCGGGTCCGCTTCGGCCACCAGCCCCAGTTGCACGCGGCGGCCCTGCTGCCCGACCTGGCCGCGTTCCGGCCCACGTTCTTCCTGGCCGTGCCGTACATCTTCGAGAAGGTGTTCAACGCGGCCCGCCGCAAGGCCGAACGGGAGGGCAGGGCGGGGCCGTTCGAGAAGGCCGTCGAGGTGGCCGTGGCCTACGCGGAAGCGGTGGAGGCGAAGGCCTGGGGCGTCGGGCCGGGACCGTCGGCGGGGCTGCGGATGCAGCACCAGTTCTTCGACAAGGTCGTCTACTCCAAGGTCCGCGGGGCGATGGGCGGCCGGGTCAGGCACGCGATGTCGGGCGGCTCCGCGATGGACCGCAGGCTGGGACTGTTCTTCGCCGGCGCGGGCGTGCAGGTCTACGAGGGCTACGGCCTGACGGAGACGACGGCGGCCGCCACCGCCAACCCGCCCGGGCGTACCCGCTACGGCACCGTCGGGCAGCCGATTCCCGGGATGACCGTCCACATCGCGGACGACGGCGAGATCTGGCTGCGCGGCGACAACGTCTTCCAGGGATATCTCAACAACCCCAAGGCGACCGACGAGACGTTGCACGACGGCTGGCTCGCCACCGGTGACCTGGGCTCCCTCGACGAGGACGGCTACCTCACGATCACCGGCCGCAAGAAGGAGATCCTGGTGACCTCCGGCGGCAAGAGCGTCTCGCCGGGGCTGCTGGAGGAGCGGGTGCGCGACCATCCGCTGGTCAGCCAGTGCATCGTCGTCGGCAACGACCGGCCGTTCGTCGCCGCCCTGGTCACCCTGGACCAGGAGGCGATCGAGCACTGGCTGCAGATGCGCGGCAAACCCCAGCTCACGCCCGCCGAGTTGGTGCGCGACGCGGACCTGGAGGCGGAGGTGCGCCGGGCCGTCGTGGCGGCCAACACGCTGGTCTCGCAGGCCGAGTCGATCCGCACCTTCCGTATCCTCGCCCAGCCGTTCACCGAGGAGCACGGGCTGCTCACCCCGTCGCTGAAACTGAAACGCAAGGCGATCGAGAACGCCTACGCAAACGAAGTGGACGCCCTGTACCGCACGTAGGGCTCTTGTACCGCACGTAAGGCTTTGGGGTACGAATTCCGGGGTCAGGAATGCATCACGGCGCGTGGTCGTTCACGATGGGGAGACCAATTGACGGACAACCGAAGGATCGAGAGCTCGTGAGCAGCAAGGTCCCCCCGATCATCCTCAACAACGGCGTCGAGATGCCCCAGCTGGGCTTCGGCGTCTGGCAGGTGCCGGACGACGAGGCGGAGCGGGCGGTCTCCACCGCGCTGGAGACCGGGTACCGCAGCATCGACACAGCGGCGATCTACGGCAACGAGGAGGGCACCGGCAAGGCCATCAACGCCTCCGGGGTGTCCCGCAAGGACGTCTTCGTCACCACCAAGCTCTGGAACGGCGACCAGGGTTACGACGCCACCCTCCGCGCGTTCGACACCTCGCTGGAGAAGCTGGGCCTGGACTACGTCGACCTGTACCTGATCCACTGGCCGCTGCCGGCCCGCGACAAGTACACCGACTCCTACAAGGCGTTCGAGAAGCTCCTCGCGGACGGCCGGGTGCGCGCCATCGGCGTCTCCAACTTCCTCCCGGAGCACCTCGAGCGGCTGATCGAGCAGACGTCGGTGATCCCGGCGGTCAACCAGATCGAGCTGCACCCGCATCTGCAGCAGCACGCCTCCCGCGAGTTCCACGCGGAGCAGGGCATCGCCACCGAGGCGTGGTCGCCGCTCGGTCAGGGCAAGGGCCTGCTGGAGGTCCCGGCGATCGTGGCGATCGCCCGGAAGCACGACCGCACCCCGGCCCAGGTGGTGCTGCGCTGGCACCTCCAGCTGGGGAACGTGGTGATCCCGAAGTCCGTGACGCCGTCGCGGATCAAGGAGAACATCGACGTGTTCGACTTCAGCCTGGACACCGAGGATCTCGCGGCGATCAGCGCGCTCAACGAGGACCGGCGGATCGGCCCGGACCCGGCGGCGTTCGACGCGGGCTGAATCCTCGGGGACGGCATCGGTGAGGGGTGTGACCAGGCGGTCACACCCCTTTTCCGTTCCGCCGCCCCGGGCCGGACCACGGCCGGGTCCTAGACGCTCTTCACCGCCGTGTGCACGGTGTGTGCCGCCAGCACGAACACGTCCGGCCTGCGGTGGACGCCCGCCGCGTCGTCCGGGTCGAGCAGCCGGTCCAGCACGGCACGGTCCTCGGGGTCCATCGCGTCTGCGAAGACCTCGCGCATCCGGTCCAGGGAGGCGGCGATGTAGGCGCGGGCCCGCTCGGAGGCGGGGGCGGGCAGGTCGAGCAGGAAGCTGCGCGTGCGGGCGTGCTTCAGGCCCGCGGCGGCCAGCAGCGCGGGCCAGTCCTCGGTCTCGTCGACAACCCCGGGCAGCCCGGCCCGCATCCGCGCGAACCACTCCTCCTGCAGTGCGTCGACCCGCGCCTCGAGGCCGGGGCGGCCGATCCCGAGGTCGCGCGGCAGGAACCGGCTCGGCAGACCTCCCTCCATGACGGCCAGCGTGCCGCCGGGCGCGAGCTGCCGCGCGAAGGCGGTGAGGGCCGCGCGCTGGTCGCCCAGGTGGTGCAGGCTGCGGCCCGCCCACAGCAGGTCGGCCGGATAGTCCGACTGTTCCAGCACATCGGGGAGTTCACCGGCCAGGGTGGCGAAACGGTCGGCGTACCCCAGCCGGGCGGCCCGCGCCGCGGCCCGTGCCAGCAGCGGCTCGGAGCCGTCGACCGCCAGGACCCGGGCGCCGGGGAAGGTCTCGGCGAACAGACCCGAGATCACCCCGGGCCCGCTTCCCGCGTCGACGATCAGCCCCGGCTCGGTCACCTCCTTCGCGAGCCAGCCGAGGGCCCGCTCGTACAGCGGCGTGAACAGTTCGGCCTGGGCCTCGAGATGCGGGGCCATCTCCTCCCAGTCGATGTCGGTGTCGTGGCCGTGCCGGTGCCCGTGCCCGTGCTCCTGCGCGTGCCGGTGGCCGTCGGGCTGCTCGTGCGGGTGGTGCGCCATGGTGATCGCCCTCTCCTCGGGTATGACGTCAGCGTGCTCCGCCGCACCGCGCGGGGCCACTTCCCTTGCCGGGACCGCAAAAAAGCGGCATGCGTTTCGTACGCCGGATCCCGACGACGACCCGATGGACGACGAGCAGGCCGCACACTTCCTCGAGGGACGGCTTCGTGCGGCTCGAGTCCGCCTTCCCCTCGCGGGTCGCCGAGGACTGCGCACGGCTGCCGTGGCGGGAGACGGGCTACGACCCCGAGGACCCCGGGACCTGGAAGGACCCGGGGTCCGGATGGGCGGGACGGCCGACGGCCCGTTCGCCGCCGCGGTCGACACCCGGTCCTTCATGAGGCGTTCGACGTTCTGGTCGGTGAACGCCGCCGGCTGCCCCGCTGCTCCCCCTGTCCGCTCCCGAGGCCGTGCCCTGCTGACGCTGCTCCTGGAGCGGCCGGACGGGGACTGATCGCCGGTGGAGTCCGCGATCCGCCGGGGCCCGGCCCGGGAGGGCCCGACCGGCCCCGGCGGATCCACCTGCCCCCTACAGCGGCGGGTAGGCGTTCTGCATCAGCTGCTGGAACTGGGCCGAGAACCAGTGCCCGGACAGCGGCGCGTTCGGCAGGGCGCCCGACAAGTTGTTGCCGTTGCGGGGGTTGCCCGTGTACGTCGGGTCGCACATGCGGTCGAAGCCCTTGCCCTCGTCGTTCGCGATGGCGGAGCTGGAGCCGTCGGACTCCCCCGGCGGCTTCATCCACACGTACGCGTCGATCCCGGCGGCCGGCGCGGCCTGCGGGCGCTCGCCGAGGCCGGCACCGGACTGGTTGCACCAGTTGCCGATGTGGATCCGGCGGTCGTAGCGGCCGCCGTCGACGTAGGTGTCCACGCTGGTGGTGGCGCCCGGGCCGGCGGGCCGGGCGGTGCCGCCCCAGCCGTTGCGGGAGGTGTCGATCAGCATGCCGATGGTCGACCGGAAGCCGGTGGAGATCAGCTGGGTGCGGAAGGCCTGCGCGTACGACAGCTCGTCGACGTACCGGTTCCAGTCCACCCACTTCGACTGGCGTACGGACGTGCCGTTCACGCTGTCGTTGATGGTGAAGTTGTTCTCCTTCAGGGCGCTGTAGTTGGCCGTGTTGGCGATGAACCCCTGTACGTCGTCCACCGTCGCCCCTTCGGCGGTGGCCGCCTGGTAGAAGAGCTGGGCGGAGGGGGCGAAGTTGTCGTCCCAGCCGAGCCAGCCGTGGTGACCGGCGTCGATGTAGTTGTAGACGTTGGGGATGTCGCCGAGCTTGTTCAGCGCGTAGCCGACGCCCTTCACGTAGTTGCCGTTGGCCTTCATCGTGTCGCAGGCCGCGGTGGCGGTGGGACGGCTGCCGGTGTTGGTGACCAGGTTGGGCAGCGAGTCGATCTCGATGGTGGTGACGATCCTCAGGCCCGCGTACTTGCTGTCGGCGAGGATCGCCGCGATCGGGTCGATGAACTGTGCCTTGTACTTGTCGATCTCCGTCGGGCCGAGCTCCCCGTTGGAGGCGAGGGCCGCACAGTCACGTCCCGGCAGGTCGTAGATCACCAGCTGGACGACCTCCTCGCCGCTTCCCTTCTGGGCGAGGGCCGCGTCGAGGTGGGCACGCAGACCCATACTGCCGCTCGCACCGTTGATGGCGGCGATGCGGTCGAGCCAGACGCCGGTGGGCTGGTTGGAGATACGGGAGCCGCCCGGTTCGGCGGCGGCCTTCGCCGACCACTCCGGGTTCACGTACACCTTGGCGCCCGCGTAGGGGTTGTCGACCCGGGTGGAGGGGGTGCCCGGGTCGGTCGGAGTGGGGTCCGTGGACCCGCCGGTACCGCTGTCGACGTTGCAGGTCACCCCGTCGAGCGTGAACGCCGTCGGGACCGCGTTGGTGCCGCTGTAGGTGCCCTGGAACCCGAAGCTGACCGAACCGCCGCTCGGCAGCGACGCGTTGTAGGTCTCGTTGTTCGCGGTGACGGCCGTACCGGACTGGGTGATCTTCGCGTTCCAGCCACTGGTGATCTGCTGGTTGCCGGCGTACGCCCACTTCACCGACCAACTCGACTTCGCGGCCGAGTTGTTGGTCACGGTGACGTTGGCGGTGAAGCCGGTGTCCCACTGGTTCTGGACCTTGTAGTCGACGCTGCACGGGATCGCGGCGATGCCCGGGTCCCCGGGGACCACCGCGAGCGCGGTCCCGGAGGCCCCGGCGACCAGCGCCAGCGCGGCGAGTATCGCTGTTCTGCTACGGCTCATGAGTGCGGGTTTCCTTGTCGGTCGCGGGTGTTGTCCGTTCCGTTGGGGCGTTGCGGTGCTGTCTCTGTGTGTCTGTGCTGGCTGTTCTGGCTGTTCTGGCTGTTCCATCCGTTCTGGCTGTTCTGTCAGCGCTGGCTGTGCTGTCGGCGCTGTCCCTGGTGGCGCCTATCCGTCGAGGGCGCGCAGATGGTCGCGCAGCCCGGTGCCGTACGCGGTGGGAGTTCCGTCGTAGCCGGAGATCAGGGACGGGCCCGAGGAGCAGTCCCAGGTGTTCCAGGTCCATCCCAGGTACGACAGGTCCCGGTCGTCGAACCACTTCATGACCTGGTCGACGAAGGAGTGCGAGCAGGTGTTCTCCCCGATCTCCCCGGCCACGAGCGGCACCTGGGCGGCGACCGGGGCGAGCGTGGAGTTCCAGCAGCTCTCGCTCGCACACGAGTTGAAGTTGTAGACGTGGTAGGCGGCGGCGAGATTGCCGGTGGGGTCGGTCGGCCTGTACGTCAGCCACTGGCTGAGGTCGTTGGAGTACGCGATACCGCCGGCGAGAACCAGGTTTCTGGCACCGGTCGCCCGTATGGAGTCGACGAGATCCTGCATACCGGCGACCTCATAACCGATCCCGGGGCAGGTACCGCCGTCCCGCCAGCACTGCCATGCCTGGGTGGTCGTGGCGGTCGCACGGTCCGGGTAGGGCTCGTTGAACAGGTCGAACACGACCGCCTGGTCGGCCTTGAAGGTGTTCGCGACCGAGGTCCAGAACGACGGGGTGTACTGCATGTCGGGCATCGGCTTCTGGCAACTGGCGTGCACGTCGGAGCAGCCCGCCGAGTTTCCGGTGTACTGGCCGTAGGTCCAGTGCAGTTCGACGACCGGCGTCATGCCGTGTGCCTCGGTCCGGGCCACCAGTTCCTTCACGGCGTTGATGTAATTCGCGCCGCTGTAGGCGGAGTTGATGTTCGACGTGCCGAGCCAGCACTCCTCGTTGAGCGGGATGCGGACGGTGTTGGCCTTCCAGTCGGCGATCGCCTGGATCGCCGCGTCGTCGACCGGGCCGTCCCAGATGCCGCGGCTCTGGACGCACATGAACTCGCCGCCGGAGCGGTTCACGCCGAGCAGCCGGCGGGTGCCGCCGCCCGTGTCCACGAGCTTGTTCCCGGAGACGTGCAGCGCGGGCGGCGCGTCACCGGTGTCCGGCGGGGCGGTGGGTGTCGGTGTGGGGGTGGGGGTCGGTGTCGTTGTCGGCTGTGTGTCGACGTTGCAGGCCGTTCCGTTGAGCCTGAACGCCGTGGGCACCGCGTTCGTCCACGCCCGTGTGGCGACGAAGCCCGCGCTGACGCTCCCGCCGGTGCCCAGGGAGCCGTTCCAGCTCTCGTTCGCCGCGGTGACCGTCGAACCGGACTGGGACCACTTGGCACTCCAGCCCTGGGTGACCTTCTGACCGTTGGCGAAGTCGAAGGTCAGACTCCAACTGCTCAGGGCGGAGGCGTTGTTGGTGATTTTCACGTCCGCCTGGAAGCCGGCGTCCCACTGGCTGGTGACCGAGTACTCCACCGTGCAGGCGGGCGCGGCTCCCTGCGCCGTCACCACCGGCAGGGTCGCGCCCGTCCCGAGGGCGACCGTGCCGGCGACGGCCAGAAAGGCTGAATGAAGGGGGCGTCGCATGAGCGACTCCTTGCAGATCAGCGCGTCGCGCTGGACGCGTCGACTGATGGAATCGCTCCCACTGGTGTCTCGAAGCTAGCGCCAAGTTCCGGCAAAGAACAGGGGCGTCGCTGACTTTCCCTCAACTTGACGCGTCGAATCTTTTCGACTCTTCAAGCACCTTGACCGCTCTCACCCCCGTCCCCACTATGGGAGCGCTCCCACTGGTTCAAGGCTTGTTGCTCCTCCCCCCACCGCTCCGAGCCGCAAGGAGGAACCAGAACCATGGACCCCGCACGCAGACGCGGCGGGGCGCGGCGCCTGTGGACCGCCGTAGTGGCGGCCTTCGCGCTTCCCCTCGCCATGCTGAGCACGAGTACGACTCCCGCCCGGGCGGCGGCACTTCAGTGCAGTGTCGACTACAAGACGAACGACTGGGGCTCCGGCTTCACCGCGGACGTGACCCTCACCAACCGGGGCACCGATCCGATCAGCGGCTGGACGCTGACGTACGCCTACGCGGGCAACCAGAAGCTGACCGGCGGCTGGAACGGGACCTGGTCGCAGTCCGGTCAGCAGATCACGGTGAACAACGCCACCTACAACGCGACCATCGCCGCGGGCGCCGCGGTGAGCACGGGCGCGCAGTTCACCTACAGCGGCACGAACACCGCTCCGACCAGTTTCGCGATCAACGGCACCACCTGCACCGGCGCACACCAGCCGCCGGTCACCGTGCTGACCAGCCCGGCCGCGGGCGCCGTCTACACACAGGGCGACCCGGTGCCGCTCGCGGCGACCGCCGCGGCCGCCGACAACGCGACGATCAGCAAGATCGAGTTCTACGACGACACGACCCTGCTGGGCACCGACACCAGCTCGCCGTACACGCTGTCGGCCTCCGGCCTGTCGGCGGGCAGCCACTCGCTGGTCGCCAAGGCCTACGACAGCCTGGGCGCGTCGGCCGCCTCGACCCCGGTCGGGATCACGGTCGCCTCAGGACCGGCCGTCGTCGCCTCCACCAACCAACTGGCCGTCCAGCAGGGCAAGTCGGGGACGTACGAGCTGAAGTTGTCGACCCAGCCGTCGGCCAGTGTGACCGTCACGACCGCCCGCACCGGCGGCAACACCGGTCTGACGGTGACCGGCGGCGCGTCGCTGACCTTCACGCCGTCGAACTGGAGCACCGCTCAGAAGGTGACCGTCACCGCGGACGCCTCCGGCACCGGCGCGGCGTCCTTCGAATCGACGGCGACCGGTCACGCCAAGGCCTCGGTCACGGTGACCGAGATCGCAGGCAGCAAGGTGTACGACGCCCGGTTCCTGGATCTGTACGGCAAGATCACCAACCCGGCGAACGGCTACTTCTCCCCCGAGGGCATCCCGTACCACTCGGTCGAGACGCTGATCGTGGAGGCGCCGGACCAGGGCCACGAGACGACGTCGGAGGCCTACAGCTACCTTCTCTGGCTTCAGGCCATGTACGGCAGGATCACCGGCGACTGGACCAAGTTCAACGGCGCGTGGGACCTCATGGAGAAGTACATGATCCCCACCCACGCCGACCAGCCGACGAACTCCTACTACAACGCGTCGAAGCCGGCCACGTACGCACCCGAGCTGGACACGCCGAACGAGTACCCGGCGCGGCTGGACACCGGGGTGTCCGTGGGATCGGATCCGATCGCCGGTGAACTGAAGACCGCGTACGGTACGGACGATGTCTACGGTATGCACTGGCTGCAGGACGTCGACAACGTCTACGGCTACGGCAACGAGCCGGGCAAGTGCGAGGCCGGGCCGACGGCGACCGGGCCGTCGTACATCAACACCTTCCAGCGCGGTGCGCAGGAGTCGGTGTGGGAGACGGTTCCGCAGCCGACCTGCGACGCCTTCAAGTACGGCGGGACGAACGGCTATCTGGACCTGTTCACCGGCGACTCCTCCTACGCCAGGCAGTGGAAGTACACGGACGCCCCGGACGCCGACGCGCGGGCCGTGCAGGCCGCGTACTGGGCGGATGTGTGGGCGAAGGCGCAGGGCAAGGGCAGTGACGTTTCCGCGACTGTCGGCAAGGCCGCGAAGATGGGCGACTACCTGCGGTATGCGATGTACGACAAGTACTTCAAGAAGGTCGGCAACTGTGCAGGGCCGACCACGTGTGCGGCCGGTACCGGCAAGGACGCCTCGCACTACCTGCTGTCCTGGTACTACGCCTGGGGCGGCGCCACCGACACCAGCGCGGGCTGGGCCTGGCGAATCGGCTCCAGCCACGCCCACGGCGGCTACCAGAACCCCCTGGCCGCCTATGCCCTCAGCTCCTACGCCGACCTGAAGCCCAAGTCGGCCACCGGTCAGGCGGACTGGACCAAGTCCCTCGGCCGACAGCTGGAGTTCTACCGCTGGCTGCAATCCAGCGAGGGCGCCATCGCGGGCGGGGCGACCAACAGCTGGGCGGGCCGCTACGCCACTCCCCCGGCCGGCACGTCGACCTTCTACGGCATGTACTACGACCAGCAGCCCGTCTACCACGACCCGCCGTCGAACCAGTGGTTCGGCTTCCAGGCGTGGTCGATGGAGCGGGTCGCCGAGTACTACCAGCAGACGGGGAACGCGGCCGCCAAGGCGGTCCTCGACAAGTGGGTCGACTGGGCGCTGTCCAAGACCACGATCAACCCGGACGGCACCTACCGCATCCCCTCCACCCTCCAGTGGTCGGGGCAGCCCGACACCTGGAACGCGTCGAGTCCCGGCGCGAACACGGGACTTCACGTCACCGTCGCCGACTACACCGACGACGTGGGCGTGGCCGGGGCCTACGCGCGGACGTTGACGTACTACGCCGCCAAGTCCGGTGACACGGAGGCGAAGACGACGGCCAAGGCGCTCCTGGACGGTATGTGGACCAACCACCAGGACGCCCTCGGCATCGCGGTCCCGGAGACCCGCACCGACTACAACCGCTTCGACGACGGCGTGTACGTCCCGAGCGGCTGGAGCGGAAAGATGCCGAACGGCGACACGGTCAGTTCCTCCTCGACCTTCACCTCGCTGCGCTCCTTCTACAAGAACGACCCGGCCTGGTCGAAGATCGAGAGCTATCTCGCGGGCGGCGCCGCGCCCGTGTTCACGTACCACCGGTTCTGGGCCCAGGCGGACATCGCCCTGGCCATGGGTTCGTACGCGGAGCTCCTCGAATAAGTCCCCGCTAAAGCTCCGCGTACCGCACCGGGCGGCCCCTTCCCGCATGGGGGGCCGCCCGGTGATCGCACGCCCCCCTCACCCCCACGTCGCGCACTCCCCCGCACAGATCTCCTCCCACATGGCTTCGCGAGGAAGGACCCCACCGTGCGAAGAACCCGCATCCTCACGGCCGTACTGGCGCTCGCCGCCGGCCTGATCGCGGGCGGCCCGCCCGCGCTGGCCGCGGACGGCGCCCCCCGACCGGCACTGGCCGCCGAGTCGTACACCTGGAAGAACGCGCGGATCGACGGCGGCGGCTTCGTGCCGGGCATCGTCTTCAACCGCAAGGAGAAGAACCTCGCCTACGCGCGCACCGACATCGGCGGGGCGTACCGCTGGCAGGAGTCGACCAAGACCTGGACGCCCCTGCTGGACTCGGTCGGCTGGAACGACTGGGGGCACACGGGTGTGGTGAGCCTGGCCTCCGACTCCGTCGACCCGAACAGGGTGTACGCGGCCGTCGGCACGTACACCAACAGCTGGGATCCGGGCAACGGCGCCGTGCTCCGGTCCACCGACCGGGGCGCCAGCTGGCAGAAGACGGACCTGCCCTTCAAGCTGGGCGGCAACATGCCGGGCCGGGGGATGGGCGAACGGCTCGCGGTCGACCCGAACAGGAACAGCGTGCTGTATCTGGGCGCGCCGAGCGGCAAGGGCCTGTGGCGGTCGACGGACTCCGGGGTCACCTGGTCGCAGGTGGGCAACTTCCCGAACGCCGGCAACTACGTACAGGATCCCAGCGACACCAGCGGGTACGCGAGCGACAACCAGGGGATCGTCTGGGTCACCTTCGACGAGTCGACGGGTACCTCCGGTACGGCGACGAAGACGGTCTACGTCGGGGTGGCGGACAAGGACAACGCGGTGTACCGCTCGACGGACGCGGGCGCGACCTGGTCGCGGCTGGCGGGCCAGCCGACGGGGTATCTGGCGCACAAGGGTGTACTGGATACCGTCAACGGCTATCTGTACATCGCATACAGCGACAAGGGCGGTCCGTACGACGGCGGCAAGGGCCGGCTGTGGCGGTACGCGACGGCGACCGGCACCTGGACGGACATCAGCCCGGTGGCGGAGGCCGACACCTACTACGGCTTCAGCGGGCTGACCGTCGACCGGCAGAAGCCCGGCACGGTCATGGCCACCGCGTACAGTTCCTGGTGGCCCGACACCCAGATCTTCCGTTCGACGAACAGCGGCGGGACCTGGACGAAGGCGTGGGACTACACGTCGTATCCCAACCGCGCGAACCGCTTCACGATGGACGTCTCCTCCTCGCCGTGGCTGACCTGGGGTGCGAACCCCTCGCCTCCCGAGCAGGCACCCAAACTCGGCTGGATGACCGAGGCGTTGGAGATCGACCCGTTCAACTCCAGCCGGATGATGTACGGGACGGGCGCGACGATCTACGGCACGGAGAACCTGGCCGAATGGGACAGCGGGGGCCAGTTCACCGTCAAGCCGATGGTGCAGGGGCTGGAGGAGACCGCGGTCAACGACCTGGCCTCGCCGCCGACCGGCGCCCCGCTGCTCAGCGCGCTCGGCGATGTCGGCGGGTTCCGGCACACGGACCTGACGAAGGTGCCGTCGATGATGTTCACTTCGCCGAACTTCACGACGACCACCAGCCTGGACTACGCCGAGACCAACCCGAACACGGTGGTCCGGGTGGGCAATCTGGACTCGGGGCCGCATGTGGCGTTCTCGACGGACAACGGCGCCAACTGGTTCGCCGGGAGCGATCCTTCGGGGGTGAGCGGGGGCGGGACGGTCGCCGCGGCGGCGGACGGCAGCCGGTTCGTGTGGAGTCCGGCGGGCACGGGCGTGCAGTACACGACGGGGTTCGGTTCGTCGTGGTCGGCGTCGAGCGGGATACCGTCCGGCGCGGTCGTCGAGTCGGACCGGGTCGACCCGAAGACCTTCTACGGCTTCAAGTCCGGGAAGTTCTACGTCAGTTCGGACGGCGGCGCGACCTTCACCGCTTCGGCCGCGACGGGCCTTCCCGCCGGGGACAGCGTGCGCTTCAAGGCACTGCCCGGCGTCAAGGGCGACGTGTGGCTGGCGGGCGGGGCGAGCGACGGGGCGTACGGGCTGTGGCACTCCACGGATTCCGGCGCCACCTTCACCAGGCTGTCGACGGTCGAGCAGGCCGACACCATCGGTTTCGGGAAGGCTGCGACGGGTGCCTCGTACCAGACGCTCTACACCAGCGCGAAGATCGCCGGAGTACGCGGCATCTTCCGTTCGACCGACAGGGGGGCGACCTGGACCCGGATCAACGACGACGCCCACCAGTGGGGTTGGACGGGCGGGGCGATCAGCGGTGACCCGAGGATCTACGGGCGGGTGTACGTGTCGACGAACGGCCGGGGTGTGATCTACGGCGACACCTCCGACACGAGCGGCGGCGGCACGGATCCGACGGACCCCACGGACCCCACCGATCCCGCTCCGTCCGGTGCCTGCGCGGTGACGTACACCATCACCAACCAGTGGTCGGGCGGCTTCCAGGCGGACGTGAGACTCACCAACACGGGCACCGGCGCATGGTCGGGCTGGAGCCTCGGCTGGACCTTCCCGGGCGGCCAGACGATCTCCCAGCTGTGGAACGCCGACTACACGCAGTCGGGTTCGGCGGTGACGGCGAGGAACGTCGGCTGGAACGCCAACGTGGCGGCCGGCTCGTCCGTGTCCTTCGGGTTCACGGGCAGTTGGACGGGCTCGAACCCGAAACCGACGGCGTTCGGGCTGGGCGACCAGAGCTGCACGGTGAACTGACGAGCTGACGACGGTGGGTGCGCGTCCCCCGGCCGCAACGGACCCGGGGGACGCGCACCCACGCTCGTTCAGGGTGTGTAGACCGCCGGCCGGGGTGCGGTCGGCATGCCGTTCCCGATGTAGAAGCTCGGGTGCGGCGGCTGGTTGTAGGCGGTGTTCTGCCAGGCCAGGCCCGTGCGGTACATGGTGTCGTGGAGCAGGGTCGTGATCCTCGTCGTCGTCTCGTACGGCGTCGAGTAGACGCGCAGGGCCGTGTTGTCGCTGGTCGGCCAGACGACCTCCTCGCGCCAGTCGCCGAGGATGTCGCCGGACAGGGACGGGGTCGCCTTGGTGCTGTTGTTGGAGTGGACGTCCGAGCCGGTCAGCAGGCGGGTGTCGGAGGACGTGCCGTATTTGTCGATGTGGGTGCTGTCGAGGAGTTCGCGGGTCGTGTCGGCGTCCCACCAGGACAGGAAGTTGACCGAGGACGGTTCGCGGCCCTTGGTCGCGCCCGCCTCGTCGCGGATGGACGAGTCGGAGGCGGACCAGACCTCGGCTCCGTCGTTGCCCGCCCAGATGTCGCCGGCGACGCCGCGGCCGTTGTCGCAGCAGGCGGCGAGCCGCCAGTTGACGGTGCCGTCGGCCGGGTCGATGTACAGCTCGGCGGGCTGGCTGCTCGACTCCGAGACCTTGAAGTACTCCAGGCCGGCGTGCGAGGGGTCGAGGTCGCCCAGGTGCTGGGCGTCGCCGTGGCCGGTCTTCGTCGTCCACAGACCGTTGCCGTTGTCGTCGACCGCCATGGCGCCGTAGACGATCTCGTCCTTGCCGTCTCCGTCGACGTCGCCGACGGAGAGGCTGTGCGAGCCCTGGCCGTCGTAGCCCTTGCCGGTGTTGGTGGAGGAGTTGGTGTCGAAGGTCCAGCGGCGGGTGAAGGCGCCGCCCCGCCAGTCCCAGGCCGCGACGACCGTGCGTGTGTAGTAGCCGCGTGCCATGATCAAGGAGGGGCGGGAGCCGTCCAGGTAGGCGGTGCCGGCGAGGAAGCGGTCGACGCGGTTGCCGTAGGAGTCGCCCCAGGAGGAGACCGTGCCGCGGGCCGGGACGTAGTCGACGCTCTGCATCGCCCTGCCGGTCTGGCCGTTGAACATGGTCAGGTACTCGGGGCCGGACAGGACGTAGCCGCTGGAGTTGCGGTAGTCGGCAGAGGCGCTGCCGATCACGGCGCCGGTGCCGTCGACCGTGCCGTCGGCGGTCTTCATCGCGATCTCGGCCTTGCCGTCGCCGTCGTAGTCGTACACCTGGAACTGGGTGTAGTGGGCTCCGGAGCGGATGTTGCGGCCGAGGTCGATCCGCCACAGGCGGGTGCCGTCGAGTTTGACGCCGTCGAGGACGGTGTTCCCGGTGTATCCGGACTGGGAGTTGTCCTTGGCGTTGGTGGGCTGCCACTTGAGGACGAAGTCCAGGGCGCCGTCGCCGTCGAGGTCGCCGACGGAGGCGTCGTTGGCCTCGTAGGTGTAGGCGACGCCGTCCGGGGTGGTGCCGCCGGCCGGCGGGCTGATGGGAACGTCCTTGTATCCGGTGCGGAGTTGGACGGCGTGGACGGAGTCGGCCTGTTCGACGCCGCCCACGATCGCGCGGACCGTGTAGTCGGCCTGGGCGGGGGCGCCGGAGTGGAAGTAGTTGGTGGAGCCGGTGATCGGGGCCGAGTTGACCTTCGTACCGGCCCGGTAGACGTTGAAGGAGACATCGTTCGGATCGGTGCCGAGCCAGCGCCAGCTGACCAGGTTGCCGTTGTCGGTGTGGACGCTGACCACACCCCGGTCGAGGGCTTCCACCTGGCGCGCGGTGGCGGCCTCGGCTGTGCCGGGGGTGAGCGCGGTGAGGCCGGCGGCGACGAGGGCGGCCGCCGCGGTGACCGCCGAGAGCAGGGCTCGGCGTCCGCGGTGCTTGTGCGGGTGCTGCACGGGACGAACCTCCAGAGAGGACGGACGGGTTCGCCCTGTCGGTCGCCGCGGGGCCCGGCCGCGTTGCCGTGTCTTTCGGCCAGTTCGGCCGTCGTCCGGGAATTGCGGAGGCGCAGTCCGGCGGGCGCCGGGAACGGCGGGGACTTCTGGGTGACCGGCTGGGTCATGGAGTTCGCGCGCCCGGCACCGGCCGAACCGGCTTCCTGAACGCCCGCAGTGTGAACTCCGGTTCGGGGCGGGCACGTTCCTGGTCGGGCAGCGCCGCGAGGCGGGCGGCGAACCCGTCGGCCAGGGGGTGGCCGGGGGGCAGGGTGACGAACCAGCCGCGGTGCAGGTCGGCGATCGCCCGGCGCGGACTGCGGCCCTGTCCCCGGCCCGGGAAACGCGCCTGCCCGGCCGGGACCAGACCGCAGCCGACGGCGTGCGCCTCGACGAGCGCGGCGGCGTCGGACGCGGGGCGTGGCGGACGGGCGGAGAGGACGGCGTCGATGTCGCTGCCCACGTTGTGCGAGGCGCCCTTGTCGACCGTCGTGACGTATGTCCCGCCCGGCCGCAGTACCCGGGCGCACTCGGTGACGATCCGCCGCACGTCCGCCTCGTCGTCGATGAGATGGAGCAGCCACACACTGGTGACCGCGTCGAACTCGCCGTCCCGGAAGGGGAGTCGGCGGCTGTCGGCGCGGACGACGGCGCCGGGCAGCCGGGCGGCCGCCCGCCGGACCATCGCCGGGGACAGGTCCACGCCGGTCACCCGCAGGCCGGCGCGTCCGCCCGCGAGGCGGCGCGTCACGATGCCTGTGCCGCATGCGATGTCCAGCAGGGCGCGGGCGTCGGGCGGCAGCAGACTCAGGACGGCCTCCGCGGCGGCGGCCGCGCGGGGTTCACCGCCGCGTGAGGCGTCGTAGCGTTCCGCTTCCTCGTCGTAGTCGAGCACGCGCCCTCCCCTCCGTCGCGGCCCGATCTCATCGCGCCCCGTGCCCCGCAGCCGCTTCCTCCACCCGCCCGGCGAGTTCGAAATCGAGTTCGGTGACGGCGCCGCCGACACTGTGGGTGTTGACGGTGAGGGAGACGGTGTTGTAACCGAGCGTGAGCTCCGAATGGTGGTCGAGTTCTTCCTGGATCCGGGCGACATGGACGACCAGGGCTGTCGCGGCGAAGTGGGAGGCCAGCCGGTAGGAGCGGGCGAGGTGGTCGCCGTCGAGGGACCAGCCGGGCAGCTCGGACAGGCGGTCCTCGACGTCCTTCTGTGAAAGCGGTTCCACGGCCATGGCCTGACTCCCTTCCTGGGTGTCGCGTACCTGTCCAGCGTGCCACAGGAGAGCGACGGCGGCCCTGGTCAGGACGGATGCCGTGCCGACCGTGCGCGGCTCGCAGCCGGTCGGGGCCGGTTTTCCGAGGACGGGCCACGGTCGTCGGTATGACCACTGTCGCGGGGCGGCCCGGTCGACCAGGGCGTGGCCGCGCGACCACGCCTCGCGTTCCCCGCCATATGTCACGCTGCGCTGGGACCCCTTTTTGCCAGCGTGGCGAGAACTTCACGTCCGACCCCGTGAGTCCACCGCCGGAACATGACACACTGACCCGCGTGCTTCGACACGTAGGGGAGACGTGGCGTGAGTGAGAGACGGCCCGCACCCACGGTGGGCCAGGTGGTTCTCGGCAGACGGCTGCAGGAGTTGCGGGAGGCGGCCGGTCTCGGCCGCGACGAGGCGGCCCGCGCGCTGCGCGTCGCTCCCGCGACCGTGCGGCGCATGGAAATGGCCGAGGTCGCACTGAAGATCCCTTACGTGCAGGTGCTGTTGGACGCCTACGGTGTGCCCGCCGACGAGGCCGAGGTGTTCGTGGGTCTCGCCGAGGACGCGAACCTTCCCGGCTGGTGGCAGCGGTTCCACGACGTGCTCCCCGAGTGGTTCAGCCTGTATGTGAGCCTGGAGGGCGCGGCCCGGCTGATCCGCTCGTACGAACCGCACTTCGTGCCGGGGCTGTTGCAGACGGAGCGGTACGCGCGCGCCGTCATGGAGGCCGGCACGGTCGGGCGGACGACGCCGGACGCGATCGAGCGGCATGTGTCGCTGCGCATGGCCCGGCAGCGGCTGCTGGACGGCCCGAACCCGCCGCACCTGTGGACGGTGATGGACGAGACCGTGCTGATCCGCCCGGTGAGCGAGGACCCCTCCATCATGCGCGAACAGCTCGACAAGCTGCTGGAGTGGACCGATCGGGACCGGATCACCCTGCAGATCGCCCGGTTCGCCGACGGCCCGCACCCGGGGACGGTGGCGCCGTTCTCCCTGTTCCGTTTCGCCGAGCCCGAGCTGCCCGACATGGTCGTCACCGAGTACCTGACCGGCGCCCTGTACCTCGACTCGCGCACGGAGGTCTCCGCGCACCTGGAGGTTCTCGACCACCTGACGACGCACGCCGCGTCCGCCCAGGAGACCGAGGAGATCCTGCGGGACGCCCGCGGGGCGCTCTGAATCCGGACCACGATCGCACGCACGAGGAGAAGATCCCGTATGGCCGAGGCCGAGGCCTTCCGCATCGACACCAGCCGTCCGCACCCGGCCCGGGTCTACGACTGGTGGCTGGGCGGCAAGGACAACTACCCCGTGGACGAGGAACTGGCCCGCAGGATCCTCGCCGTCGACGAAACGGTGCTGCGCGGGGCGCGCGGCAACCGCCGGTTCATGCAACGGGCCGTCCGCACCGTCGCCGAAGCCGGGATACGCCAGTTCCTGGACATCGGCACGGGCATCCCCACCGAGCCCAACCTGCACCAGGTGGCGCAGCAGGCCGCCCCGGACGCGAAGGTCGTGTACGCGGACAACGATCCGATCGTCCTGCGGCACGCGGAGGCCCTGCTGCGCGGCTCCGCCGCGGGCAGCACCGACTACGTCCACGCCGACGTCCGCGACCGTGACACCCTGCTGGCCCGCGCCGGCGAGTCCCTGGACTTCGCCGAGCCGGTGGCGCTGTCGCTGATCGCGCTGACCCACTACCTGGACGACGATCCGGCGGGCGACGACGTCCACGGCCTGCTGAAGACGTACGTCGACGCGCTCGCGCCGGGCAGCTACCTGATCCTTTCCCAGGTCACCCCCGACCTCAGCCCGGCGGCGATCGCGAAGGCGGCCCAGCACTTCCACCGCAGCGGTCTGCCGTTCCATCCGCGTCCGCTGGCCGGCGTCAACCGCTTCTTCGACGGTCTGGAGCTGCTCGGGCCGGGTGTGATCCCGGTGTCGGGCTGGCGGCCGGAGCCCGAGGACGTGGCCGCGCAGGCGGAGGGCATCGTGCCGGTGTACGCGGGGGTCGCGCGCAAGCCGTGATCCGCGCCCGGGGTTACCCGGACGGGTGCCGTGAAGGGGTGGGCCGCCCCGAAGGCCTCTAGCGTCGAAAGCGGGGGACCCGCGCAGCACCGGCGACGTGAAGGAGGCCCGATGCCCTCGGACGCCGTGCTCCACCAGGCCGCCGCGCTCTGCCTGACGCGTCCGGACGACGGACTGCGCGCCCGGCTGCCCCTCGTGCGCGAAGCGGCGCCGCAGCTGAGGGAGTTCACCGACCACGCGGCACTCACCCCGCTCCGGGAACTGACCGCGCACTACGTCCGGGTGTTCGACGGCGAGGGGGCGAACAGTCTCTACCTGGGCGGCTGGCAGGACGGCGGTGCCGGCCGGACCGGCAGCCCGGCGGTCCGGCTCGAGGACCTCTACCGGGAACACGGCCTGGAGGTCGGCGGCGCGGAACGGGCGGACTTCCTGCCCGCGGTGCTGGAGTACGCCGCCCGCACCGGTGACACGGGCCCGCTAGTCGAGCACCGTGACGGCCTGGAGCGGCTGCGCTCCAGGCTGACCGGCTTAGGGACGCCGTACACCTGTGTCCTGGATGCGGTATGCGCCACACTGCCGACTGTATGCACCCGCCCTCGGCGCCCCTGACGGCGTCCGCTGTCAGGCGCCCCTGGCCTGGTCCCGGTCGTCGTCGACGATCTCCGCGTCGACCACGGTCTCGTCGTCGTCCGGGGACTGCCGGGCGGTGTCGTCGGAGGCCTGTCCGGCCGTCGGCTGCTCGGCCTGTGCGTACATCGCCTGGCCCATCTTCTGGCTGACGGTGGCGAGTTTCTCGATGCCGGTGCGCAGCGCGGCCGTGTCGGCCTGCTGGTCGAGCAGGGTCTTCAGGTCGGTGACCGCCGCCGCGACCTCCTCCCGGGTCTCGGCGGGTATCCGGTCCCCGTTCTCCCGGAGGAAGTTCTCGGTCTGGTAGACGAGTTGTTCGCCCTGGTTGCGGGTCTCGGCGGCCTCGCGGCGCCTGCTGTCCTCCTCCGCGTACTGCTCGGCGTCGCGCATCATGCGGTCGATGTCGTCCTTGGGGAGCGCCGAGCCGCCGGTGACGGTCATCTTCTGTTCGCGGCCGGTGGCGAGGTCCTTGGCGGAGACGTGCATGATCCCGTTCGCGTCGATGTCGAAGGCGACCTCGATCTGCGGGACGCCGCGCGGGGCGGGCGGGAGACCGGTGAGGTCGAAGACGCCGAGCTTCTTGTTGTAGGCGGCGATCTCTCGTTCGCCCTGGTAGACCTGGATGCCGACCGAGGGCTGGTTGTCGGCTGCCGTGGTGAAGATCTCCGAACGGCGGGTGGGGATCGTGGTGTTGCGTTCGATGAGCTTGGTCATGATGCCGCCCTTGGTCTCGATGCCGAGGGACAGCGGGGTGACGTCGAGGAGGAGGACGTCCTTGACGTCGCCGCGGATGACGCCGGCCTGGAGGGCGGCGCCGACGGCCACCACCTCGTCCGGGTTGACGCCCTTGTGCGGGTCCTTGCCGGTCAGCTCCTTCACCAGGTCGGTGACCGCGGGCATCCGGGTCGAGCCGCCGACCAGGATGACGTGGTCGATCGCGGACAGCGCCACCTTCGCGTCCTTGACGGCCTGGTGGAAGGGCTGCTTGCAGCGGTCGAGCAAGTCCGCGGTGAGCTCCTGGAACTGAGCACGCGTCAGTTTCTCGTCGAGGTGGAGCGGGCCCTCGGCGGAGGCCGTGATGTAGGGGAGGTTGATGGTCGTCTCGGAGGACGAGGACAGTTCGATCTTCGCCTTCTCGGCGCCCTCGCGCAGCCGTTGCAGCGCCATCTTGTCCTTGCCGAGCTCGACGCCGTACTGGCCCTTGAACTTCTTCACGAGGTGTTCGACGATCCGCTGGTCCCAGTCGTCGCCGCCGAGGTTCGTGTCGCCGTTGGTGGCCTTGACCTCGATGACGCCGTCGCCGATGTCGAGGAGGGACACGTCGAAGGTGCCGCCGCCGAGGTCGAAGACGAGGACGGTCTGTTCGTCGCCGCGGTCGAGGCCGTAGGCGAGGGCGGCGGCGGTCGGCTCGTTGATGATCCGCAGCACCTTCAGGCCGGCGATCTCCCCGGCCTCCTTGGTGGCCTGCCGCTGGGTGTCGTCGAAGTAGGCGGGCACCGTGATCACGGCGTCGGTGACGTCCTCACCGAGGTAGGCCTCGGCGTCCCGCTTGAGTTTCTGCAGGACGCGGGCGGAGAGCTCCTGGGCGCGGTAGCGGGTGCCGTCCACGTCGCCCTGTTCGGGGAAGCGCCAGTCCGGGCTGCCCATGTGCCGCTTGACCGAGCGGGCGGTGCGGTCCACGTTGGTCACGGCCTGCCGTTTGGCGACCTCGCCGACGAGCACCTCACCGTTCTTGGCGAAGGCCACCACCGACGGGGTGGTCCTCGCGCCTTCCGCGTTGGCGATGACCGTGGGTTCGCCGCCCTCCAGGACGGCCACCACCGAGTTCGTGGTCCCGAGATCGATGCCGACCGGACGTCCCATAGCCGTCCCCTTCCGCCTGGGAGCTCCCGTGTCACCGGACTTCCAGCACAAATCGTGCGCGGGCTTCTGTCAATGGGGCGCAGGGGGCACACCGCTATGCGGAACGGCCTCCGCGCAGTTCCACGGCCCGCCGGGGCCGGTCGGTGATCACCACGTCCACCCGTGTGTCGGCGAGGAAGCGACGCAGTCCGGCGTCGTCGTTGACCGTCCACACCATGGTGAACAGGCCGTGCCGGGCCGCCCGGCGCAGCACGGTGGCGCGGGCGAGCAGCCGGTGCACGGCCACGCCGTGCGCCCCGCAGGCCCGCAGGCGCCGGACGGGAAACAGTTCCCCCGCCCGGGTCCCGGGCAGCCGGGCGGCCCCCACCTCCTGGCGGTCGCGGCCCAGGGACAGGGCGGTGCGGACGCCTGGGAACGCCCGGGTGATCGCGGCGACGGAACGGTCCTCCAGGGTCGTCGCGACGAACCCGTCCCGGCCGAGCAGGGCCACCGCCCGGTCGATCACCGCGTGCTCGTAGCCGGTCTCCTTCAGGTCCAGGTGTCCGATCAGACGCCCGGCCACCAGGGCCATCACGTCCTCGACGGCGGGGACGGGGTGTCCGGCGCGCCGGCACAGTTCGGCGTGGGTGATCCGGTGCAGCGGGGGCCCGCCTCGGCCGCCGGCCCGGGCGTCGTGGTGGACGACGAGGACGCCGTCGGCGGTGCGGCGGATGTCGAACTCGGCGTACTCCGCTCCCGAGGCGAGCGCGTCCTCGTACGCCGCGAGGGTCGCGGGGCCGCAGCGCTCGGAGCCGCCGCGGTGGGCGGAGACGGCGGGGCGGGTCCGCGAGAGGCTGATCACCGTCTCATGGTCGACGATTTCCGGCACGGTCGCCCGCCCTCCCCTCGCGTCACCCAGCCGGTTCAGGGCGTCATACCCGCCGCCCGGACGTGCCGAACCGGCCGGTACGCGGGCGCGCCGGCCGGTGGCGGTGGGGATGCCGGTCGAGGGCGCCGGTCAGGCGAGCTTGGCCGACAGGGTGATCGTGGTGCCGGTGAGAGCCTGGCTGACCGGGCAGTTCTTCTTGGCGTCCTCGGCGGCGGCGACGAACGCGTCGTTGTCGAGGCCGGGGACCGTGCCCTCCACGGTGAGGTGGATGCCGGTGATGCCCTCACCCGGCTGGAAGGTGACGTCTGCCGAGGTGACGAGCTTGGTGGGCGGGGTGCCCGCGCCGGCCAGGCCGTGCGACAGGGCCATGGAGAAGCAGCTGGAGTGGGCGGCGGCGATCAGCTCCTCGGGGCTGGTCTTCCCGTTCGCCTGCTCGGCGCGCGACGGCCACGACACCGGCTGCTGACCGATGCCGGAGGAGTCGAAGGTGACGACTCCGTTGCCCTCGAGCAGGTTGCCTTCCCAGACGGTGTGAGCGGAGCGCGTGGTGGCCACGATTGTTCCTTTCGCATGGGTTTCGCATTGTTTCGCATGGTTTCGCGTGGGTGTCCCGACGAGCGGGTTTCCCCGTCCCCCATCCGATCACACTCTCGCTCAGCGCACCCGGAACACGGGCCCCCGAGCCGTGAACGGCAGCCGGGCGCCCTGCGGAATCAGGTAGGCGTGTTCCCGCCGGATCCGCAGGACGTCGCACCAGCCGTCGGTGATGACCAGCACGGGCGCGTCGCGCGGGAAGTCGCCTGCGCGGTGCAGGAGGTCGATGCCGGGCTGCAGGACCGTACCGCCGCGGCCGTGCACCCGGACACGGCCCGCGATGTCGCCGACCGGCAGATAGCCGGCGTCGTGCGGGGCGGCGTCGCAGAAGACGACGCGGGCGGCGGGTACGTCGCGGGCCTCGGCGTAGGAGGCGATGGCGCCGAGTGCCTTGCCGAGGAGGGTCTTGTCCATGGAGCCGGAGGTGTCCAGGACGACGCCGAAGGTGCAGCGGGGCACCTCCTCGGGCGGGAACCAGCGGCCGGCGCGCGGGATGTCGGGGGTGGAGGCCTGCCGGCGGGCGGGGCGGGCGTACGTGCGCAGGGGCTGCGGACGCGGGACGAACTCGTCGAACCAGCGGGCGAGCCGGGCGTCCCAGTCCAGCGGCGGATGGCTCAGGGCGCGGATCTCCTCGACCAGGCCGCCGGGCAGGTACCCGCGGTCCTGCCGCTGGTGCAGGTCGAAGCCCTGGGCGAGGCCGCGGCGGTAGAAGCCGTCGAGGTCGACGAAGTCGCGGGGCGGCCCGAGGGGGGCGCCGAGCACGTCGCCGGCGCCGCGGCCGCGCGGGGTGCTCAGCCGGCGCAGACGGCGCAGGTCGCCGGCGATGCGGTCGTAGACCTCCTCGGCGGACAGGCCGGCGAGCCGGTCGTCGTGGAGCAGACCCTCGGGCATGGTGCCGACCTGCATCTCCCGCAGCCAGCCGTTGATGACGTAGTCGCAGGCCACGTTGAAGAGGTAGGGGTCGCGGGTGCCGCAGCGGTCGCCGTGGCGCAGGGCGGCGTGCAGCATCTCGTGGGCGAGGACGAACCGCCATTCCTCGTCGTCGAGTTGGTAGAACGGGTTGACGTAGATCTCGCCGGCCTCGGCGTTGACGGCGGCGATCTTGATGCCGTGGGCGCGGGCGATCTCGGCGTCGGCGACGAGTTCGACGCCGGCGGCGATGCCGCCGAGCAGCGGGTAGGAGGAGACGAACCAGCTCAGCGCCCGTTCCCAGGGCCGCTTGGGGGCCATGTCCTCGTCCAGGCCGGCGCGCCGGCCGCCCGCCATGTCCATCGCGGCGGACACGGTCCGGGTCAGGGCCGCGGCGAACGCCAGCTGCCGGTCGGGAGGCTTGCCGTACCGGCGGGCGTTCCAGGTCAGCAGCAGCTGGTCGGGTTCCCGGCCGGCCGTGCCGCAGCGGTCGTACGCCGCCGGGAGGCCGGTGCGCCGCCAGCGGGCGGCGAGCTGCTCCTCGTCCCCGTCGGGGTAGGTGAGCGGCAGGTCCTCGGGTGCCGTGCCGACGGGGAAGTTCAGCAGGAAACGGTTGACGACCACGCAGCGGGCGGCGAGATCGTACCGGTCGGGCTGGACGCGGACGCCGTTCTCGGCCGGTACGTGCCCGAATCCGAGGTGGAGGGCGGCGTGGGCGATCGACCAGGCCCAGAGGCCGGGGTCGACGAGGCGGGTGGGGTGGGCGTGGAGGGTGCCGTCGGAGTCGACGCGGACCAGGCCTTCGCGGAGCACCAGGTCGCAGGTCTCGTCGCGGCAGACGTCGTAGTCCACGGCGGACAGCGCCGGGTGGGCGTACACCAGGCTCATCCCCGCGACGAACGCCTCCGCCGCGGGGTCCTTCTTCTTCTTGCCGTGCCCGTCCCGGCTCATCGCCGCGCCTCCACCAGCCGGGGCATGTCACGGGCCGCCTCGACCAGGAACCAGGCGGGCAGCACGGGGGTGCCGTCGGCGTCGGAGGCGATGACGGTCTGGGCCACCTCGACGGAGATCTCGGCGAGCTGCACGAGCAGCGACTTGGCGCGGTAGGCGGTCTGCCGGCCGTTCGCCGACATGTGCTCCTTCACGGCGGGCAGGTCCTTGACCAGGCGGCCGCGGAACGACTCGGCGAGGTAGTAGAGCAGGTCGCGGTCCTCCACCCGGTGCGGCCAGGAGGCGTCGCCCTTGAGGATGGCCTCGATGCCGTACCGGCTGCGGACGATCTTGATGTAGCCGCAGAAGGCGGTGGCGTGCGCGGGCGTCAGGGTGCCGTGGGCGAGGACCTTGAGGGTGTCCTCGTCGAGGTCCCGGCCGAAGGAGTGCAGGGCGTCGGACAGCATGTGCCAGGAGCGGGGCGTGGAGAACGGCTCCTCGGTCTTCGGCGGCTTGGACCACAGGTGGTCGGGGCGGTCGGTGAGATGGTCGAGGACCCACGGGTGGATGCCGTTCGCCTTCGCCCAGGCCAGCCAGTCGTGGGCGGACGCCTCGAGGTGGACGTGGGTGAGACGGTTGACGAGCGCGGAGGCGATGGGCCGGGCGAGGGCGTTGTCGGTGGCGCGGTTGCCGGCGCCGATGACGATCGAGCCCTCGGGGAGCTCGTAGTCGCCGATGCGGCGGTCCAGGATCAGCGAGTAGAACGCCTTCTGCACGTCCGGGGTGGCCGCGTTGAGTTCGTCCAGGAACAGGCAGTAAGGCTCGTCGCGGGCGATGGCCTCCGGCGGGCAGAACACCGACCGTCCGTCGCGGATCTGCGGCACGCCGATCAGGTCCTCGGGCGCCAGCTGCGTCCCCAGCAGACTCACGCATTCCAGGCCCAGGGACTCGGCGAACTCCCTGACCAGGGAGGACTTTCCGATGCCGGGGGCGCCCCAGAGGAACACCGGCCGGACGGTGGCGAGGCCGAGGAGGAGGTCGGGGACGCGGGAGGGCGTGACGGTGACGGCAGCCTGCAAAGCAGGGGCTCCTTGAGAGAGGGTCGGGGCTCGGGAAGGGCGCAGACGCGCGACTGCGACCAGTGTGTGCGTACGGTCCCGTGGGCGCAGCCGATTTTCGGGCGGCCCACGCGCCTCGCCCTGTGTCCGGCGCCCCGTGCCCCGCGGCCGTCACGATGCCGCACGCGGCCCGTGTTTCTAGGCGGCCCGTTCCTCGCTCGCCGCCTGGAGCGGTATCTGGGGGCCGTCGGACTCGCGCAGCCAGCGGCGCAGGACGCGGTGGACGTGTTCGGCGCCGGAGAGGACCTCGCCTTCGTCCACGGGCACGGACAGCGCGAGCGGGGACAGCAGGAAGGGTCTGGACTGGGCGCCGCCGAGGCCGCCGTGGGAGCCGATCTGCTCCTCGAAGGCGAGGACCTCGCCGTCGGCCGGGTCGTGGAAGGAGTTGACCATGATGTCCGCGGTGTGCGGGAAGGTGTGGGTGCGGCGCACGGCGTCGGCGGCGCCGGCCCCGAAGGCCGCGAGCGGGCCGGGGTCGTCGTCGAGCCGGTCGAGGGGTGTCTCGACACCGTACGCGCCGAGCACGACGCCCCCGTGCTCCTCGCTGCGGACCAGGAGGAAGCCGACGCCGGGGTGGTTGGCGAGCGTGGTGAGCAGGCCGGGGT
Organism: Streptomyces sp. NPDC002588; assembly: GCF_040295925.1. NCBI lineage: Bacteria > Bacillati > Actinomycetota > Actinomycetes > Kitasatosporales > Streptomycetaceae > Streptomyces > Streptomyces sp. NPDC002588. Next base: position 56,872 of record NZ_JBEOWF010000040.1, read on the forward strand.
GGCGGGCGTCGATCTCCTCCTTGCTCATCCGGTGCGGCACGTCGGGGAAGGTGATCAGACCCAGGTTGCCGGAGGCCAGGACCACCGGCTCGGAGCGGCGGCCGGACGGGCCGCACTCCGCGTCGCCGTCCGCCTCCGGTCTGTGCAGGGCGGCGCGGACCGCGGCGCGGGCCTCGGCGCCGCTGTGGGTGCGCTCGGCCCGGCGCGGGACGGGCAGCCCGCAGCCCGCCCTGACCAGGTCGCCGAGGGTGAGGCCGTAGCGGGCGTGGAACGTCTCACCGGGGCTCTGGCCGTGGTCGGACAGGACGACGATCCGGTAGGGGCGGGGGGCGTGCTCGCCGGCCTTCTCGATCAGCGCGAGCGCCCGGTCGAGGCGGGCGAGGACCTGCTCGGTGTCCCGGCCGAGGGGTCCGGAGTGGTGCGCCACCTCGTCGTAGGCGACGAGGTCGGCGTAGACGGCGGTGCGGCCAGCGAGCATGTCACCCATGACGGCGGCCACCACCACGTCCCGCTCGACGACGGTCGCGAAGGCGCGGATGAACGGGTAGAGCCCGCCGCGTCCGACGCGCGGGCGCTCCTGGCGCAGCCGGGCCCGGGTGGACTGGGCGATCTCGCGGAACACTTCGGCGGCGAAGGACAGGGCGGTGCGCACGGCGTTGGCCGGGTCGGAGAAATAGGCGAAGTACCCGGCGCGGGAGCGGGTCTCCCGGCTGCGCCGGCGGGCCGCTATGGACAGCACGAGGGCCTGTTCGTCGGCGCCGCCGCTGAAGAGGTTGCCGCGGCTGGCGCCGTCGGCCGCGAGCAGTCCGCCGTCGCCGGTGCGGGCGACGGCGCGGCGCTGGAGTTCGGCGGCGCTGGTGGGGCGGTTGCAGACCATCACCTCGCCGGTGTCCTTCTCGTACCAGCGGAAGGCGGGCACGTCGTGGTTGCTGCCGTGCAGGATGCCGAGCTGGCTGGCGCCGGTCTGGCTGGACCAGTCGGTGTGCCAGGGGGTGAGGCGGTGGGTGGTGGGTCCGCCGCCCGGGGCCTCGCCCAGCCAGCGGGCGACGGTCGGCATCAGCCCCTTGCGGACGGCCGCGGCCAGGACGTCGTGGCCGACGCCGTCGAGCTGGAGGAAGACCGTGCCGGGGGCGGCGGGACAGGGCGGGCCGCCCCTGCGGCGGCGGTCGGCGAGGCGGTAGAGGCGGCGGCGGTAGGCGTCGTCGTCACGGACGGCCAGCGCGCCGCCCGTCGCGGAGGCGACCGCGGACATCGCGGCGGCGACGATGACGGCGGTCTCGGGGGCGGCCTCGGTCTGCCCTGACGGGGTCAGCCGCAGGGCTATGAGCAGCAGCGATCCGTTGAGGAAGAACACCAGCAGACCGAGGACGAGCGCCGGGACGAGCAGCAGGAGGCGGACGAGGAGTGGCCAGGCCAGGGCCGACAGGACACCGAAGACGCCGGCGCCGACGGCCGCGGTGACGGCGATGGTGGTGGCGCTGTCGCCGTCGGCGGACTGCAGCCGGAAGTCGGGCAGGATCCCCGCCAGCACCAGCATCGTCAGGGTCGACACGGCCCACACCGTGAGACTCCGCCCCGCCTGGCTGACGGCCCGCCGCCACCGCACCCCGTGCACCCCGTCCACCTCGTCTTCCGGCCCCGGCTCCGTGAGGGGCCGTCATCCACCCTGTCACACGGGACTGACAGTCACCCCGGTCACCGTCCGTCGTACCCGGCCGTCGGCATCGACAGGCGCCGGTGCACCCGGGCCTTCATCTGGGCGTCGTAGGCGGGCTCGGCGTATCCGACCGTCTCCACCCGCACCCCGCGGCGGGTGCACTCCTCGGTGAACTCCTCGACGTCCGACAGCGCGCTCTCCAGGACGCGGCGGCTGGGGGCGACGAACAGGTCGACTCCGGGCCGTACGCCGTCCCACAGCACACAGTGGTCGGCGCGCAGCCCGCGCACCAGCAGCTCGCGGCTGACGACGTAGCCGCGCTGTGCGGCCCAGCGCGCGCACATGGCGTGCTGGCTGCGGGAGTCGACCAGGAAGGGATCGTCGTCCAGTTCCTCCAGCGGCGTCAGACTCGCGATCGCCGTGACCCGCATCGGTCCCATGGCGTCCCCCTCACCTCCGGGTTTCGCCGCCGACCCTACTCCTGCCCGTAGGCTTCGGGGGAGTCGCGCGAAGGAGGCAAAGAGGTGCCGGTGGAGATCACCTGGTGGGGTCATGCGACCTGCACGCTCGAGGATTCGAACGTGCGCGTGCTGACCGACCCTCTGTTCGCCAGACGGCTCGCGCATCTGCGCCGCCGCCGGGGCGCGCCACCCCCGGCGGACGCCGCGCGCGCGGACGTGGCGCTGGTCTCCCATCTGCACGCCGACCACCTCCACGTGCCCTCGCTGGCGCGCCTCGCGCCGGGCACGCGCCTGCTGGTGCCCCGGGGCGCGTCGCGCGCCGTTCCCGGGCTGCTCCGTCTGACGCAGCTGCGGGTCAGCGAGGTGGAACCGGGTGATGTGACCTCGGTGGGCGGACTGCGGATACGGGCCGTGCCCGCGCGGCACGACGGACGGCGGCTGCCGGTGGGCCCGCACCGCTCCCCCGCTCTCGGGTACGTCGTCGAGGGCGAGGCGCGCACGTACTTCGCCGGGGACACCGGGCTGTTCGACGAGATGGCCGAGGAGGTCGGGCCGCTGGACGTGGCGCTGCTGCCGGTCGGCGGCTGGGGGCCGTTTCTCGGCGAGGGGCACCTGGACGCGGGGCGGGCGGCGGAGGCGCTGGCCCGGCTCGCGCCGGGGAGCGCGGTGCCGGTGCACTACGGCACGTACTGGCCGATCGGTATGGACGCCGTGCGCCCCCATGAGTTCCATGCGCCGGGTGAGGAGTTCGTGCGCCATGCGGCGCGGTGTGCGCCGGGCGTGACCGTGCACCGGCTGGGACACGGGGAGAGCGTACGGCTGGAGGCCGTGCGGTGAACTGGTGCACCGCGTGCACGTACGCCGCGGCCGTGACGGCCGTACCGACGCAGTCCACGCAGCAGGCGATCGGCTATCCGTCGCTGTTCCTGCTGGTGCTGATCGGGGCGCTGGTGCCGGTGGTGCCGACGGGGGCGCTGGTGAGTTCCGCTGCGGTGGTGGCGTTCCATCAGACGGCGCCGTTCGCGCTGGCGATGGTGTTCGTGACGGCCTCGCTGGCGGCGTTCCTCGGAGACGCGGCGCTGTACTGGCTGGGGCGGCGCGGGATGCGGTCGAAGAACGGCTCGCGCTGGCTGGAGGCGATCCGCTCGCGCGCGCCGGAGGAGCGGCTCGCGCAGGCGCAGGAGAAGCTCGCCGGGCACGGTACGGCGGTGCTGGTGCTGTCCCGGCTGGTGCCGGCGGGGCGGATCCCGGTGATGCTGGCCTGTCTGATGGCGAAGTGGCCGCTGAGCCGCTTCGTCCGGGGCAATCTGCCGGCCTGTCTGGCGTGGGCGCTGACCTACCAGTTGATCGGGATCCTCGGCGGCTCGCTCTTCCCGGAGCCGTGGCAGGGCGTGGTGACGGCGGTCGCGCTGACCGTGGCGGTCAGCGCGGCCCCGAGCGTGTGGCGGCGGATCCGCCGGCCCCGCCCCGCCTGACCCCGACGCGGGTCACTCCAGTGTCCGTGAGCCTCCGATGGGCAGGTCCCACAGGTCGGCACGGTCCAGGCCCGCCTTCTCCCAGGCCGCCCGCACCCGCTCCAGGGGTTCCAGGACGGGCTCGGCGGACAGGACGAACGTGGCCCAGTGCATGGGGGCCATACGGCGGGCGCCCAGGTCGAGGGCGGCCCGGACGGCCTCCTCCGGGTCGCAGTGGACGTCGCTGAGCCACCAGCGGGGATCGTAGGCCCCGATGGGCAGCAGGGCGAGGTCGATGCCGGGATAGCGCTGCCCGATGCGGGAGAACCAGTGGCCGTAGCCGGTGTCGCCGGCGAAGTACACACGCTGTCCGTCGGAGGCGGTGAGCACCCAGCCGCCCCACAGGGAGCGGCAGGTGTCGGTGAGGGTGCGCTTGGACCAGTGGTGGGCGGGGACGAAGTCGAAGCGGACCCCCGACAGTTCGGCCGCCTCCCACCAGTCCAATTCGGTCACGCGCGTGAAGCGGCGGCGCTGGAACCAGCGGCCGAGCCCGGCCGGCGCGAACACGGGTGTGTCGCGTGGGAGCCGGCGCAGCGTGGGCGCGTCCAGGTGGTCGTAGTGGTTGTGGCTGATGACGACCGCGTCGACCGGCGGCAGGTCCTCCCAGGGGACGCCGACGGGTGTGATGCGGGCCGGGGTGCCGAGGATACGGCGGGACCACACGGGGTCGGTGAGGACGGTCAGGCCGCCGATACGGACCACCCAACTGGCGTGTCCCGCCCAGCTGACGGCGACGGTGCGGGCGTCCACGCGCGGCAGCGGGGCGGGCGCGAACGGCAGCCGGGGGATACCGGCGAGGCCCTCCTTGCCGGGCCGTACGGAGCCCTCGCGGGCGAACCGGGCGATGGCCTTGAGGCCGGGCAGCGGAGCGGTCAGCCGGTCGTGGAACGTACGCGGCCACACCCGCCGCTCGCCCAGGGGGCGGGGCTCGGCGAGGGGGCCGGGCTCGGCGAGGGGGCCGGGCTCGGCGAGGGGCGGGAGAAGGGGCGCGGACCGGGCTGACGGGGTGTCGGCGGCCCGGGTGGTCACCGCGGCCGTGGGGGTGGTCGACTCGGACTGCTGCGTCATCGAGGAGGCTCCCATCGCTGAGCTTCGTCACGGAGATCGTCGAAGACCGACCTCAGAAGGGTCAACGCGCGTTGCACGTGTGGCAGTTCCAACGGCGAGGGCGAGGTGAGGCATTCCGAGCGCTCGGCGTCCGTGCCGCCCAGCAGGGCGCCGGTGGACAGGCGCACGCGCAGGGCTCCGAGGTCGTCTCCGAAACGGTGGCCGCCGGGCGCGGGCAGATCCAGCCGGGCAGCGAGGAAGTCCTCCAGGTCCTGCGCGTCGCCGACCCCGTGCGCGGACAGCGCGCCGCGCAGGGGCTCGAGGTCGGCGTACACGTGCCGGCCCGCCCGCGGCGGCGGGGCGAAGGCACCGGCGGCGACCACGGTGGCGTGCACCGCCCGCGCCACGCGCGCGTGCAGCCGCACGGCGGCCGTCACCCGCGCGGTCACCGGCTCGGGCTCGGTCAGCGCGTGGGCGGCAGCGGCGGCGACCGGTGCGGCCACACGCGCGTCGAGGGCGGTGAGGACGTCGAGCACGCGCGCGTGCAGGGCGTCGCCGGCGTCCGAGGCGGGGAAGCGGGCGACAGCCGCCGGCCAGGCGACGGGCAGCAGCGCGCCGGCCAGGTCGGTGACCACGGTGACCTGCTCGGGCAGCATCTCCGCCGGGCTGACCATCACGGTGTCCTGCGGGGTGTGCAGGGTGTCGCGCCAGGTCTCGTCGCTGACCAGGTGCAACCCCTCCCCCGCGGCCGCCTCCACCGCCTCGTGCAGCACCTCGGGCGGAGCGACCGTGGCGGTGGGGTCGTCGGCGACCGACAGCACCAGCAGCCGGGGCTCCCCGCCCTCGGCACGCACCCGGCGCACGGTCTCCAGCAGGGCGTACGGGTCCGGTACGCCGCCGCACTCGGCGGGCGTCGCCACATGGAAGACGGGGCGTCCCAGCAGCCGGGCGTACGGCGCCCACCAGGCCGCGCACGGCCGGGGCACCAGGACGTCCCCGCCGAGCGCGGCGGTCAGCGCGAGCAGCAGGGCGGGGGCGCCCGGCCCGGCGACCACCCGGCCGGGGTCGGCGGGGGTGCCGCGCCGAGCCCAGTAGCCGCGGGCGGCATCCAGGAGAGCGGGGCCGCCGCCGACGGGGTCGCCGTACGCGCGCGTGGCGGCCGCGGCGAGGACGGAGGCCAGTTCGGGCAGCACGGGCAGTCCGTCCGGCGGGAGCGGCGGGCCGTAGCGGACGGGCCCGTGGCCTTCCGGTTCCGTCCACCGCATGGGGTCCTCCGTGCAGTCCGTCCCTGTGCCCTGTCCCGGCGGCCGGCGGGGCCGCGTGCAGCCGTGCTCCTCGTGGGGTCGACCGGTGGTGTACGGCGTGCCGGTGGTGCGGGGCGACGCGTACGGGGCAGGTCGTGCTCCCGGGATCTGAGTACCCGGCCGGGCCCCGCTCCATGGCCGTCCGTGCGCGTTGCACCGGTCACAGTGCGGGCCTGGGCGGCCGCCGGGCGGAACAGGCGGTGGTCAGGCGCCCGCGGAGGGCCTGCGGCGGAGCAGCCGGTGCACGGCCCCGGCGCCCGCCAGGGCGATCAGCAGGCCGCCGGCGACGAGCGCGGGCACCGACCCGCCGAGCGACCCTCCGGTGCCGGCCCGAACGCCGTGCTCGACGGTGGCGGGGGTGGTGGGGTGGTCCGGGGTGATGGGGTGATCGGGGACGGTCGGGTGTCCGGGGACGGTCGGGTGTCCGGGGTCGGTGGAGTGGTCCGGGGCGGTGGAGTGGTCCGGGTCGGTTGGGTGGTCCGGGGCGGTGGGGTACGGTGCCAGGCCGTTGTCGCAGAACGGCTCGCTCCCGTCGTACACCCTTTCGGCCGAGGCGCACGGCTCGGCGCCGCCGTCGGAGCGCGTGACGTCGAACGTCGCGCGCCACGGGCTGCCCTTCGCTCCCGGGGCCGCCGGGCAGGTGCCGTCGACGGTCCAGGGCGTTTCCGGGCCGAGACCGTCCCCGTCCAGTTTCTTGTCGAGGTCTGCGGCGACGGCGGCGCTGCCCTCGTAGGCGGGACCTGAGGCCGACTCGTCGTCGCCGGGGACCCGGTTCAGCCGCACGGTGCCCTCGACGAAGGCCTGTGAGACGGCTTCCAGGGTCTGCGGGGCGGTGCCCTCCAACGGGTCGCAGGAGACGGACACGGTGACACTGCCGCCCGGCCCGACGGTGGCCGGGCCGACTTCCGCCGCCGGATCCGCGGACGCGACCGGGCCGCCGACGGCCAGCAGGGCGGCGGCAAGGAGGAGAGGGGCGGTGCGGCGCATGGAACGGCTCCTTCGGCCGGCGGACGGGTGCGGGGCACGGCCTTCACGCCCCGCGTCCATCACAGCCCGGGAGCGCCCGGGGCGCGCGCGGCCGCAGGCCATTGGCGGGACGCGGGCGGCCAAGCGGGTGACAGCGCATACGACCTGCCGGATGCGTTTCGCCGGATGCGGTTCGCCGGATACAGCCCATCGCATACACCCCCTCGCTCACCGGCCACCGCATACGCCCCGGCACCCGCGGAGGTTTTCCGGCACCCCCCGGGGTGACTCGGCACGGGGCGCGGGGCACGAGCCACGTCCCTGCCCGAGGCCCTGGAGGTCGCGTCCATGAGCGTCAAGGTGTCCGACCACGTTCTGCGGCGGCTGCGCGAGTGGGGTGTGGAGCACGTCTTCGGCTATCCGGGCGACGGCATCAACGGTCTGCTGGCGGCCTGGGGCAGGGCCGAGGACCGGCCGCGCTTCGTGCAGTCCAGGCACGAGGAGATGTCCGCGTTCGAGGCCGTCGGCTACGCCAAGTTCAGCGGCCGTCTCGGGGTGTGCGCGGCGACGTCCGGGCCGGGCGCGATCCACCTCCTGAACGGCCTGTACGACGCGAAGCTCGACCATGTGCCGGTGCTGGCGGTCGTCGGCCAGACCCACCGTACGGCGATGGGCGGCTCCTACCAGCAGGAGGAGGACCTGCACACGCTGTTCAAGGACGTCGCCTCGGACTTCGTGGAGACGGTGACGGTCCCCGAGCAACTGCCGAACGTCCTGGACCGCGCGATCCGCACCACGTACGCCCGCCGCTGCCCCACGGCGGTCATCATCCCCGGCGACGTGCAGGACCTCGAATACACCGCGCCCACCCACGAGTTCAGGATGGTGCCCTCCAGCCTGGACCGCGGAGAGTGGACGACGATCCCCTCGCCGGCGTCGTTGGAGCGGGCGGCCGAGATCCTCAACTCAGGTGACAAGGTGGCGATTCTGGCCGGTCAGGGCGCGGCCGGGGCTCGTGAGGAGGTCGAGCGGATCGCCGAGGTGCTGGGTGCGGGCGTGGCCAAGGCACTGCTCGGCAAAGATGCCCTCAGTGACGAACTCCCCTATGTCACCGGCTCGATCGGCCTGCTCGGCACCCGGCCGTCGTACGAGCTGATGCGCGACTGCGACACCCTGCTGACGATCGGCTCCTCCTTCCCCTACTCGCAGTTCCTGCCGCAGTTCGGCAAGGCGCGGGGCGTGCAGATCGACATCGACCCGCACATGGTGGGGCTGCGCTATCCGTACGAGGTGAATCTCGTCGGCGACGCCAAGGAGACCCTCCGGCGGCTGATCCCGCTGATCCGGGGCGAGGAGCGCGGCCGCGAGTGGTTCGAGACGGTGTGCGACAACGTACGGCGCTGGGACGAGTTGATGGGGCGGCGCGCGGCGCTGTCCGCCGATCCGGTCAACCCGGAGTACGTGGCCCGCGCGCTGGACCCGCTGCTGCCCGCCGACGCGATCGTGACCTCCGACTCGGGCTCGGTGGCCAATTGGTACGCCCGGCACCTCACCATGCGGCGCGGTATGCGCGGCTCCCTCTCCGGCACGCTGGCGACGATGGGCTGCGGGGTGCCGTACGCGATCGGGGCGAAGTTCGCGCATCCGGACCGGCCGGTGATCGCGCTGGTCGGGGACGGGGCGATGCAGATGAACGGGATGGCGGAGCTGATCACCGCGGCCAGGTACCAGGACCGCTGGGAGGATCCGCGGCTGGTGGTCGCGGTGTGGAACAACCGTGATCTCAACCAGGTGACGTGGGAGATGCGCGCCATGGAGGGCGCCCCGTCGTTCCTGCCCTCGCAGCAGTTGCCCGACGTCGGGTACGCCGCGTTCGCCCGTTCCCTGGGCCTCACCGGGGTTCGGGTGGAGAAGCCCGAGGACGTGGCGGCGGGCTGGCGTACGGCCCTGGCTGCGGACGGGCCCGCGGTCGTGGAGTTCCTCACCGACCCCGCCGTGCCGCCGATCCCGCCGCACGCGACGTGGGAGCAGATCGAGGCGACGGCGGAGTCGATCCTCAAGGGCGATGCCGACCGGGGGTCGATGATCAGGCAGGGGTTCAAGGCGAAGGTGCAGGAGTTCCTGCCGGGTGACGGATGACGGTCTTCGGGATCCCGTACACCGGCGTCCGTCACTCGTACACCGTCATCGGTCGCCCGTACACCGTCATCGGTCGCCCGTATACCGGCATCGGTCGCCCGGATGTCGTGTCGGCTTCCGTGCCTCGGGTACGCGGTGGGCCGACCCCGAAGCTCTGGAGGGAGACATGCAGCGAGGCAGCGACCGGCTGAGTGTGCACCGGGACGAGGAGATGAAGCACGAACTGCAGGGCCTGCTCAGGTCCGGGCACCCCACGCGGTCAGAGGAATGGCACGACCCGGAGCCGTCCGCGGAGGACGATCCGCAGGTCTGGGGCGGTCCGGTGGTGCCGGGCACGTCCCGGGCGTCGCTGGCGGCGGTCCGGCTGGAGCTGGGCCGGATCCTGGGGCGCGGCTCCTTCCCCGCCGGACCGGGTGAGTTGTCCACCGTCCTGCGCCGCAGGAACGCGCCGGACGCGCTCGTGGAGGCCGTACGAAGCCTGCCCCACAAGGCCCGTTACGCCAACGCGCAGGAGTTGGCCGAGGCACTGGTCGGGAGCGGCGGGTGACCCGGCCGGACCGGTCCACCGCGATCACCGGTACCGGCACCACCGTCGATGTCGGCGACGCGACCACCCGCTATCTGCTCTACGGACTGCTGCCGAGTTGGTTCGTGCCCGGTCTCGCCGACTGGGTGATGCACCGGCGCACCCGTATCGAGGACACCGCGGGGACCAAGGAATCGTTGATCCATTCCCTGATGATGGCCGAGGTCGGCCTGCCCATCGCGCTCACCCTGCGCTACGAGGTGAACCCGCTGCTGCTGACGGTGCAGTGCGCGGGCGCGGCGGTGCACGAGGCGACGGCGCTGTGGGACGTGCGGACGGCCGTGCGCAGCGAACGTGAGGTCAAGCCGGTCGAGCAGCACATCCACAGCTTTCTGGAGTCGCTGCCGTTCGGCGCCCTGGCCTCGCTGATGTGCCTGCACGCCGACCAGGTGCGGTCTCTGCTGCGCCGCGGGCGTGGCGATCCGGACGCATGGCGGCTGGTGCCGCGCCGCCGGCCGCTCCCGGCCGGCTATCTCGCGGGCATCGCCGCCGCGATCGGCACGTGCGTGCTCCTGCCGTACGGCGAGGAGCTGCTGCGCTGCCGGCGCACGGCCCGCGCGAGGAAGAACGACAAGCGGCGCGCCGGAGGCGACGCGGCCCACTGGCATGCCACGAAAGGACGTTGAAACATCATGCGCATCGCTTTTCTGACGGCACCCGAAGGCGTCGAGCAGGTGGAACTCACCGATCCCTGGCGGTCGGCGGTGGACGCGGGCCACGAGCCCGTGCTGGTGTCGACCGAGGCCGGGGAGATCCAGGCCTTCGACCATCTCGACAAGGCGGACACGTTCCCGGTGGACGAGGTGGTCGGTGAGGCGTCCGCCGGATCGTTCGGCGGGCTGGTGCTGCCCGGCGGGGTCGCCAACCCGGACTTCCTGCGGACCGACGGCAGGGCCGTGGCGTTCGTGAAGGAGTTCTTCGACCGGGGGCTGCCGGTCGCCGCGATCTGCCATGCCCCGTGGACCCTCGTCGAGGCGGACGTCGTAGGGGGCCGTGAGCTGACCTCGTGGCCGAGCCTCGCCACGGACATCCGCAACGCGGGCGGCACCTGGGTCGACGAGCAGGTGAAGATCTGCGACCACGGTCCGAACAAGCTGGTCACCAGCCGTAAGCCGGACGATCTGAAGGCGTTCTGCGAAGCGTATCTCGACGTGTTCGCCAGGGAGGCGGTCCGATGAGCTCATCGGCCGACCGCAAGGATCAGCAGCTGGAGGGTTTCCGCGCCGAGGACCCGGCCTCCGGGCCGCTGACCACCGACCAGGGCGTGACGGTCGACCACACCGACGACTCGCTGGCCGCGGGCGAGCGCGGTCCGACACTGATGGAGGACTTCCACTTCCGGGAGAAGCTCACCCGCTTCGACCACGAACGCATCCCCGAGCGGGTCGTGCACGCGCGAGGCGCGGGGGCCTACGGCTACTTCGAACCGTACGAGTCCTGCGCGGAGTTCACGCGTGCCGCGTTCCTCCAGGACCCGGCGGTGCGTACGCCGGTGTTCGTGCGCTTCTCGACCGTGCAGGGCCCCCGGGGGTCCGCGGACACGGTGCGGGACGTGCGCGGCTTCGCGACCAAGTTCTATACGTCGGAAGGAAATTACGACCTCGTCGGGAACAACTTCCCGGTGTTCTTCATCCAGGACGGCATCAAGTTCCCGGACTTCGTGCACGCGGTGAAGCCGGAGCCGCACAACGACATCCCGACGGGCGCCTCCGCGCACGACACGCTGTGGGATTTCGTGTCGCTCCAGCCGGAGACCCTGCACGCGATCATGTGGCTGATGTCCGACCGGGCGATCCCCCGCAGCTACCGGATGATGCAGGGGTTCGGCGTGCACACGTTCCGGTTCGTGAACGCGGACGGGCGTGGCACGTTCGTGAAGTTCCACTGGAAGCCACGGCTCGGCGTGCACTCGCTGGTGTGGGACGAGGCACAGGAGTGCCAGGGCCGCGACCCGGACTTCAACCGGCGTGACCTGTGGGACTCGATCGAGGCGGGCGAATACCCGGAATGGGAGCTGGGCGTCCAACTGGTGCCGGAGGAGGACGAGTTCGCCTTCGACTTCGATCTGCTGGACGCCACGAAGATCATCCCGGAGGAGCAGGTGCCGGTCCGCCCGATCGGCCGCATGGTCCTCGACCGCAACCCGGAGAATTTCTTCGCCGAGACCGAACAGGTCGCCTTCCACACGGCCAACGTCGTCCCCGGCATCGACTTCACCAACGACCCGTTGCTTCAGGCCCGCAACTTCTCCTATCTGGACACCCAGTTGATCCGGCTGGGCGGGCCCAACTTCAGCCAGCTGCCGGTGAACCGGCCGCTCGCGCCGATCCGCACCAACCAGCGCGACGGCTACCACCAGAGCACGGTCCACCGCGGCACGAACTACTTCCCCAACTCGCTGGGCGGCGGCTGCCCGGCCCACGCGGGCGTCGACGGCGAGGCGATCACCCACTACGCCGAACGGGTCGACGGCGCCAAGATCCGCCGCCGCAGCCCCAGTTTCCAGGACCACTACAGCCAGCCGGCACTGTTCTGGAACAGCATGGCGGACTGGGAGAAGCAGCACATCGTGCAGGCCTTCCGCTTCGAACTGGGCAAGGTCGAGACCCGGGAGATACGGTCCCGCACGGTCGAGCAGCTCGCCCATGTCGACGGCGGCCTGGCGACCCAGGTGGCGCGCGGCATCGGAGTGGCCGAGCCGTCCGGGGCGGCGGAGGCCGCGTCCAAGCTCTCCACCCCCGCCCTCAGCCTGGAGTCGCTGGGCGGCCACGGGCCGATCCGCACCCGGCGGGTCGCTGTACTCCTCACCGACGGGGTGGACGCACAGCAGGTGGCGTCGGTGCGGGAGCAGCTGGTGGCCCAGGGGGCGGTCATGGAGGCGCTGGCGGCGACGGACGGCACCGTGGCGACGGCCGACGGCGAACGGTATGCAGTCGACCGCGCACTGCCGACCGTGGCCTCCGTGCTGTATGACGCCGTGCTGCTGCCCGGCGGTCCCACCGGCACTCCGCCCGTCACCGCCGACCCGGACGCCATGCGCTTCGTACGGGGTGCCTACCAGCACGGCAAGCCGGTCGCCGCGCTGGGTTCCGGAGTGGGAGTGCTGTCGGCGCTGCAGCCGGAGGGGGTGCGGCTTTCCACCGAGTTCCACCGGGTGGTGGCCGACCAGGGCGTGATCACGGACACCTCCCCGGGCACCGCGAGTACGGAATTCGTACAGGCGTTCGTGGATGCGATCGCGGCGCACCGGTTCTGGAACAGGCCGCCGGTGCACGGCTGACGCTTGGCGACCCGTATTCACCACCTTTGTTCAAAAGGCGGACACGGGTGCGCTTTCGCTCGCGGAGCCGGAGCCGGAGCCGGTGTCGGTGTCGGTGTCGCTTCTGGTGCCGGTACCGGCGGCCAGGGCACGCTTCAGCCTCGTCTCGTCCTCGGTGCCCGGCTCCGCGGTCAGGATCACGATCTTGAGCTCGGAGTCCCCGTCGGTCAGGACGTCGCAGTCCACTTTCACGGGCCCGACCTCGGGATGCTCGATCGTCTTGCCGTCCTCACGGTGGGCTGCCACCACCCCGCCGGCCCACAGCCGGGCGAAGGCCGGATTGCCCGTGGTGAGCACACGGATCAGCTCCGCGAGGCGGGCGTCGTGGGGAAAGCGGCCGCTGGCGCGGCGCAGGTCGGACACGATGGCGAGGTCCGAGCTGTCCTGGTCGTTCACCGACACCGGCCAGAGGGCGATGCGCACGTCGTCGCGGCCGACGGGGAAGCGCTCACGGGCGAAGTTGCGCAGTTCCGGCGGCACTGCCGAGGGGTCGCCGACCAGCGCGGCCCACCCGGCGTTCCACCAGATCATCTGCCAGTCCGCGGCGAACACGGCGACGGCGACGTCTCCGAGCCGGTTCAGTACGCGCCGGACGCCCGGCGGGATGTGATCGGGGACCGTGGCGTCGTTCGGCGGGGCCAGCCCGGCCATGCGGTGGAGGTGGTCACGCTCGGCGGCGGTCAGCCGCAGGGCGCCCGCGAGGGCGGTGACGACCTGGGCCGAAGGTGCCGTGGCCCGCCCCTGCTCCAGGCGCACCACGTAGTCGACCGACACTCCGGCACGTTCGGCGAGTTCCTCGCGGCGCAGTCCGGCCGCCCGGCGGGGCCGGCCGGGCGGCATCTCCAAGGCCGACGGGGTCAGCCGCTCCCGCCAGGCGCGGATCGTCGCACCGAGTCCCGCACCCTCTTTCGCCGCCATGCCGCCCATCCTGCCCCATCGCCCGTTCCTGGGACTGCCGTTCCTACGGTCGCAGCGTCCCTGGTACGGCAGCGGCGCGGCTTGCACGATCGTTCCATGACCATCACGTTCATCACCGGGGCCAACAAGGGCCTCGGCCAAGAGACCGCCCGCCGGCTCATCGCGCTCGGCCACACCGTGATCCTGGGAGCACGTGATCCGGAGCGGGGCGCCGCGGCCGCGGCCGCGCTCGGCGCACGGTTCGTCCGGATCGATGTGACGGACGACGCCTCCGTCGCCGCAGCGGCGGCCGACGTCGCCGAACACGAGGGCGTGATCGACGTCCTGATCAACAACGCCGGTGTACACGGTCCGCACGGCGATCCCGGGGGGCTGACCGGCGCGGACGCCCTCGGCGTCTTCGACGTCAATGTCTTCGGTGTGGTCCGGACGACCACCGCCTTCCTTCCGCTGCTGCGCCGGTCGCCGGACCCGGTCGTCATCAACGTCAGCAGTGGCATGGGGTCGCTGGCCATCACCCACGACCCGTCACGGGTCGAGTCCTCCGTCGTCGCACCGCTCTACACCGCCTCGAAGGCGGCCCTGATCATGTTGACCACCCAGTACGCCAAGGGGCTGAAGGGCATCCGCGTCAACGCGGCGGATCCCGGCTACACGGCGACCGACCTGAACGGCCACAGCGGCCCCCAGACCGTCACCGAGGGCACCGACGCGATCGTCCGGCTCGCCACCGAGGAACCCGGCGCCGGCACGGGCCGCTTCATCGACCGCTCCGGCCCACTCGCCCTCTCCTGAGCCGGAGGGCGGGTGCAGCTGCGGACAGCCGCCGGACGACGGGAATCACAGACAGCCGGTCACCGGCCACCGACAGTAGACAGTCGACCGACGACTGCAGACCGCCGACCGCCGACGAGTTCAGACCCCGCTGCCCCCGCCGCCCGGCTCCCCCGGCCCCCACTTCCCCACCGGCGGCTCCGCGGTCGCCGCACCGGCCGGGGTCCGACGTGGACGGGTGCCGCGACCGCCGTTCTCCGCGTCGGCACGCTCCCGGGCGCCGTCACGGGTGCGGCCCGGAGCGACGAAGCGGCGGGGGTTGCGGCGCAGGTACTCGCCCTCGAGCTGGGCCATGCGGTCGTTGTGGGCGCGCAGGGCGTCGTTCGAGCCGTACAGCAGGGTGTCGTGGCGTGTGCGGTGGATCGTCTCCAGCTCTCTCATCAGCTGCTGGTCGTCCAGCCGGTCCGGGTCGACTCCGGTCATGGTGGTGCCCCGCTCGTCGTGTTCGTCCATACGGTTCGGGTACCCGCCCGGGAGCACTGTCGGCACGATCCCCGAGCGGCATCCGGGAGGGAGCCATGGATCTCGCCTTTCTGCATCCACTGTACGAACAATCCGGCCCTTGGGCCTCCGTGTACGTCGACACCTCCCGGCACACGGAGAACACGCCCCACGAGCGTCTCCTGACGGCCGCCGCGATGGCCCGTGAGCTGGACCGGCAAGGGGCCGACGAGAGCACCTGCCGCGCGGTGCAACGCGCGGTGGAGGAGTTGGGCCACTCCCCGGAACCACATGGACGGGCGCTGTTCGCCCGGGCCGGCGAAGTGGTTCTCGATCCGCCGCTGGCCGCGCGGCCCCCGCAGGGGGACCGGGCCGAGTGGGCGCCGCTGCCGCGGGTCGCGCCGCTGCTGGACCTGGCGGACCAGGACCCGGTGTGCGTGGTGGCGTACATCGACCGCAAGGGCGCGGACTTCGAGCTGCGGACGCCGTTGGCGCGCGAGCGGGTGGACACGGTCTCCGGTCGGCAGTATCCGGTCCACCGCACATCGACGGCGGACTGGTCCGAGCGGCACTTCCAGCTGAAGGTGGAGAACACCTGGGAGCACAACGCGGCGGAGATCGCCGACGCGCTCACCGTCTGCCAGGAGGAGACCCGGGCCGATCTGCTGGTGCTGGTCGGGGACGACCGGGAGCGGCGGGCCGTGCACGAGCGTTTGCCGCGACGGCTGCAGGACCGGGTGACCGAACTGCAGCACGGCCCGGGCAGCCGGCTGCTGGACGAGGACGTGGAGAGGGCCCGCGCCGAGCATGTCCGGCGGCGCACCGAAGCCGAGCTTGAACGTTTCCTCAGCGCCCGCGTCCCGGATCCCGAGGGGCGCGCCGGGGCCGTGGAGGGCGTGCCGGCGCTGGTGGAGGCGGCGCGTGAGCACCGTATCGACGAACTGCTGATCCGGCCGGACGGGCCGGACGCACATCGCGAGGTGTGGACAGGCGAGGAAGCGGACCAGGTGGCGGTACGCCGTACGGAGCTGAAGACGCTCGGTGAGCAGCGCTCGTGGGCGGCGCGCGCGGACGACGCGCTGATCCGGTCGGCGGTCGCCACGGACGCCGGCGCGCTGGTCGTACCGCCGGAGGCGGCGGAGGAGGCACCGGTCGGGGGGCTCGGCGCGCTGCTGCGCTGGAAGTGACCCCTGGGGCAGCAGTCGCAGGCCCTCGCCCGGACGGACGGCCCCCGGACGGCCGTGCGGGACGCCACCACCCGGATGCTCGTCGACCGGGCCCGGTTCGACAACTCCCGCTCCTCCTGTCCGGGCGCGGCGAGACGTGCGCCGAGGAACGAGCTATGCACCGTCGCTGCCGGCGCGCAGGGAATGAATCATGCTCTGCAGGATCCGGAACGCGGCCGACTGGTCGGTCTCGGTGATGCCGGCCAGCATTCTGACCTCGACGGACCGGACCGCCACGGTCGCCTTCTCCAGGCTCCGTCGGCCGCGAGGCGTGAGCCGCGCGGGAAGAACCTTCCCCACGGGCGCCTCCGCGGGCCTGGTCACGTAGCCCTCTCGTTCCAGGGCCTGGAGCAGCACGTTCATCGACTGCCGTGTCACGAACGCGCCCCGCGCGAGCTCGGAGTTCGACAAGCCCGGCCGTTGGGCCAGCAACTCCAGGCAGGAGTACTGCGTCACGCTCATCCCGAGTGGCCGCAGCACCTCCTCCATGGCTGTGCGCAGGGCGCTCGAAGCCTCTTTCAGCAGGTAGCCCAGTGATTTGTCCAGGTCGACGCCGACACCGTTTTGACTCATGTCAGAAGTCTGACATACATTGCCTCGTGTCAGGAATCTGACACGAAGAGAAGGAGCATCATCATGCCCGCCACCGGCCCCGACTTCATCTCGCTCCAGGCGCGCGACCTCGACGCTTCGCAGGCGTTCTACGAGCAGTACCTCGGCCTCGTCCGCTCGCAGGCCGGACCTCCGCACGCCGTCGTCTTCGAGACGAAGCCGATCGCGTTCGCACTCCGCGAGGTCATTCCCGGCACCGACCTCGCATCCGTCGCTCAGCCCGGCATCGGTGTCGCGATCTGGCTCCACGCCACCGAGGTCCAGGCCATCCACGACGCGCTCGTCGCCGACGGTCACACCATCGTCTCCGCACCGATCGACGGCCCCTTCGGCCGGACCTTCACCTTCGCCGACCCCGACGGCTACCAGGTCACTCTCCACGACCGCGGCTGACAAGCCGGTCGCCACCGACGATCACCGCCCGGCGCACCTGGAGCACCGCGTCCTGCGGGCCCCGCGCCCTGCCATGCGCCCTGCGCCCAGTGGCCTGTGCCCTGCGGCCCTACCTCGCCCGTTCCACCCGTCGCTCGTCCCACACCGGGTCCGGGGTCTCGCGGACCCGGCCGTCGCTGCCGAAGACCAGGTAGCGGTCGAAGGAGCGGGCGAACCAGCGGTCGTGGGTGACGGCGAGGACCGTGCCGTCGAAGGCCTCCAGACCCTCCTGGAGAGCCTCGGCGGACTCCAGGTCGAGGTTGTCGGTCGGCTCGTCGAGGAGCAGGGCCGTCACGCCCTCCAGTTCCAGCAGCAGGATCTGGAAGCGGGCCTGCTGGCCGCCGGAGAGCTTGTCGAAGGTCTGCTCGGCCTGCTGGGTGAGCTCGTAGCGGCGCAGCCGGGACATGGCGGCACCCCGGTCCTGGGAGTGTTCCTGCCACAGGATGTCGAGGAGGATGCGGCCCCGGAGTTCGGGGTGGGCGTGGGTCTGGGCGAAGTGGCCGGGCACCACGCGTGCGCCGAGCTTGAACTCCCCGGTGTGCGTCACGTCTTCGCCGGCGAGCAGGCGCAGGAAGTGCGATTTGCCGGAGCCGTTGGAGCCGAGGACGGCGACCCGCTCGCCGTAGAAGACCTCCAGGTCGAAGGGTTTCATCAGGCCGGTCAGCTCAAGTCCCTTGCAGGTGACTGCCCTTACACCGGTCCGGCCGCCCTTCAGCCGCATTTTGATGTCCTGCTCGCGCGGCGGCTCAGGCGGCGGGCCGGCTTCCTCGAACTTGCGCAGCCTGGTCTGGGCGGCCTGGTAGCGGGAGGCCAGCTCATGGCTGATGGAGGCGGCCTGACGGAGGTTCAGGACGAGTTTCTTCAGCTGGGCGTGTTTCTCGTCCCAGCGGCGGCGCAACTCCTCGAAGCGGGCGAAGCGTTCACGGCGGGCCTCGTGGTAGGTGGCGAAGCCGCCGCCGTGCACCCAGGCGTCGGCGCCGGTGGGCGAGGGCTCGACGGAGACGATCTTCTCGGCGGCGCGGGAGAGGAGTTCGCGGTCGTGGGAGACGAAGAGGATGGTCTTGCGGGTCTCCTTCAGCCGCTCCTCCAGCCACCGCTTGCCGGGTACGTCGAGGTAGTTGTCGGGCTCGTCGAGGAGCAGGACCTCGTCGGTGCCGCGCAGCAGCGCCTCCAGCACCAGCCGCTTCTGCTCACCGCCCGAGAGGGTCCGTACGAGCCGGAACTGCGCCTTGTCGTACGGCATCCCGAGCGCGGCCGTGGTGCACATGTCCCACAGTGTCTCGGCCTCGTAGCCGCGGACCTCGGCCCAGTCGGAGAGTGCCTGCGCGTACTGGAGCTGCGCGGCCTCGTCGTCGACGGTCATGATCGCGTGCTCGGCCTCGTCGACGGCCTTCGCGACCTCCTGGATGCGGGGCGAGGACACGGACACGAGCAGGTCGCGTACCGTCGTCTCGTCCCGTACGGAGCCCACGAACTGGCGCATCACGCCGAGGCCGCCGCTGACGGTGACCGTGCCGCCGTGCGGCTTCAGCTCGCCGGAGATCAGGCGCAGGAGGGTGGTCTTGCCGGCGCCGTTGGGTCCGACGAGGGCGACCGCGGCTCCTTCGCCCACCCGGAAGGACACGTCGCCGAGCAAGGCCCTCCCGTCGGGGAGGTAGTACTCGAGGTGTGCGGCTTCCAGATGTCCCATGAGGACGCATTCTGCGGGCCGCCCGCACGATGCGCCAAACCGTTATCCGTTGTGCGTCCGGATCGTCGGCGAGGACGGCCGGGCGGGGCGGCAGCCTGGGGCGGCCGCGGCCGACGTCACCCGCTCCCGGTCAGCGGCTGTCCCGTCGGTCCGGGTTCCCCGGTCGGCGCGACCGTGGCGCCCGCCCAGGTCAGGGCCTTCCAGCCGTCGTCCGGTGAGCCTTCCAGGATCACCGTGCCGGTGTTGGCGAGGCGGTGGGCGGCCGCGAAGGGGACGTCGACGTTGTGGGCGCGGGCGGCGCACCAGGTGCGGATGGCGGCGCCATGGCTGATCAGGGCGACCGTGCCGGCGCCGCTTCCGGCCGCCTCGGCGATCACGGCGTCGTAGCGGGCGAGGAACTCGGTGCCGTTCTCTCCGCCCGGGATGCGCGGTTCCGTGTCGCCCGCGGCCCAGGCGAAGACCGTGCGCATGTAGAGCGCGCCGTGTTCGGAGTCGCCGGGCAGCATCTCCAGGTCGCCGGCGAAGATCTCGCGGATGCCGTCGCGGACGCGGATCTCGAGTCCTCGGGCGGCGGCCAGCGGCTCGGCGGTGAGTCTGGTGCGCAGGAGGGTGGAGACGTAGAGGGCGCCGATGTCCTCGTCGGCGAGGGCCGCGGGGAGGGCGGCGGCCTGCCGCTCGCCGAGTTCCGTCAGGCCGGGGCCGGGGACGGCGGTGTCCAGGAGGCTGTCCACGTTGGCCGGGGTCTGGCCGTGGCGGACGAGCAGCAGACGCATGCGGTGACCCTCCTGGTCGCGGATGCCGTTCGGGTGCGGAGACGACGACCACCTCAGGGTACCCGGACGCCCGCCCGCCACATCTGACGGTCCGTCAGTCCATATTTCAGAACATACTGTCTCGGCATACGGTCCTCCGCGTACCGTTGCGGGCATCGCCCCGGTCTCGCGGGAGCCCGGGGGCCGGTTCGTCGAGAAGGGGCTGAGCCATGCCGAAAGCGCAGGAGACCGCCGTCTACACGCACGGACACCACGAGTCGGTGCTGCGTTCGCACACCTGGCGGACCGCCGCCAACTCCGCGGCCTATCTGCTCGGCTCGCTGAAGCCCCATATGAAGATCCTGGACATCGGCTGCGGGCCGGGCACCATCACCGCCGACCTGGCGGCCCTGGTCCCCGACGGGCACGTCACCGGCGTCGACCACGCGCCCGGGATCCTGGACCAGGCCCGGGCCACCGCGGCCGGACGGGGCCTGAGCAACATCGACTTCGCGGTCGCGGACGTCCACGCCCTGGAGTACCCGGACGACACGTTCTGCGTGGTCCACGCCCACCAGGTGCTCCAGCACGTGGGGGATCCGGTGCAGGCGCTGCGCGAGATGCGGAGGGTGACCAGGCCGCGCGGGTACGTCGCGGTGCGGGACTCCGACTACGGGGCGATGACCTGGTATCCCGCATCGGCCGGGATGGACGATTGGCTGGACCTGTACCGCAGGGTGGCGCGGGCGAACGGCGGCGAGCCGGACGCCGGACGCCGGCTGAGGTCCTGGGCACTGGCGGCGGGATTCACGGACGTCACGGCGACCTCCGCCTGCTGGACCTTCGCCACCGCGGAGGAGCGGGCGTGGTGGAGCGGGCTGTGGGCCGACCGCACGGTGGCCTCCGCGTACGCGGAACGCGCCACGGAAGGAGGACACGCCACCGGGGAGCAGCTGGCGGCGGTGTCGGAGGCCTGGCGGGAGTGGGGGCGGCAGGAGGACGGCTGGTTCGCCGTGCTGCACGGGGAGATCCTGTGCCGAAAGGAAGCCTGAGTCGAGGATATTTCCCGGAATCCGGGACACCCGGATTCCAGGAGGTTGACACTATGGTTCCCATTCTGCTGGTACTGCTTCTGGTGCTGATTCTTTTCGGCGCCGGGTTCGCGGTGAAGTTGCTGTGGTGGATCGCGCTCGCGGTTCTCGTCGTCTGGCTCCTGGGCTTCCTCTTCCGCGGGACTTCTGCGGCGGGAGGCAGGGGCCGCTGGTACAGGTGGTGAATTAACCCCGTTTCCGCGCAAGGTCCGTTCTAAAACCCTTCGCCCGGTACGGCTCGGGAATTCCCGAGCCGTACCGGGCGAAAAAACGTCCGGGCGAAAAGCGGGGGTTCCGGGTCATTCCCGGGGAAGCAGCGGTCCGAGCGGCCCGAGGTCCAGATTGAGGTCCTCGGGCCGCAGTCCGTAGCGATCGCACAGCTCTGCCATACGGTCGTCGAGCAGCATCAGGGTGAGCCCGATGCGTTCCTCCTGCTCCTCCTCCAGGTCCCCCTGGTCGAAGCGGCGCAACGCCTGCCGTTCCATCAGCTGGCGCAGCAGCTCGACCACGGTGAGCACGAGTTTGACGAGATCGCGCTCGACGGTGTCGGGCTCGAGGTCCAGCCGGTTGCGGCGGTCGGTCACAGCGCATCACCCCAGGGCGACGGCACCTGTTCGTTGACGGAGCTGATCAGTGCGTTCAGGTCGATGCGGACGAGGTCGACGTCCGCGATGCGCAGGGTGATGTCCCCCGTGATGACGACCCCGCCGGCCAGCAGCCGGTCGAGCAGGTCCACGAGGGCGACCTCCCGGCGCTCCACGACGGTCATGTTGTGTACCCCTCCGTTTCCTCGCCTTCCGTCACGTCCACGCCGACGAAGGAATAGGCGGCCCACGGGCCGGTGAGTTCGACGCGTATTCCGGGCTCCTCGCCCTTCGTGCTGTCCACGATCTCCACGAATTCCTCGGACTGTGCGCGAGGGACGAGATACGCGGCGTTCAGCACGTTCTGTCCTGCGGCCGCGGAAAGGGTGGAATTCTGCGGCGGGTGGAGCCGGGAGTCCTCGGCGCGTCCGCACAACGTGGTGTGCAGCCGGGCCGCGAACCGTTCGGCCCGCTGCCAGGTGTTCTCGTGCTCCTGTGCCTGCCTGCGCCGCCGGCGCAGGTAGTCCCGTCCGGAGGCGGGCTTCGCCGCCGGCGGCGCGGTCTCGGCCGGTTCGGGCTCCGGCTCGACGTAGACCTTCACCCCCCACTCGACCCGCCCGGCCAGGCGGTCGAGGGTGCTCAGGAAGTACTCCTCGCGCCGCTCCATCATCACGCGGACGCCGCTGTCGTCCCGGAACACGGTGGCGAGCCGGAGCGGCAGCGGCGTGGTGACGGCCGTGAGCGCGTCGACGACCTGCTGGTGGGCGCGGGCGGTCGCGGCCAGCCAGTCCAGGTCCTCCAGATGACGGTGGAGGGGCTCCTCGGCGAAGTCCCCCTCCGGCACATGGCTGACCACGGCGATCAGGCCGTGGTGGCTGAGCAGTCTGGGCGGATCGCCGGCGATGCCCGTCAGATCCGCCTGCAGCGGTGCGCCGAGCGGCCGGCACACGGCGTATACGTAACGCAGTCCGGTCACGGGGACTCCTCACGGACGTCCTGCGGAGTGTTCTCCCGGTCGTGGTGGGCACGGCCCGGCTCCAGTTCCTCCAGCCGGGCCAGCCGCTCGCGCAACTCGGCGTTCTCCCGCGTGAGAACGTCGCGGCGGGCCCGGGTGGAGAGGGCCGGGTCGTCCTCCCACCAGTCGATGCCCATCTCCTTGGCCTTGTCGACGGAGGCGACGATGAGCCGCAGCTTGATGGTGAGCAGTTCGATGTCGAGCAGATTGATCCGGATGTCGCCGGCGATGACGATGCCCTTGTCGAGGACACGCTCCAGGATGTCGGCGAGGTTGGCGCCGCCACTCTGGCCGTACGGCTCCGGCATCCGGCTCGACATGCTCATCGCCGGCTCCCGGCCTCGTCGTACGCCTCCTCTTCCTCGGATTCCTCGGATTCCTCGGGTTCCTCGGGTTCCTCCTCGTACTCGCCCTCGGGCTCCTCTTCCTCGTCCTCGTACTCGCCCTCGTCCTCATAGGCGTCCTCGGACTCGGTCGCGGGCTCCTCCTCGCCTTCGGGCTCGTCCCTTGCTTCTCCTTCTTCCTCGGCCTCGGCGTCCGGGCCGTCCTCCTCGTACTCCTCCTCATCGTCCTCCGGGCCCTCGTCCTGCGCGACCCCGTCCTCGTGGGACATGACGAGCTCGCCGTCGCGGATCTCGCCGCGCCAGCCGTCCTCGGCCTCTCCCTTGATGGTGATGAAGCGGGCGAAGTTCTTCAGGTCGAGCCGGGCGCGGCGGCCCTGGGCGCGCCAGATGTTGCCGGTCTTCTCGAAGAAACCCGACGGGTAGTACTCGATGAGGAGCAGGACGCGGGTGAGGTTGTCGGCGATGTAGTGGAAGGAGACGACACCCTTCGTGGTGCCCTTGGCACCCTCCGACGTCCAGGAGATCCTGTCGTCGGGCACCTGTTCGACGGTCTTCGCCTTCCAGCTGCGGTTGGACCAGAAGACCTTCAGCTGCCAGTCCGACTGGGTGTCGTCGGCGCGACTCGCGCTCTTGACGCCCTTGGCGAAGGTGCTGAAGTCCTGGTACTGCGTCCACTGGTCGTAGGCCGTGCGCAGCGGCACGCCGACGTCGATCTGCTCGATGATGACCGTCGGCTTCGCGCCCGAGCGGCCCTTGCCCTTGCCTTTGCCCTTGCCGCCGAGGTTCTTCAGAGCGCCCATGACGTTGTCCTTGGCCCGTGTGGCGCCGAGCTCCAGGGCGGAGCGCAGCGGGCCCTTTCCTTCCGCGAGCTTGCGTCCGCCGTCCAGGGCCAGCTTTGCGAAGCCGGGGCTGTTGCCCTCGGCGATGTCGTTGAGCTTGCCGGTCGTCTCACCGAGCTTGCGCCCGACGCCGGTCAGCATCCGCTGGGCCTGCGCGGAGAGGTAGTCCTGGATCTCTTCCTTCAGGCGGTCGGCGGCCTCGCTGTGGGCGAGGTCGGCGAGAGGGTTCCCGCCGTCCGTCGCCGCGTTCGTCGCACCGCCGGCCGCCTTGCCGGCGGTGCCCGTGGCCTTGGAGGTCGCGCCACGGGCCGCGGAGGTGGCGGATCCCAGGTTCTCGGTCATCGCTCACCGCCTCCCTTCCGTCCTCCGGCACCGCCGCCACCGCGTCCGCCGGCCCGGGAGGCCGTGCGGGGCGCGGGCTTGCGGGCGCCGCCGGTCTGCTTGGAGGCCGACGTCCTGCGGGCCGCCGTCTTCTTGGCGGGTGCCTTCTTCGCGGGCGCCTTCTTGGCCGTCTTCTTCGCGGGCGCCTTGCGGGCCGCCTTCTTCCTCGGGGCCTCGGCGCGCTCCTCGTCCTGGTCGCGGCCCTCGTCCTCGTCGCGCTCCTCGTCCTGGTCGCGGCCCTCGGCCTCCTCGCCGTCGCCCTCCTGCTCGGCGCCGTTCCGGTCCTCGTGCCCCTCGTCCTCCTCGTCGGTCCCGGCAGCCTCCTCGGCCTCCTCGGCCTCCTCGGACTCGTCGAGCTCGTCGGACGCGGTGTCCTCCTCGTCGGCGCCCCCGGGCACCCCGCCGGCCAGTTGGTCACGCACCTCGGCGGTACGGCCGTGCAGCCGGTCGGCGAGTGCTCCGATCTGCCGTTCGACCAGGGCGCCGGAGGCGGCCTTGCCCACACCCCGCAGGTCCTGGCGGAGTTCGTCGCCGATCTCCTTGAACTGCGGGTTGTCCTTCAACTGCTGCGACAGCAGCTCCGCGACGCCGCGCGGGGTCAGGTTCAGCTTCTTGCCGGCCACCAACGACCCGACGGCGAGCGCGAGTTTCAGTTTCCTCGTCCGTCCGAGGAGATATCCGGCCCCGATGGCGAGGCCCAGTCCCATACGGTTCATCGCGTTGTCCCGTCACTCGTTCCCGCGCCTTGGCGCATCGCGATCTCCAACCGGTCGAGAAGCTCGTCCTCCATCCGGTCGAACTCGTCCTCCGTGATCTCGCCGGCCTCCAACCGCTCTTCCAGCCGGGCGAGTTCGGCCCGCACCGTGGCGGGGTCGTAGTAGATGCGCTCCGCTTCCCGCAGCACCTCTCCGATCACCCAGGCGCTGCCGCGCACGGGCGCGAAGGGCAGCATGAGTACCTCCGAGATCAGTCCCACGGCTCATCCGCTCCTTTGCTTCTCCTCGGCCGCGCCCGCGGGTGCGGCCGGGCCGGGCTCGACGAAGCTGTACGGCGGCAGCGGGCCGTTGACGCGCACGTCGAGGTGCGGCCGGTCCTCGCGCAGCCGCTCGGCCGTCTCCAGGAAGCCGGCGGCCGAGTCCCGTTCCACCAGGAAGGAGACGTTGGCCAACCAGCCGGTGGACTCGGGCCCCACACTGGTGGCGGCGGCCAGCGGCTGCAGGGTCTGCTGGATGTAGGCCGCGTCCTCGGCCTCGCGGGCCTTGACCGCGGCGGCGACCATCTCGCCGAGCTGCAGCCGCTGCTCGTAAGTACCGCCGCCCGCCTGCCGGTTGGCCTCGGCCAGGGCCCGCAGTTCGGGGCTGGTGGCCATCACGTGGTGCAGGACGGCCTCCTCGACGTGGGAGGCCTTGACGTTGTACTCGACCTTGCCCTCGAGTGCCTCGAGGCGCTCGCGATAGTGGTCGGCGCGCTCGGCGAGGACGCCGGTGACCGTCTTGTCGTCGGGGGCGACGCTGCCGAACCGCATGGGCAGCACACAGCCGGTGGCGCCGGTCTCGGCGAGCACGTTCTGGTGGGCGAGCAACTCCCGGCGCTTGGGGCGCAGTTGCTCGGGCGCGTCACTGACGAGGGCCGCGAGTTCGCCCTCCTCCAGCACGCGCACAGGGCGGGGCGGCTCCCCGACCCCGGTCAGGCCTTCGGGGAGGGCGGAGTGCGAGCGGGCCGTGATGGCGTAGACGTACGTGCTCACGCCTCTTCCTCCTTCCGGCGGGCCGTCGTGCTCTTGCGCGGCCGCGGCCTGGACGCACGCTCCTCCTCCTTCGGGGAGCCCTCGTCACGGGCCTGCTTGAACGCGTCGGAGATGGTCTCCGCGGCGCCCGACAGCGCGCCCTTGGACTTGCCGCGCGCGCCGGACTCGGTCATCTCGCCGACCAGGTCGGGCAGGCCGGGGTCCTTGCGCGGCCCCGCCTCCAGGTCGAGGCGGTTGCAGGCCTCGGCGAACCGCAGATAGGTGTCGACGCTGGCCACGACGACCCGTATGTCGATCTTGAGGATCTCGATGCCGACCAGGGAGACCCGAATGAACGCGTCGATGACGAGACCCCTGTCGAGGACGAGTTCCAGCACGTCGTAGAGACCGCTGCTGCCGCCTCCACCGCCGGTCTGTTGTGCCGGGACAACGGTCATGTCGACCGTGCCTCCTTCGTATCGCGATGAATAATCGGATGAATGTTCGGGCGACCTAGCGGTCGCCGGGCCGACGCGCGTCGGCCCGCCCGCGTTCGTAGCGGCGAACGCGCCGGTAGCCGGTGAGCTGTCCCTGCGGGTCGAGGTCGACCTGATAGCTCCCCATCAGGCTCATGGTGTCGGGCACCCTGGCGAGTTCGAGGACCTCCACCTCGACGGACCAGCCGTCCTCCGTCTGCTCGAAGGACGAGACGCTCTCGGCCGGCATGCCGGTCAGCTCCGAGAGCTGGGCGCGTGCCTGGTTCAGCACGTCCATGGGGCTCGGCCGCCCGTCGTCCGCCATGGTGTCGTCCTTGCCCTTCGAACTCTGTCGGTCCGGACCCTGCGCGTCCGGACTCGGTGGGTCGTGTGAAGGCCGTGTTCGCCGTGTGTTGCTCGTGTCGGACCTGGCCACCTCTTCCGGGTGGCCTGAAGCCTCTTGGCCAAACCTTCACGAACGAACCTGTCGGCCGTCGCCGGTCAGCCCTGGCCGCGGGCGCCGCGTCAGACGCCGCGCAGGGCGTCGAGCCGGCGCCTGGCGGGCCCCAGAGCGCGGCCGCGGCCGAGCGCCCCGGACCAGGGGCGGGTGCGGGCCTGGCCGAGGGCGTTCTCGATCGTCCAGCGGCGGGGGCCGAGGTCCGGGTCGTCGAGCTGGTCCCAGGTGATCGGCACGGCGACGGGCGCGCCGGGCAGGGCGCGCACGGTGAACGGGGCGACGGCGGTCTGCGCGTAGGCGTTGCGGCCGATGTCGAGGTAGAGCCGGTCGCCGCGGTCCTGTCTGCGGGCTGCCGTGGTGTACCGGTCGGGATGTTCGGCGACGAGGACGTCGGCGGCGTCCCGGGCGAAGGCGCGCACCTCGTCGAAGTCGTGGCGCCCGTCGAGCGGGACGACGACGTGCAGTCCGCGCGAGCCGGTGGTCATCGCAGCGGAGGGCAGGCGCAGCTCGTCGAGCAGCCCGCGGACCCTGCGGGCCGCCTCGCGCACCACGGCGAAACCGCCGCCGAAACCGTCGGCCGGGCGATCGGCCGGATCCAGGTCGAAGATCATCAGGTCCGGCCGGTCGAGCCGACCGGTCCGCGAGAGCCAGCGGTGCAGGGGGAGACAGGCCTGGTCGGCGAGGAAGGCGAGGGTGGCCGAGTCGTCGCACACCGTGTGGCGGACGGTCCCGTCCTCCTTCGCCACCTCCACCCGGGTGATCCACTCCGGATAGTGCGCGGGTGTGTTCTTCTGCATGAACCGCGGCCCGTCCACACCGTCGGGGTGCCGCTCCAGCATCAGCGGCCGGCCGCGCAGGTACGGCAGCATGAACACGGCGACCGACCGGTAGTACTCGACCAGGTCCTCCTTGGTGTACCGCGCGCCCTCGCCGCCGTCGGGGAAGAGCACCTTGCCCGGCCGGTGCACCTCGACACTGCGGCGTCCCGCGCGAACCGTGCGGACCTGGCCGCCGCTCACGGCACGACCGCCGTCTCCACCAGCAGCCGGGCCGACGTGGCGATCGACTCGGCGTCGATGCCCGCGGCGTGCAGCTGCTCGTCCGGCGACGCGGAACCCGGCATCGTACGGACCGCGAGGCGCACCAGGCGGGGTACGGGCCGCCCGTCCAGGAACGCCTCCAGGACGGCGTCGCCGAGGCCGCCCTCCGGGTGGTGGTCCTCCACGGTCATGAGGCAGCCGGTCTCCTCCGCCGCCCGGCGCAGGGTGACGCGGTCGACGGGCTTGACCGAGTACAGGTCGAGGACGCGGACGGCGATGCCCTCCCCGGCCAGCGCGTCGGCGGCCTCGAGCGCCTCGTGGACGGTGACGCCCGCCGCGACGATCGTCAGCCGGTCGCGGTCGGAGGCGCGCAGCACCTTGCTGCCGCCGACGGGAAACTCCTCGTCGGGCCCGTAGAGCGGCGGACCGCCACCGCGCGAGGTACGCAGATAGCGCACGCCGTCCAGCCCGGCCATCGCGGCGACCAGCTGGGCGGTCTGGTTCGGGTCGCACGGATAGAGCACGGTGGAGCCGTGCACGGACCGGAACATCCCCAGGTCCTCCAGGCCCATCTGCGAGGGCCCGTCCTGCCCGATGGCGACCCCCGCGTGCGAGCCGACCAGGTTGATCCCGGCACCGCTGACCGCCGCCATCCGTACGAAGTCGTGGGCGCGGGTCAGGAAGGCCGCGAACGTGGAGGCGTACGGCACCCAGCCGCGTGTCGCGAGCCCGACCGCGGCGGCGACGAGCTGCTGCTCGGCGATGTAGCACTCGAAGAACCGGTCGGGGTGTTCCTTGGCGAAGAACTCGGCGCGCGTGGAGTCGCTCACCTCGCCGTCGAGCGCGACGACGTCGGGCCGGGCGGTGCCGAGGGCGGCGAGGGCCTGGCCGTAGGCGTCACGGGTGGCGACCGCCTTGTCGCCGCCCCGCTCCCAGCGGGGCAGGTCCAGGTGGCCGTTCGGGACGGAGTGCAGCATGCGCGTGGCGGGCGGCTCGTGCACCGTCACCCGCAGGTCACGGACCCCGCCCAGCTCCTCGATCGCCTCGTCGGCGTCGGGCAGCGGCTTGCCGTGCAGGCCCTCGCGGTCCTGGACGCTCGCCACGCCCTTGCCCTTGAGGGTGCGGGCGAGGATCACGGTGGGCTGCCCCCTGGTGGAAGCCGCCTCGCCGTACGCCCGGTCGACGGCGTCCACGTCGTGTCCGTCGATCTCCACGGTGTGCCAGCCGAAGGCCTGGAAGCGGCGGGCGTAGGCATCGAGGTCGTGACCGTGCCTGGTCGGGCCGCGCTGGCCGAGCCGGTTGACGTCGACGATCGCGGTGAGGTTGTCCAGATGCTCGTACGCCGCGTGCTCGGCGGCCTCCCACACCGACCCCTCGGCCAGCTCGCTGTCCCCGCACACCACCCACACGCGGTACCCGATGCGGTCCAGCCGCTTGCCCGCGAGGGCGATGCCGACGCCGACGGGCAGGCCCTGGCCGAGCGAACCGGTGGCCGTCTCGACCCACGGCAGGCGCTGGGGCGTGGGATGCCCCTCGAGCCTGCTGCCCAGCTCGCGGAAGGTCAGCAGTTCGGCGTCGTCGATCGCGCCGGCCGCCTTGTAGGCGGCGTAGAGGAGGGGGGAGGCGTGGCCCTTGGAGAGGACGAAACGGTCGGCCGCGGGGTGGGCGGGCCGGTCGAAGTCGTAGCGGAGATGGTTGGCCAGCAGCACCGCCATGAGATCCGCGGCCGACATCGAGGACGTCGGGTGCCCGGAGCCCGCGGCTGCGGAGGCGCGCACGCTGTCCACGCGCAACTGCTGTCCCAGTTCGGTGAGTTCGGCGGTGTCCATCGGGTCAGTGACCTCCTTCGGAGCGGTTGTCCGGGCCGGCGCGCCGCGCGGGCTCACCGCCCGGCTGCGTCGACCGTTTCGACTGCTTCGACTGCTTCGGATGATTCGACTGCTTCGGCTGCTTCGGCTGCTTCTCGTGCTTCCTGGTGGGGCCGGGGGTCGGGGGATTCGTGTCCGACGGGTCCGTCCCCGCTGGATTCGTCCCCGCGTCGGCCGTCCCTGGTCCGGACACGGGCTGCGGCTCGCGTCCGTCCGGCACCCGGGCCAACTCCGGCGACGCCGTGTCCAGCGGCACCGACCAGGACCGTACGAGGCCCAACTGGACGGCCTGACGCGGCAGTACGGCGTCCAGCAGCCAGTCGGCGGCCACCCGGACGCGGTTGCCGGGCATGGCGGCGAGATGGTAGCCGCGGGTGACCAGGCCCGCCGGCAGCCCGGACAGGGGCACACCCAGCGGGTTCGCGGCGCCCTTCACCCCGCCCAGGTCGACGACGAACCCCAGGTCCCTGTGCCGGTAGGGCCGCAGTTCACCGCGGCTCAGCGAGGCGGCCACGTTGTCCCCGGCCACCCTGCCCTGCCGCCACGCGTGCTGGGCGGTCATCGGCGTGTACTGCCCGGGGTCCTCCAGATCGGGCACGGCGGCCATGTCACCGCACGCGAACACCTCGGGCCGGCCGGGTACCTGGAGACTGGGCTCGACGACGAGCCGCCCGCGTTCCAGGGGCAGTCCGAGGGACTCGGTGAGCGGATCCGGCCGTACGCCCACGCACCACGCCAGGGTGCGGGTGGCGACGGACTCGCCGTCCGTCAGCACCACTCCGTCGTGCGTGGCCTCCCGCACGGAGGTCCCCATGCGCACCTCGACGCCCCGCTCGCGCAGCACACCGCCGGCGGTGCGGGAGAGCCGTTCGTCCAGTTCGGGCAGAACCCGCTCGGCGACGTCGAGCAGCAGCCAGCGCGGCCGCATGCCCGTGCGCAGCGGGTGGGCGCGCACCAGCGCGTCGGTGAACAGCTGCCCCTGTGCGGCGACCTCGGTGCCGGTGTATCCGGCGCCCACCACCACGAACGTACAACGCGCCTCGCATTCCGCCGCGTTGTCGGCGGAGGCCGCCAACTCGATCTGACGGGTGATGTGGTCGCGCAGGTAGAGGGCCTCGGGCAGACCGCGGAAGCCGTGCGCGTGCTCGGCGACTCCGGGAATGGGCAGCAGCTTGTTGACACTGCCGACGGTGAGGACCAGCCGGTCGTAGGGCAGGGTCCCCGAGTTGCCCTCGGGGTCGTCGTAGTGGACGGTGCGCGCGTCCAGGTCGATCCGGCCGGCCTCGCCGAGCACCAGGCGGGTCTGTTGCAGGGTGTCGGCCAGGGAGACGGTGACCCGGCGCGGTTCGAGGATGCCGGCGGCCACCTGGGGCAGCAGGGGCACATAGAGGAAGTAGTCGGTGGGGTTGAGCACGGTGATGTCGGCCCGGCCGCGGGCGGCCCGGGCGACCGTGCGGGCCGCCCGGTACCCGGCGAAGCCGGCTCCGACGATCACGATGCGGGGTCGGCTCACGGTGCGCCTCCGGCGGGGTGGGTCGTCTGCGGGGCGGTACGGAAGGGCCCCGGGGGCTTCCGCGTCCCCCCGGGGAGGACGGCCAAACCTGCGCCCGGCACCCGGCCGGGTGGTCCGGCACAGGTCAGGACGGGCGTCGCGGCCGGGTGTCAGTCCCGGTCGTTCGGGGGCTGCGGGGGCTCCGGGGCGACACCCTGGGCGGGGCGGGCCCCGCCGGGCTGCGCCGGCGGGGCCGGGGGCACGGGCGGGTAGGGGGTGCCGAGACCGGCGGCCGGTCCTGCGGGCGGCATACCGCCCGCCGCAGGACCGTGCCCGGCGTGCTGAGCGGCGTGGCTCATCCCTGCCCCGTGCTCGGGCCGGGTGGACGCGTGCGGCCGGGCGGCGCCGCGCAGGGCGTACGCCGCCACCCCGAGGATCACCGCGGTGATCAGCGCGGCGGCCCAGCCGGGCAGGCCGATGTCGAGGGCCAGGCCCACGGCGAGTGCGACGGCCGCGCCCGCGTAGAGGGCGACGGCGCCGGACGCCGCGTACAGCGTGGCCTTCCGCCGCTGCCTGCGGGTCTGTTCGCGCAGCTCGTCGCGGATCGTCTCGCGGGCCACCTGAGCCAGTTCGTCGACCAGGTGCTTGTCCAGGTGCTCCAGATGATCCAGATGTTCCTTGCGATCCATGGCCGCCGGGTACCCGCCGTCAGGGACCCGTAACTCCTCGATACGGCACGGGCCGCGCATGGCCGGAGGGAGGATCGGGTGAAGGGATCCCCACCTCCCGCCGGGCCCAACTAGGCTCGCCGCATGGACATTCTGGGAGCCACTCTGCGGGTCTGCGTCGATGATCTGGAGGCCTCGGTCTCCTTCTACGAACGGCTCGCGGGCACCAGAGCACTGCGCTTCGAACGCGCCGGCGTGCAGGTGGCCGCCGTCGGCTGCTTCCTGCTGATGAGCGGACCGGAGGCCGAGTTGGAGGTGCTGCGCAAAGTCGCGGCGACGATAGCCGTCAGCGATGTCGACGAGGCCCACAAGTCCCTCACCGAACTGGGCGCCGACGTCATCGCGGGCCCGGTGGCGACTCCGGTCGGCCGCAACCTGATCGCCCGTCACCCGGACGGTTCGGTCTACGAGTACGTGGACCGCCGGCGCGCGTAGGACCGGTGGGCGGCGGAGTCCGGGCGACGAAATTCCGTATGCGATGAACCGTCGTCCGCATATCGTCGTCGGCATGCGGCCGACCGTCCGGCGAAGAGCGCGACGCGCAGGACCGAGGGAGCGAGCGTGAGTGAGCAGCACACCTACCGGGTGATCGTCCGGGGCACGTGGGACGGACTCACCCAGGAGGCCCGTACCAGGCTGCTCGCCGAGTCGGCCGACCACGGTCTGAGCAGCATGCGCTTCACCGAGGAGGGGACGCTGTCGTACGAGCCGTCGCCGCTGAAGCACTTCTCCATGCGCTTCGTGGTGGTGTCGGACGCCGCGGACGGCGAGGAGATGGCGGGCGCGCTCGCCGAGGAGCGGGCCGAGACGGCGCTGCGGGAACTGGGCCACGGCTTCACGGGGCTGCGGTCGACGGTCACCGACCTCGACACCATGAAGGTCAACCGGAAGCAGGCCGCCCGGGGCTCCGCATCTCGGCGGTGAGCGCCCACCGCTCGTGGTCGCGCCACTCGCCGTCGATGTGGATCATCTTCGGGGAGAAGCCCTCCAGGCGGAACCCGCAGGCACGGGCCAGGCCGATCGAGGCGGCGTTGCCGGGCTGCGCGTTGATCTCCAGCCGGTGCAGCCGCATCGGCCCGAACGCGTACCCCACCACGAGATCGAGCCCCTCGCGCATCAGCCCGCGCCCGGCGGCGTGCGCGAACGCGCCGTAGCCCAGCGCTCCGCACTGGAACCCGCCGTGCACGATGTTGTTGATGTTGACGAACCCGGCGATCGCCCCGTGTTCCTGCTCGCAGACCAGGAATCCCGCCTTGGTGGAGTCCTCGATCAGCCGTCCCGCGTAGGCGGTGTACGCCTCCGGGGTGGCCGGCGGGAACAGCCACGGGTGGTGCAGGTCCTTGCTCTCGCGGACCCGGGCGGTGAACTCGTCCCCGTCGGCGTAGGTGAAGTGGCGTATCCCGACGCGGGGGCCGTCGGCGAGGTAGGGGGAGGCGGAGTGCGGCATCCGGCCAGCCTACGACCGGTCAGCGACGGCGGCCCATGAAATACGCCCCGAAGAGCGCGCCGACGATCCCCGTGGCGAGCAGGGCCGCCCACAGCGGCATGGTCACTTCGGGGATCAACAGTCTGATCCTGGTTTTCTGCGTGTTCTCGAAGATGAAGATCAGGGTGAGCACGGCGAGCACCAGAACGGTGACCCGTCCCGGCGTCATCGCCTGGCGCCAGCCACCGGACCTGTGGCGGGCCCCGGAGCTCTTCGAGGACTTCGAGGTCTTCGGGCTCATACGTCCAGGGTGGGCCGCAAACCGTTGTCCCGCACGTCAGCGCAGGGCGGGCCCGTCCAGGGTGAGCGTGCCCGAGTCCGCGTCGAGTTCCGCGCTCACCCCGAAGGGAACGGTCAGGGCGCCCTCGCAGTGCCCGAAGCCGAGTTCCTCGACGACGGGCACGCCGAGCCCGCCCAGGCGGTCCACGAACACCGGCCGCAGTTCGTCGTAGGGCCCGCACCTGTCCCAGGAGCCGAGCGCGATCCCGGCGACGCCGTCCAGCCAGCCGGTGCGCAGCAGCTGGGTGAGCGCACGGTCTACCGCATACGGTCGTTCGCCGACGTCCTCGATCAGCAGCAGTCCGCCGC
Source organism: Streptomyces sp. NPDC002588 (assembly GCF_040295925.1). Taxonomy (NCBI): domain Bacteria; kingdom Bacillati; phylum Actinomycetota; class Actinomycetes; order Kitasatosporales; family Streptomycetaceae; genus Streptomyces; species Streptomyces sp. NPDC002588. Next base: position 90,885 of record NZ_JBEOWF010000040.1, read on the forward strand.
GCGCGCCGGTCCGGGTGTGCGGGGTGCCGTATCCGGTGGCGAGCAGGGCGAGGCAGCCGCCGAGGGTGACGCCTCGCGCGCGCCCGGGGGCGAGGGGCGTGCCCGAGCCGGTGGAGGTGAGGGTGCGGACGGTCTCGGGGGCGAAGAGGGTGGCCCTGAGGTGGTCCTGGGCGCGGGCGTTCTTGACGAAGTCGATCCCGGCGGCCACCGGCCCGTACAGCGTGACCAGGCCGAGGCGGACGGCGAACGCCTCGTGGAGCGTGGTGCTGTCGCTGAAGCCGACGAACACCTTCGGTCCGGCCGCCCGCATCGCCTCCCAGTCGAGCAGATCGACCATGCGCTGGGCGCCGTAGCCGCCGCGGGCACACAGCACGGCGTCGACGGACGGGTCGCACCAGGCCCGCTGGAGGTCGGCGGCCCGGTCGGCGTCGGTGCCCGCGAGGTGGCCGAGGCGCTCGTCGCGGTCAAGGGCGTGCGGTGCGACGACGGGGTCGAGGTCCCAGCCGCGCAGCAGGTCGAGCCCGGCCTGCAGCCGTTCCTCCGCCACCGGTCCGCTGGGGGCGACGACGGCCACCCGGGCGCCGGGGGCCAGCCGCGCCGGCCGCATGAGTTCCTTCACCGCGTGAGCTCCAGGGTGGGGATGCCGGGCGGATGAAGCCCGAACACCTGAGCGTACAACGACAGTTCTGCCTCCAGGGCGCGCACGGTGGTCTCCGCCCGCCGGAAGCCGTGCCCCTCCCCCTCGAAGGTGAGGTACGCGTACGGCACCCGCCGCCCGGCCCGCCCGGCCAGGAACCGTTCGCACTGGGCGGGCGGGCAGATCACGTCGTCCAGGCCCTGCAGAAGCAGGAACGGCACACGGATCCGGTCGGCGTGTTCCACGGGTGAGCGTTCCGCGTACCGGGCGGGTACCTCGGCGAGCGGTCCGACGAGGGAGTCCGGGTAGCGCGACTCGAAGTCGTGGGTCCCGCCGCTCGCCCAGCCCACCAGGTCCAGGACGGGGTAGCGGATCGTGCCGCAGGCGTACACGTCGGTGCCGGTCAGCGAGGCGGCGGCGGTCCAGCCGCCCGCGCTGCCGCCCCGGATCGCCAGCCGCCCGCGGTCGGCCGTGCCCTCGTCGGCGAGGGCCAGGGCCACGGCCGCGCAGTCCTCGACGTCGACCACACCCCACTGCTCCCGCAGCCGGCTGCGGTACTCCCGCCCGTATCCGGTCGAACCGCCGTAGTTGACCTCGGCGACCCCGATGCCGCGGGAGGTGAAGTAGGCGATCTCCAGGTCCAGCACGAGCGGTGCCCGGTCGGTGGGCCCGCCGTGCGCCCAGATGACGTAGGGCGGCAGCTCATGGCCGGGGGCCGCGCAGGCCGGATGGTGGGGCGGGTACACATGGGCGTGGATCTCACGGCCGTCGGGCCCCGCGAAGGTGCGGATCTGCGGCTCCGGATAGTGGGCCGGGTCCACGGCGTCGTCGTGCGCGGCCCCGATCACCCGGGCCCGGCCGGTCCGCGCGTCCAGCTCCACCACCTCGTACGCGCTGCGCGGACTTGCGGCGACGGTGACCACTCTCCCCCACCCTCCGGGCGGGGCGACCCCCCTCTCGCTGCGCTCGCCGCGCACGGCGAGGGTGGCGGCGAACTCGGTCCACGGCCCGGCCGCGTCGACCAGCTCCCCGGTCTCCGGATCGAGGATCCCGAGGGCGGTCGCGCCCCGGCCGTGCACGACGGCGACGAGCCCGTTGTCGAGCGGCGCGAACCAGCGGTGCCCGAGCTTCCAGAGCGCGCCGCCGAACTCCTCCTCGCGCGGGCAGACGGGCTCGTGGTCACGGTAGAGGTTCCACCAACCGGACCGGTCGCTCACATACAGCAGACCGCTGCCCGTGGACCGCACACCGTCGCCTGCGGATTGCATACCGCCGCCGGTCGGCCGCAGCCAGTCCACCTGTGCGATCGACTCGTCCGGTCCGCCCGCCACCACCCGCGCCCCGCTCAGCGTGCCGCCCGGTGCGACCTCGGCGACGATCACCTCTGTCCCGTCCCACGGCATGCCGGGGTGGTCCCAGGCCAGCCAGGCGGCGTGGCGGCCGTCGGGTGAGAGGCGGGGGCCGGTGACGAACCGGCGGCTGTCGTCGGTGAGTTCGCGTACGGCGGCCCGGTCCTCGGCGGCCGAGCCGTCCAGGGGTACGGCGGCCAGTACGCGACGTACGTCGGTGGGGCCGTCGCCGGTGAACTCCTCGAGGACGCACCATACTTCGCCCCGTTCGAGGATCAACTGCGGTTCCGCCCAGCGCAGTCCGCCGCCGACCGTCGACACCGGGGTCAGCGGCCGGGGCTCGCCGCCGGGTTCGCGGGCGTAGAGCCGCTGGTCGGGGAAGTGCACGAAGACAATCAGCGGCCCGTCCTCGCGCAGCGCGCCCGCCCAGGGCCGTCCGCCGTACTCGAGGACCCGGCTGCGGACGTTCCAGGGCGGCGGGAGGACCGGTTCCTCGGTGCCGTCCGCGGTCCGGCGGACCAGGGTGCGGCGGCCGTCCTCGGTGGGGCGCGGCGCCGTCCACCAGACCTCGTCGCCGACGAAGCCGACGTACTCGGGGCGTCCGTCGTGCGTGGCGGTGAGGTGGGCGTCGATGGGTGAGGGCCAGGAACCGTACGGCAGGATCTGCACGTTGTCCCCGCCCGTCTAGGCCGTGCGCAGGAAACGGTCGAGGACGCGGACGCCGAACCGCAGCGCGTCGACGGGGACGCGTTCGTCGACACCGTGGAAGAGGGCCTGGTGATCGAGGCCTTGGGGCAGCTTCAGAGGGGCGAAGCCGTAGGCGGTGACACCGAGTCGGGAGAACTGCTTGGCGTCGGTGCCGCCGGACATGCAGTACGGCACCACGTGCCCCCCGGGTGCGAACTCCTCGACGGCGGCCCGCATGCGGGCGTACAGGGGGACGTCCACCGGCGCCTGGAGGGCGACCGAGTGGTGGCACAGCTCCCAGTCGACGTCGGGCCCGGTGAGTTCGTCGAGGGTGGCGCGGAACTCGTCCTCGGCGCCCCAGAGATACCGTCCGTCGACGTGGGCGACGGCCTCGCCGGGGATCACGTTGAGCTTGTAACCGGCTTCCAGCATGGTCGGGTTGGCGCTGTTGCGGACCGTCGACTCGACCAGGGAGGCGGCCGGGCCGAGCTTCTCCAGCAGCGCGTCCACCCGCGCCGGGTCGTCGAGGTCGGCCTCGAGACCGTAGAGCGCGGCGAGCCGGGTGAGCGCGGCGCGGACGGTGGGGGTGAGGCGCAGCGGCCAGGTGTGTTCGCCGATCCTGGTGACGGCGGCGGCGAGGCGCGTGACCGCGTTCTCGTGGTTGACCTTGGAGCCGTGTCCGGCGCGGCCGCGTGCGGTGAGCTTCAGCCAGGCGGTGCCGCGCTCGCCCGCCGCGATCGGGTAGATCTCGCGGCCGGCGCCGTCGTGGAAGGTGAAGGCTCCGGACTCGCCGACGGCTTCCGTGCAGCCCTCGAAGAGTGCGGCGTGCCGGTCGGCGAGGAAACCGGCGCCGTCCTCGGCGCTCGCCTCCTCGTCGGCGGTGAACGCGAGGACGAGGTCGCGGCGGGGCCGTACGCCCTGGCGTGCCCAGGCGCGCACGACGGCGAGGATCATCGCGTCCATGTTCTTCATGTCGACCGCGCCGCGCCCCCAGACGACGCCGTCCCGCACCTCCCCGGAGAACGGGTGCACGCTCCAGTCGGCGGCCTCGGCGGGAACGACGTCCAGGTGGCCGTGGACGAGCAGCGCGTCCGCGGCGGGGTCGGTGCCCTCGATGCGGGCGACGACGTTGGTGCGGCCGGGGGTGCGTTCGAGGAGGGTGGGTTCGATGCCCGCGTCGGACAGCAGCGCGGCCGCGTACTCGGCGGCGGGCCGTTCGCGGCAGTCACCGCCGCCCCGGTTGGTGGTGTCGATGCGGATGAGGTCGGAGGTGAAGCGGACGACCTCGTCGTGAGCCGTGGCGTCAGCCATCCCGGCCCCGCCGCCGCCTGTGCTGCTCAGCCATACTGCTCCTCGATCGCGGCCGAGGCGATCGTGGTGACCGCCTTGAAGGTACGGATGCCCTCGTACATGGTGCCGCTGGTGTAGGCGATCCTACGTTCGCCCGCACGGACCACGCCGGGGACTACGGTGGCCGCCAGGGCGAGGTGTTCGGCATCGAACTCGACGTCGACTGTATACGGTCCACCGTCGACCGGATCCCGTCTTCCCGCAAGTGAGGCCGCCTGTTTCGCGGCCGCGCGGATGTCGGCCGCGGTGCGGGCCGGGGTCCGGCATACGGCGGCATAGCGCGAGACGTGGTCCTTGACGGCGACCTTCAGTGCCTCGGGCGCGTAGCCGAGGGCGTCCTCGCAGGCCACGTCGTCGCCGGTGACCAGCACGACCGGGACGCCGTACTCGGCGGCGACGTGCGCGTTGAGCAGGCCTTCGCTGGCGCGCACCCCGTTCAGCCGGACGCCGGTGATCGAGTTGGCGAGGTAGGTGTGGGCGAGGACGCCCTCCATGCCGGCGCCGGCGTGGTAGCCGACGAAGGCGATGCCGTCGACGTCGCCGTGCTGGACGCCTTCCACCATGGACAGGGACTTGTGTTTGCCGGTGAGCATCTCGGCCCGGTCGTCGAGCCGTTCGAGGAGGAGGTTGCGCATCGACCAGTGGGCCTCGTTGATGAGGACGTCGTCGGCGCCGCCGTCGAAGAAGCCGAGGACGGCCGCGTTGACGTCGGAGGTGAACAGCGACCGGCAGCGTTCCCACTGCGGGGTCCCGGGCAGCACGTCGGCCGGCCAGGTGACGCCGGTGGCGCCCTCCATGTCGGCGCTGATCAGGATCTTCATGTCCGCTCCCCGTCCTCTCCAGCCTCGCCGCAGGGATCCCGAGCCTAGGACGTGTGCCCCCGGTTCCCCGGCGAGCGACTCTGTTCGTACGCCAGCTGTTTGACTTGACGGAGCGTCAGTACCGTTTCGACGCTGCGCACACCCTCCAGGGCGCCGATCCGCTCGCTGAGGTAGCCGTACAGGCCGCCGGGTCCGGTGTGCAGGGTGGCGGCGACGAGGTTGGCCGGACCGGTGGTCGCGGCGGCGAAGCGGACCTCGGGGTGGGCGGCGAGCGCGTGGCCGGCGGCGGCGAGGGCGGCGGGCTCCACGGTCAGCCAGAGCATCGCCTCGACCTCCTGGCCGAGGGGTTCGAAGTCGTGCTGGACGTCGTAGTAGAGCACTCCGGTGTTCTGCAGGCGCTCGAGGCGGCGTTTGACCACGGACTCGGTCAGGCCGGTGGCGGCCTGGAGTTCGGTGAGCGCGGCGCGCCCGTCCTCGCGGAGCAGGACGAGCAGGCGTTCGTCGTCCGCGTCGAGGGCCACGGGTCCGGCGGCCGGCTCGCGGTGGGCCGGTCGCAGGGCGGCCGCCTCGTCGGCGGTGAGCGCGTCGATCTTGGTGAGCCAGCTGAGGGAGCCGCCGTAGAAGTAGTGCAGGATGCAGTGGGCGCTGACCGAGGTGACGCGCGGGGTGCGCCGGAGGTGGCCGAGGAGCAGGTCGTCGCGGTCCTGGCGGCTGCGGGGGTGCATCGCGCAGATCACCTCGGTGCCGCCGGAGACCAGGGCGACGTACAGGGTGTCGGGGCGGCGGGCGAGTGCTCCGGCGAGCCGGTCGGCGACGTCGGGGGTGCAGCTCAGGCGGACGATCCAGTTGCTGCGGCCGAGCCGGATGTCGTCGGTCATGCCGAGGACGCGCAGGCCGGCGGTGGTGCGCAGACGGCGCAGGCGGCGGGCGACGGTCTGGTCGGAGATCCCCAGCACCTGGGCGATCCGGCTGAACGGCGCGCGTCCGTCGAACTGCAGTGCCTGGAGCAGCTTCAGGTCGAGGGCGTCGAGGGCGCCCGGTCCCTGCTTGTCCTTCGGCTGATCGTTCACGAGGTCATTCTCCTGCGCGCGGCGGCCGTCGGAACACAGCCACCGGAATACCCCCTGGGGTATCTCTGTTACGGTGGACATCAGATACCCCCGGGGGTAATTTTTCTGCGAGGGAGAGTGCCGTGTTCTTTGCCGACATCCTGGAGACCGAAGGGCTGGGCAACCGCGGTTACGTGGCGGGCGGGGCCCGTGCGGCGGTGGTCGTCGACCCGCCGAGGGACGTCGACCGGGTGATCGCGGCGGCGGCCCGGCGCGGCGTGCGGATCGTGGCCGTCGCCGAGACCCATGTCCACAACGACTATGTGACCGGGGGCCTGGAGCTGGCCCGGCTGACGGGGGCGCGCTGTCTGGTGCCGGCCGGGGCGGAGGTGGCGTACGCGCGCGTGCCGGTCGCCGACGGGGACGTGGAGCTGGTCGACGAGGGGCTGACGCTGCGCGCGGTGGCCACTCCCGGGCACACCCCGCACCACACCTCCTACGTCCTGGAGGAGTCCGGCCGTGCGGTCGCCGTGTTCACCGGCGGTTCGCTGCTGATCGGGGGTGTGGGCCGGCCCGATCTGGTGGAGCCCCGGCTGACCGAGGGGCTGGCCCGCGCGCAGCACGCGTCCGCGCACCGGCTCGCGGCCGGTCTGACGGACGAGGTGGCGGTCCTGCCGACCCACGGCTTCGGCAGTTTCTGCTCCTCCTCCCGGGCCGGGGGCTCGGACAGCACGATCGGTGCGGAGAAGGCGTCCAACCCGGCGCTGCTGCAGGACGTGGACACGTTCGCGAAGGAGCTGCTGGCGGGGCTCGACGACGTGCCCGCCTACTACGCGCACATGGGTCCGGTGAACGCGGGCGGCCCGGCTCCGCTGGACCTGACTGCGCCCCGGCGGGCCGACGCGGCCGAGATCGCGCGGCGGCTGGCGGCCGGGGAGTGGGTGGTGGACCTGCGCGGCCGGGTGGCGTTCGCCGCCGGCCATGTGGCGGGTGCGTTGAACTTCGAGGTCGAGGGGCAGCTCGCCACCCATCTGGCCTGGCTGGTCCCGTGGGGCAGGCCGGTGACACTGCTCGCCGAGCGCGCGGAGGACGTGGCGCGGGCCCAGCGGGAGCTGGCCAGGGTCGGCATCGACCGCCCGGCCGCGGCGGCGGTCGGCTCCCCGGCCGACTGGCTCCCGCGGGGGGCGGTGCCCGCGTCGTTCCCGCGGGGCACGTTCGCCGGCCTGGCCGCCGCCCGGGAGCGCCGCGACGACGTGGTGGTGCTCGATGTGCGCCGGGACGTCGAGCACGCGGCCGGCTGGATCGAGGGCGGTACGCACATTCCGCTCCACCAGCTCCGCCGACGGCTGGCCGAGGTGCCGCCGGGCACGGTGTGGGTGCACTGCGCGGGCGGGATGCGCGCGGCGATCGCCGCGTCCCTGCTCGACGCCGCCGGCCGCGCCGTGGTCGCCGTCGACGACTCCTTCGCCGCGGCATCCGATGCGGGCGTTCGCCTCGTCGTCCCCGGCCGCGATGTCGCCCCCAGCCGCCCCGCCACCCTCAACTGACCGTGCCCCACCGTCCGTTCCGACCCGAGGAACTCACACGATGTCCATCTCCCGCATCACGGCCACCGAGGCCCACCTCCTGGTCGGGGACGGTACGGCCGTCCTGGTCGATGTCCGCGAGCCGGACGAGTTCGCGGCCGGTCACGCGCCGGGCGCGCTGCACCTGCCCCTGTCCCGGCTGGCCGACGGCACGGCCGTCCTCCCCGCCGGGCGGGAGGCGGTCCTGATCTGCCGCTCCGGCAACCGCTCCCGGCAGGCGGCCGGACTGCTGGCCGCGCGGGGCGTGACCGTGCCGGACGTGATCGGCGGGCTGCTCGACTGGGCGGCCCGCGGGCTGCCGGTCGTGGACGCGCGTGGCGCCGCCGGGACCGTCGTATGACCGCGGTCGCCCTCGCGCTGCCGGCCGGCGCACTGGTCGGGGTGGCTCTCGGCGCGCTGGGGGCGGGCGGCAGCATCCTGACCGTGCCGGCCCTTATCTATCTGCTGGGTTTCGCCCCGGCCTCGGCGACCACCGCGAGTCTGGTCATCGTGATCGTCACCTCGGTGACCGCGCTGGTCGCCCACGCGCGCGTGGGGGCGGTGCGCTGGCGGGCAGGGCTGTTGTTCGCGGCGGCCGGAACGCTGCCCGCCGCGGCGGCCGGTGTCCTGTCCGCCCGGATCCCCCAGACGGTGCTGACGCTGATGTTCGCGGGCCTGGCCGCCGCGGCCGCCCTGCGGCTGCTGCGCCGCCGGGAGCCGCGGGGGGACGGCCGGGTCTCGGGGATGCGCGCGATGGGCGCCGGGGCGGGCCTGGGCGCGGTGACGGGGTTCCTCGGGGTCGGCGGCGGCTTCCTCGCCGTACCGGCGCTGGTGGGCGTGCTGGGCGTGCCGATGGGCGCGGCGGTGGGCACCAGCCTGCTGGTGATCGTCGCCAACGCGCTGGTGGCCCTCGGGGCCCGCGCGTACACGGCGCCCGGTCTCGACTGGGCCCTGATCATGCCGTTCCTGGCGACCGCCGTGCTGGGGGCGTGGGACGGCCGGCGGCTGGCCGCGAGGGTGTCCGCCGGAACGCTGCAGCGGGTCTTCGGCGCCGTCCTGCTGGCCGTCGCCGCGGGCATGGGCCTGACGGTCCTGCTGTGACCCGGGCGGCGGGGCGGGTCAGGCCAGCGACAGGAAGAGCTTCTCCAGGCGGGCCCGCATCTGCGCGGAGTCCCGGACCTCGGCGTCCTCGCTGGTCATGCACTGTTCCAGCCCCGTGGCGATGATCGCGAAGCCGGCCCGGTCCAGGGCGCGGGAGACCGCGGCGAGCTGGGTGACCACGTCCTCGCAGTCCCGGCCCTCCTCGATCATCCGGATCACGCCCGCGAGCTGGCCCTGGGCGCGGCGCAGCCGGTTGAGCGCCGACTTCAGCTCCTCGGCCGACATGTCGAGCTGCACGTTTCTCTCCTCGTGGACCTTATGGACCTTATGGATCTCATGGATCTCATGGACCTCATGGACATCGTCGAAGTCGTGGATCTCTTCGACCGGGCGGACCCGAACCGGGCATTCCCGCCCGATCCATACCCCCACGGGTATCGTACCCGTAGGGGACAACACCCCACCGAAAGGTTCTGTTCCGTGACCGGTCGCCAGACCACCCCTTCCCTTCTCACCCCGGCCGAGGCGGCCGTCCGGCCCGGCGGGTTCACCGTCGTGGACGTGCGCTCGCCCGGCGAGTACGCCGCGGGCCGGCTGCCGGGCGCGCACAACGTGCCGCTGGACCGGCTCGACGAGGCCGCACCGGCATTGCGGGCGGCAGCGGCGCGGCGCCCCCTGCTGATCGTGTGCGCCTCGGGAGCCCGGTCCGCCCGGGGCTGCGAGCGCCTCGCGGCCCTCGGGATCCTGGCGGCGACGCTGGAGGGCGGCACGAGTGCCTGGGCTGCGGCCGGGCACGCCGTCGAGCGCCCGGCCGGCGCCCGCTCCGTGTGGCCGATGGACCGTCAGGTGCGGCTGGCCGCAGGCTCGTTGGTCGTCGCCGGCTTCGCCGCCGGTCTGGCCTGGCGGCCCGCGCACCGGCTGTCCGGGCTGATCGGCGCCGGTCTGGTGTTCTCCGGCGCCACCAACACCTGCGGCATGGCGACCCTGTTGTCCCGGCTGCCGCACAACCGGCCGCCCGTGGACGCTGTTTCGTTCGAGGAGACGCTGGCGCGGCTCACCGCCTGACCGCTCGGATCACCCGGCCCGACCCGCCACCAGCCACTTCGACGGCAGCTCGATCCTGGCGCCGTTCGGGGCCGACTCGGTGGTGGTGAGCGGGAGTTCGCCGGCGGCGAGGACGGTGAGACCGGCGGCGCGCAGATACTCCGGCACCGCCTCGTCGGCGACCTCGCCGGGGGCGATGCCATGGCGGAGGATGGGTGCGAGCTTGGGGGGCGGCCCGGCCGGGTCCTGAGCGAGGCCGCCGAGGACCGGGCGGGCCGCCTCGGACAGTTCGACGAGGAAGACCCGGCCCCGCTCCCCCAGGAGCGCGGCTATCCCGTCGACCAGCGGCTGCCGGTCGGCCGGCTCGCACTGGTGCAGGACACCCCTCATATAGAGGTTGGTGTCGCCGAGTTCGGCGTGCAGGGTCTCGGCGGCGCCCTTCTCGGCCGCGTCCAGCAGCCGGTACGACGCCTGCCCCGCGGGGTCGGCGCGGCGGGCGTGGTCGAGGGCGGCGGCCGCCAGGTCGACGCCGAGGACGTGCCGGAAGCGGTCGGCGAGGAAGCGGGTCTGGGTGCCGTTGCCGCAGCCGAGGTCCACCAACGGCAGCCCGAAGTCGACGACATGGGGTTCGAAGAGGGCGAGATGGAGGGCCGCGGTCACCTTGGGGTCCGCGTCCCAGAACACCGCGCCCGGGTCGTCGGGGGCCTCGCGCCAGAAGCCCTCCCAGGCCTCCCGGTACCGCATCGTCACGCTCATGCACGCTCCCCAGGGTGCGACGCCGATCCGCCGTGAGTGACGGGCGAGTACGGTTTATCGCTCCCGGGTCGCGGCTACAAGCGGGCCGGGCGAATCCTTCACGCCGCGTTCGAGGGAAACCCCGGCGGGAGGAGACCAGGCATGACGAAACCCGGCTTCACCGTCTGGGCAGCGTCAGTTCGAACCACACCGACTTCCCCGCGGCCGTGCGGCTGGTGCCCCATTCGCGGGCCAGGGTGCTGACGACACGCAGTCCGCGTCCGGCCTCGTCGGCGGGGCCGGCGCTCAGCAGGGTCGGCAGTTCGTGGTCGTCGTCGTCCACTTCGCACAGCAGGGTGTCGCCGCGTACCAGCCGCAGGGCGACGGGCCGTCGGCGGGAGTGCCGTACGGCATTGGTGACCAGCTCGCTGACCATCAGTCCGGCGTTGTACGCCAGTTTCGCCAGCCCCCATTCGTGGAGCTGTTCGCGGACCGCGGCGCGGGCCCGGGCGACCTCGGCCGGGTCGAGGGCGAAGCGCCACTCGGCGACGTCGTCGGGCTCGATGCCGCCGAGGCGGGCCATGAGCAGCGCCACGTCGTCCTTGCGGCCGCCCCGGCCCGCTTTCGAGAACGTCACGGCGAGGGCACGGATGATGGTGTCGCAGGCGTCGTCCATGGAGGCGGCCGGGTGGGCGGCGGACTCGCACAGCGTCGCCAGGCCCACACCGATGTCCTCGCCGCGCACCTCCACCAGGCCGTCGGTGCACATCACGAGCCGGTCGCCGGGCTCCACACGTACGCGTACCGCCTCGAAGGGCACCCCGCCGACGCCGATCGGGGCGCCGGTGGGCAGGTCGAGCAGCTCGCTGCGGCCGTCGGCCGCCCGCACCAGCACCGGCGGGATGTGGCCCGCGTTGGCGAGGTGCAGTTCGCTCGCGATGGGGTCGTAGACCGCGTACAGGCAGGTGGCGAGGTAGGTGTCGCCGAGGCGCTGCGCCAGGTCGTCGAGGTTGCGCAGGAGTTGGGCGGGCGGCAGGTCGAGGGCGGCCATGGTCTGCACTGCGGTGCGCAACTGGCCCATCATGGCTGCCGAGTTGAGGCCGTGTCCCATGACGTCGCCGACGACGAGGGCGGTGCGGGCGCCGGGGAGTTTCACGGAGTCGAACCAGTCGCCGCCGACCCGGCCCAGCAGGGTGCCCGGCAGATATCGGGTGGCGATGTCGCAGCCCGCCATGCGCGGCGGGATGTGCGGCAGCATGCTGTCCTGGAGGGTCTCGGCGACGGACTCCTGGTAGGTGTACATGCGGGCGTTGTCGAGCACGAGGCCCGCGCGGGCGGCGAGTTCGGCGCCGGTGACGCGGTCCATGTCGTTGAACTCGACGCGCTCGGGGTGGCGCAGCAGGATCATGAAGCCGAGGACGACGTTTCGGGCCTTGAGCGGAACGACGAGCATCGAGCGGCCGGTGATGAGGGGCCTGATGTCGCGTTTCTCGAACTGCGAGGCGATGGCGTGGCCCATCTGCTCGCTGATGCGCGGCACGAGGACGGGCTCGCCGGTGGTCATGCACTGGAAGAACGGGGTGTGCGCCGGGAAGGGCATGGCCTCGCCGACGGGGACGACGTCGTCCCAGCGGCCGGGTTCGTCGGTGTGCTCGATGGCCACCCGGTGCCACATGGTCCGGGTGTCGGGCACACCCTCGGGAAACCCCTCGCCGGCGACGACCTGTTCGCGCAGATAGGTGCCGGCGACGTCGGTGAAGCGGGGGACGACGGCCTTGCTGACCTCGACGATGGTGCGGGACAGGTCGAGGGAGGTGCCGATCCTTCCGCTGACCTCGTTGAGGAACTCCAGGCGCTCGCGGACGGCGGCGTACTCGAGGTCCTCGCGCTCGTCGAGGAGGTCCCGCGGCATCGGGCTGCCCTCGGCGGCGGCGCGGGCGGCGCGTTCCCGGCGGGCTCTGCGTTCGGTGCGCCGGGTGACGCCCCAGTCGGGGGTGACCGGCACCCGGTCGTTCTGGCTGAACTCCAGTACGGGGTAGCCGAGTTCGAGGACCTGGGCGACGATGCGGGCGCTTTCGCCGACGCTCATGCTGGGGAGGATCTCGGGCAGTCGGCGGGCGAGTTCCTCGGCGCCGGGGAAGTCGGTGTGCAGGGCGAAGCCGGGTGCGATGCGTTCCACCATGTGGGCGTCGGCCGTGCTCCCGGGCGGTTCCCGGTGGAGTCCGGCCGCGTCGGCGGCGAGCACGAGGAGGCGTCCACTGCCGGGTCCGACGAGCGGGTAGGCCCACCACAGGACGTCGGCGCGGCCCTGTCCGGGCACGGTGAGGCGGGCGCGTCCGGCGGCGGGGTAGCCCAGTCCGCGGCCGAGGGAGGACTCCAGTCCGGGCCCCGGGCCGTCGTGGGCGCCGTAGTCGCCGAAGCCGTCGTAGTCCCCGAAGTCGCCGTAGGGGAGGTGATCGTCGTCGGGCTCGGGGAGGGCGCCGGAGACGGGCAGCAGATCGATGGCCGGTTCGCCGATCGCCTCCTCCTTGGCGACACCGAAGAGCCGGCGTGCGCCGGAGCTCCAGTGGGAGACGAGGCCGGCGCGGTCGACGACGACCACGGCCAGCGGGATGCGCCCGGCCTCGGCGGCGGCGTCCGCCGTCGTGTTGCCCGCTCCGCGGCTGGGAGGTGCGCCCCTCTCGGTGCCACGGTCCATGGCCCAGGCCCTCTCTCCCCAGAGCTGTTGCAAGATCTGTCCGCCGCAACAACCGTACGGCGCACGCCGGTCGGGATGTGCGGCAATGCTGGAATTGGTTTCACCCGGGCGCGCCGGGGTACGCCGCCCCTTTTCCGGCGACCGGCCGCACCACCCCGGTCACCCTCGGTGATCCCCGTCCGCCTCCCGCCATCCGGCCGCCCCGGACGCTCGCGGCGCCCTCACCAGGCCTCGCCGGTGCGGCACACCACCCCGGCCGTACCGCACCGTGTGGTCCCGTGCACGGGCCGCTCCCTCGTCGCACCTGCCGAGCGGTCACCGCGTGAAGAGACGACTCCGGGCAGGCGCGACGAGCCACGGCGCCGCGCGGGCCGCGGAAGGGGGCCGCTCGAACCGGGGAACCTGGCCCGCGAGGGGGGCAACGGGCGGGCGGCGCCCGGAGGTTGTTACTTCTCGACCTCGGTGGCGAGCTTGTCGAGGATCAGGTCGTAGATGCGGCCGAGGCCCTTGGGGGCGAAGGTCTTCTCGAAGAAGCCGCCGATGCCGCCGGCGCCCTGCCAGGTGGTGGTGATGACGACCCGCGACCTGCCCTCGCCGGCCGGGGTGACGCGCCAGACGGTGACCATCGAGGAGTTGCGGTCCTTCTCGACGAGCTCGCCGTCGGTGGGCTCGGTGACCTCCAGGAGGCAGTCGCGGACGCGCTTGCTGGTGGCCTGGAGCTTCCAGTGGACGAGGGTGCCCTCGCCGTCGCCGCCCTCGCGCACCTCGTACTCGCTGAAGTGCTCGGGCAGCAGGTTCGCGCGCGTGCCGCTGTAGTCGGCGAGCGTGTCGAACACCTTCTCGGGGTCCGCCGCGACGACCCGCTCGGTGGTGGCCTCGACCTGCGCCATGAAGTTCCTCCAGGTCCGTGTTGCTCAGGTTGCTCAGGTTGCTCAGGTTGCTCAGGAGGGGCAAGCCAACCACCCCGCTCCACGGCCGCCCAAATCGGGGGCTCGAAAGCGGTCGCCGGACGATCGGAATGCCACCCGGAACGCGCGGTCGCACGATCATGGGAACACATGTTCTATTGTGGGCGCAGTGCATGGGCACTGCTACCGAGGAGGCGTCATGCGCTGGGAGAACCTCGCCCTGGAGTCCCGCCACGACCGGGCGGCGGACACCGCGCTGTTCGGCGCGGACGCGCCCTACCGCGGCTGCACGCACGCGTGCGTGTACTTCACTGCTTGACCCTATTGAGCCCGGGAGGGCCGATGCTCAGCACTCCGAACGCGGACAAGGCCTGGAAAGGCATGACGAGGTCATTCCCGACCCCGGAGGCGCCAGGCCAGTATGCCGCCCCGAGCAAGGCGGAGAGGACGGCTTACGCCGTGCTGCTGCATGGACCGGCCGCGCGCTCAGACGGCGCCGACGCGAGTCAGTGGCTGCTGCTGCGCGACCGCACAGCGAAGCGCCCGTAACCGACGCACCAGCAGCAGCCACACTGTTCGCCGATGGAGGCCAGGCCATGGACGTGCACGTCGTTGGTGATCCAGTCCGCCGCCGCGAGTTTCGAGGAAGGGGCGAGCGCGCGGTTGGCGACCAGGGCGAACAGCACCCGCTTCGGTCGCGGTCATGTCCCGGCGGCGGCCTCGCTTGGGCTGCCCGACCCGGCCCACGATCTGGTCGATCCGCAGCCGGCGCCACAGGTGGTCGAGCATGTAGGCGCCGCCGTACGGCACCGAGGAGGTGAACTCCAGATCCGACGTGGCGGTCGCGGCCAGCGCGTCACCCGGCTCCAGCAGCCTCGATACAGACGCGACCAAGCGCCGGATCGCCTCACGGTCCAGGTCGTCCTCGCGGCCGAAGGAGAACAGCACCCGGCACCGCCCGCCCCTTCACCGGATCCCACTCGTTGTGGGCCAGATGCGGGTACCGGACCGTGCCGGACTTGTTCTTGCCGCCCTGCTTCGGGATATCGAAGTCCACCGCCCATCGCCGGTTCCTGATCCGGTCCCGAGCCGGCGTCTGGGGCCGTCTGCACGAGGCCGTCCTGCACCGGCTCGACGACGCCGGCCTCATCGACGTCACCCGCGTCGTCCTCGACACCGCCCACGTGCGGGCTAAAAAAGGGGCGAACACACAGGTCCGAGCCCCGTGGACCGGGGCAGGCCGGGTTCCAGGATGCACATCCTGTCGGACGCGAACGGACTGCCCCTG
>NZ_JBEOWF010000041.1:0-106071 GCF_040295925.1 Streptomyces sp. NPDC002588
CGCCGTTGACCCGCACCTCGCTCACGTCCAGCAGGAAGTCCAGGTCGAACCGGGAGAGGTCCTGGGTGGTGCGGGCCCGCAAGGTGGCCGTGCCCCCGCCCGTTCCCCGGATGATCCCGTTCGTCCGCTACGGCGCGCCCAGTTCGGCGGCGTACGGCGGTTCCGCACCCGCCCTGGAACAGGTGATCGCCGCCGCGCGCGCCGCGAACCCCAGCAACTCCCGCCAGCCGTCCGCCCCCAGCCCGGCGAGGGCCGCCGCGGACAACGAGTCCCGCACCGAAAGACCGTGCAGCAGCGCCGCGTTCACGGTGTCGCCGGCGCCGATCGTGTCCACGACGTCGACCCGCTCACCCGCCACGGAGTGCACGGCGCCGTCCCGGGTGACGACGCTCAGCCCGTCGCCGCCGTGCGTGATCACGACGGCCGAGGGGCCGGCGGACAGCCACTCGCGCGGGGTGCCGCCCAGCCACAGGGCGTCCTCCTCGGAGAGCTTCAGCAGGTTCACCGAGGGCAGCCAGCTCTTGAAGCGGACCCGGTAGGCGTCCGCGTCCGGGATCAGCCCGGGCCGGATGTTCGGGTCGAGCGTGGTGAACACGCCCTGGTCCGCGGCGGCCCGCAGCAAGTCCTCGTACGCGGTCGCACCCGGCTCCAGGACCAGCGAGCAGGTGCCGAAGGACACCGCGCGCGTCCCCTCGGGAAGCGCGGCCGGCGCCGAGAACAGCCGGTCGGCGGTGCCCTCCACGTAGAAGGAGTAGGCGGCGGAGCCGCTGTCGTCGACAGTGGCGACCGCGAGGGTGGTCGGCTCGCTGCCGCGCTGCACGGCGGACACGTCCACGCCCGACTCTCGCAGTCCGCCGAGCAGCGCCTCACCGAAGGCGTCGTAGGAGAGACGGGAGCAGAAGGCGGTGGGGGAGCCGAGACGGCCGAGGGCGACAGCGGTGTTGTAAGGGCCGCCGCCGAGGGCCGGCCGCAGACCGGCGAGGGCGCCCGGCCCCTGCGGTACCAGGTCGATGAGGGCCTCACCGGCGACGACGATCACGGGGCGGTTCCTTTCGGGGACACCTCGGGCTGCTGGGACAGCTCGGGTCGAGTGTGCCCGCTCCGCCGGAGGTCACGGTACGGAACGGCACGATCCGCACCGCGCCCCGGTGGCCTACTCCCAGTCCCACCCGATGCCCAGCAGCCCGGTCCGTACGCGAGGCTCGACCAGGTGGACAGAGTGGTGGCGGCCGCTGAGCGCCAGCTCTTGCCGGCCGCCGCGCGGCGCGGCCGCCGAGTGCTGGCTGAACCGGTGGCAGCGCACGGGCAGAGCGTGCTCGTCGAAACGAATCTGCAGGGCGTACTGGCCGCCCGCCGCGCCGAAGCCCCGGACGTACTCGCGGGAGACGCCGGCGGTGCCGTCCTCGACGGCGTAGCGGAAGAGGAAGGTGTCTCCGGCCCGCAGCCGGGTGTCGAAGAGCAGTTCGGCCACCAGGACGCCGGTGTCCTGGTGGCGGCGGACGCGGCCCGCCCGGCAGTTCTCCAGGGCGTGCACGGTCATCCGGTCGGGAGCGCACCCGGGGTCGCCGTGGTGGACGGCCACGAAGCGGTCGACGCCGTCGCGGTGCGCGCGCACGATGTGCTGCGACTCGCGTCCCAGCAGCTCACGGCGTGCACCGATGCGGACGCGCTCGTGGTGGCCCAGCGTGTGCAGCCCGCTGTCCAGTGGGCACTCCAGTTCGGCATGCAGCCGTTCAAGGACGTCGGACGCTTCGAGGAACCAGCGGTAGGACCGGCCGGCGGGCTGTCCGGCCGCGAGGACGGCGCCGCCGCTTCCGCCGCTGTCCTCCAGCAGCCGGATCAGGGACTCGTCCGGCAGGTGCAGGATCTCCTCCAGCGCGCGGACGGCCCGCAGGGACTCGGGGCGCTGCGGGCGCCGGGCGCCCTGCTGCCAGTAACTCAGGCTCGTGACACCGACCTTGACCCCGTGACGAGTCAGATGGTGCTGGACGCGCTGCAGGGGCAGTCCACGGGCGGCGATCGCGGCACGCAGCGCGACGTGGAACGGGCCGCCCCGCAGGACCGTGTCCAGTTCCGCGGTGGCGGCGTCCTCGACGGCGTCCGCGTGCTGTGTGGCGTGCGGCATGCAGGGGCCTTTCTGTGGAGGCTCGCGCAGGCTGGTCAAACCGTGCGCGTGAGGGGTCGGGGCCGCCCGCGGACGCCAGGCACTCCTTCACATCCGTGAAGCGTCGTTCGGGGCCCCGAGTTCCCCCGCATTGAAGCGTGTTGACCAAGTCCCGACAACACCTGATGCCCGAGTGACGCACGGCTGTGGCCGGTGTGCGAGGTTCACCGGTGTGATGGGGACCGGGACGCTCGGCGGCGGTTCGGGGCCCGTGACGGCGGCGGACGTCGCCGGCCCGCCGCGGGAGCGGATCGCGGCCGGCTGTCCAAAAACATCCGGCGGCCGGCCGCCGACGTCTCCCGGAGGCCCCTGATCGGGGCCCTCGAAAGCCCTCTGCCGGGGGCCTGCCGCACCTTCCGGGTCCGGAGTCGTCCACAGCCCCCAGGACACTCCGACGGTTGTCCACAGCCCCGCCGGAGTGTCACTCCGCGCCAGTAGGGTGTGAGACATGGCCGACCCCTCCAGCTACCGCCCCAAGCCGGGACAGATCCCGGACTCTCCCGGGGTGTACAGGTTCCGCGACGAGCACCGCCGGGTGATCTACGTCGGAAAGGCGAAGAGCCTGCGCCAGCGCCTGGCGAACTACTTCCAGGACCTCGCGGGCCTGCACCCGCGCACCCGCTCGATGGTCACCACCGCCGCGTCGGTGGAGTGGACGGTCGTGTCCACGGAGGTCGAGGCACTCCAGCTGGAGTACTCCTGGATCAAGGAGTACGACCCCCGGTTCAACGTGAAGTACCGCGACGACAAGAGCTACCCGTACCTCGCGGTCACGATGAACGAGGAGTTCCCGCGCGTACAGGTGATGCGCGGCCACAAGAAGAAGGGCGTCAGGTACTTCGGTCCGTACGCGCACGCGTGGGCGATCCGGGACACCGTCGACCTGCTGCTGCGCGTCTTCCCCGTGCGCACCTGCTCCGCCGGAGTCTTCAAGAACGCCGCCCGCACCGGCCGCCCCTGCCTGCTCGGCTACATCGGCAAGTGCTCCGCCCCCTGTGTCGGCCGGATCACCGCCGACGACCACGGAGAACTGGCCGACGAGTTCTGCGACTTCATGGCGGGCCGCACCGGCACCTACCTCCGCCGTCTGGAGAAACAGATGACGGAGGCGGCCGAGGAGATGGAGTACGAGCGGGCCGCCCGCCTGCGCGACGACATCGAGGCCCTGAAGAAGGCCATGGAGAAGAACGCGGTGGTCCTCGCGGACGCCACCGACGCCGATCTGATCGCGGTCGCCGAGGACGAGCTGGAGGCGGCCGTCCAGATCTTCCACGTCCGCGGCGGCCGGGTGCGCGGCCAGCGCGGCTGGGTCACCGACAAGGTGGAGGAGATCACCACCGGTGCCCTCGTCGAACACGCCCTGCAACAGCTGTACGGCGAGGAGAGCGGCGACGCCGTGCCCAAGGAGGTGCTGGTCCCGGCCCTGCCCGACCCGGTGGACCCCGTCCAGGAGTGGCTGACCGGCCGCCGCGGGGCGAACGTCTCGCTGCGCATCCCGCAGCGCGGCGACAAGCGGGCCCTGATGGAGACCGTGGAGCGCAACGCCCAGCAGGCACTCGTCCTGCACAAGACAAGGCGCGCCTCCGACCTCACCACCCGCTCGCGTGCCCTGGAGGAGATCTCCGAGGCCCTCGGCCTGGACAGCGCCCCGCTGCGGATCGAGTGCTACGACATCTCGCATCTCCAGGGCGACGACGTGGTGGCCTCCATGGTGGTCTTCGAGGACGGCCTGGCCCGCAAGAGCGAGTACCGCCGCTTCCAGATCAAGAGCTTCCAGGGCCAGGACGACGTCCGCTCCATGCACGAGGTGATCACCCGCCGGTTCCGGCGCTATCTCGCCGAGAAGGAGCGGACGGGGGAGTGGGCCGACGGCGAGGACGCCCTCACCGAGGAGGACGGCCGCCCCAAGCGCTTCGCGTACCCGCCCCAGCTGGTCGTCGTGGACGGCGGGCAGCCCCAGGTCGCGGCCGCGCAGCGGGCCCTGGAAGAACTGGGGATCGACGACGTCGCCGTCTGCGGCCTCGCCAAGCGCCTGGAGGAGGTCTGGCTGCCGCACGAAGAGGACCCCGTGGTCCTGCCCCGCACCAGCGAGGGCCTCTACCTCCTCCAGCGCGTCCGCGACGAGGCCCACCGCTTCGCGATCACCTACCAGCGAACCAAGCGGGCCAAGCGGTTCAGGGCCGGCCCCCTGGACGAGGTACCCGGTCTCGGCGAGACCCGCAAGCAGGCGTTGATCAAGCACTTCGGCTCGGTGAAGAAGCTGCGCTCCGCGACGATCGACGAGATCTGCGAGGTTCCCGGCATAGGCCGCAAGACGGCCGAGACCATCGTCGCGGCCCTCGCGCTTGCGGCCCGGCCCGCCCCCGCCGTGAATATGGCGACCGGAGAGATCATTGATGATGAGGAACCCGAGACGACGGAGGGTTCCCCGGGGGACCCCGTGACAGCGGGCGCCCCGGAAGAACGACGGGGGCAGGAGACATGACCGAGCACGAGTACCGAGCACACCCCACGGACGAGCGAGATCAGGCGCCCACGGCCGCAGCCGGCCAGGCGCCCAGGGAAACGGGCGAAAGCCGCCCCCGGTCCGACACCGGCCCCGAGCCGGCCCCCGACAGTGCCCAGCCCCACACCGGCCCCGAGCCGGCCCCCGACAGCGCCGAGCACGACGCACGCCACGAAGACGGAGCACAGGTGAGTACGGACAGCACGCCGCCCGGGGTCCCCGAGGCGGCCATCCCCGAGCTGGTGATCATCTCCGGCATGTCCGGGGCCGGCCGCTCGACGGCCGCCAAGTGTCTGGAGGACCTCGGCTGGTTCGTGGTCGACAACCTCCCGCCCGCGCTGATCCCCACCATGGTGGAACTCGGCGCCCGCTCCCAGGGCAACGTGGCCCGGATCGCGGTCGTCGTCGACGTCCGCGGCCGCCGCTTCTTCGACAACCTCCGCGAGTCCCTCGCCGACCTCGAGTCGAAGCACGTCACCCGGCGGATCGTCTTCCTGGAGTCCTCCGACGACGCGCTGGTGCGCCGCTTCGAGTCCGTGCGCCGCCCGCACCCCCTCCAGGGCGACGGCCGGATCGTCGACGGCATCGACGCCGAGCGCGAACTGCTGCGCGAACTGCGCGGCGACGCCGACCTGGTGATCGACACCTCCAGCCTCAACGTGCACGAGCTGCGCGCCAAGATGGACGCCCAGTTCGCCGGCGAGGAGGAGCCCGAACTGCGGGCCACCGTCATGTCCTTCGGCTTCAAGTACGGCCTCCCGGTCGACGCCGACCTGGTCGTGGACATGCGTTTCCTGCCCAACCCGCACTGGGTCCCGGAGCTGCGCCCCTTCACCGGCCTCAACGAGGAGGTCGCGGCGTACGTCTTCAACCAGCCCGGCGCGAAGGAGTTCCTCGACCGGTACGCGGAGCTCCTGCAGCTGGTTGCCGCGGGCTACCGCCGGGAGGGCAAGCGCTATGTGACCATCGCGGTCGGCTGCACGGGCGGCAAGCACCGTTCGGTCGCGATGTCGGAGAAGCTCGCCGCCCGCCTGGCGGCCGAGGGTGTGGAGACGGTGGTCGTACACCGGGACATGGGACGGGAATGACGGGACGTACTCCGCGGCTGGGCCGGCTGCGCAGGCCGGTTCCCGAGGCCCGCGCGAGCCGGCCGGTCGAGACCCGCGGCGCCCGGCCGCGCCGTCGCGGCGCCCAGCCCAAGGTCGTCGCGCTCGGCGGCGGCATGGGCCTGTCCGCGTCGCTCGCCGCGCTGCGCCGGATCACCGGCGACCTCACCGCCGTCGTCACGGTCGCCGACGACGGCGGCTCCAGCGGCCGTCTGCGGGACGAACTCGGCGTGCTGCCACCCGGGGACCTGCGCAAGGCGCTGGCCGCGCTGTGCGGCGACGACGACTGGGGCCAGACCTGGGCCCGGGTCATCCAGCACCGCTTCCAGTCCCAGGGAGAGATCAACGGACACGCGGTCGGCAATCTGCTGATCGTCGCCCTGTGGGAGCAGCTCGGCGACCACGTCCAGGCCCTGGACCTGGTCGGCAACCTGCTGGGCGCGCACGGCCGGGTGCTGCCCATGTCGGCCGTCCCGCTGGAGCTCCAGGCCCTGGTCAGGGGCCACGATCCGGAGCGGCCGGAGGACGTGGACACCGTCCGCGGCCAGGCGACCGTCGCCCTGACCCCCGGCGAGGTGCAGTCCGTGCACCTGGTGCCGCACGACCCGCCCGCCGTCCCCGAGGCGGTGGCGGCCGTCCTGGACGCCGACTGGGTGGTCCTGGGCCCCGGCTCCTGGTTCTCCTCGGTCATCCCGCACCTGCTCGTGCCCGAACTGCTGGACGCTCTCATGGAGACCAAGGCGCGGCGGGTACTCTCGCTGAACCTCGCGCCGCAGCCGGGAGAAACCGAGGGCTTCTCCCCGCAGCGTCATTTGGAGGTTTTGGGACGACACGCCCCTAAACTCGCCCTGGACGTGGTGCTGGCCGACGAGGCCGCCGTGCCCGACCGCGACTCCCTGACCGATGCCGCCACCCGGTTCGGGGCCGCTGTCGAGCTGGCGACGGTGGCCCGGACCGACGGAACGCCCCGGCACGACCCGGAGCTCCTCGCCGCCGCGTACGACCGTATTTTTCGGATGCATGGAAGGATCGGCCCATGGCGATGACGGCAGCGGTGAAGGATGAGATCTCCCGGCTCCCCGTCACCCGGACCTGCTGCAGAAAGGCGGAGGTCTCCGCCATCCTGCGGTTCGCCGGCGGCCTCCACCTGGTGAGCGGTCGCATCGTGATCGAGGCGGAGCTCGACACGGCGATGGCGGCCCGCCGGCTCAAGCGGGACATCCTGGAGATCTTCGGCCACAGCTCGGAGCTGATCGTGATGGCACCGGGCGGGCTGCGCCGCGGCTCGCGCTATGTCGTGCGCGTGGTCGCCGGCGGCGACCAGCTGGCCCGGCAGACCGGTCTGGTGGACGGCCGCGGGCGGCCCATCCGCGGGCTGCCTCCGCAGGTGGTCTCCGGTGCGACCTGTGACGCCGAGGCGGCCTGGCGGGGGGCCTTCCTGGCACACGGCTCGCTCACCGAGCCCGGCCGCTCCTCCTCGCTGGAGGTGACCTGCCCGGGCCCGGAGGCCGCGCTCGCACTGGTCGGCGCCGCCCGCCGGCTGTCGATCGCCGCGAAGGCCCGCGAGGTGCGCGGCGTGGACCGGGTCGTGGTCCGCGACGGGGACGCGATCGGCGCGCTGCTCACCCGCCTCGGCGCGCATGAATCGGTGCTGGCCTGGGAGGAGCGCCGGATGCGCCGCGAGGTGCGCGCCACGGCGAACCGGCTCGCCAACTTCGACGACGCCAACCTGCGCCGCTCCGCCCGCGCCGCGGTCGCGGCCGGCGCCAGGGTCCAGCGCGCCCTTGAGATCCTCGGCGACGAGGTGCCCGAGCACCTCGCGGCGGCCGGCCGGCTGCGCATGGAGCACAAGCAGGCCTCCCTGGAGGAGCTGGGCGCGCTCGCCGACCCGCCGCTGACCAAGGACGCGGTGGCCGGCCGGATCCGCCGCCTGCTGGCGATGGCCGACAAGCGCGCCTCGGACCTCGGCATCCCGGGTACGGAGGCCAACCTCAGCGAGGAGCTGGCCGACAACCTCGTGGGCTGACGCCCCCTCAGAACGCCGGTGGACTACCCCGATCGGGTGGGACCACCGGCGTTTCCCTGTCCTTGAGGCGCCCTTGACTGGATCATGAACTGTCATGAGCCTGGCAGAGTTCGCCGCTGTGGCGAACCTACGCAAGGGGGGTACATGAGACGAAGAGCGAGATCGATCCTCGCTGTCGGCGCACTCCTGCTCGGCGGAGCAGCACTCGCACCCATCGCCCAGGCGCAGCCCGCGGGCGCGCCCAAACCAGACCCGGACGAGGTCAAGGTCTTCCGCGCCGAGGTCACCAGGCAGCAGGTGCCCCTGCTGCTGGCGGCCGGCCAGGACGGCCATGAACTCGGTGAGCAGGCGCCCGAGAAGGGAACCGCCACCGTCGAGGTCTACCTCACCGACGGGCAGGCGAAGAAGCTCGAGAAGCAGGGTGTCGAGCTCACCGAGCACACCCTTTCGGCCAAGGCGGAGAACCGGCTGGAGGCGGCCTCCGACGGAGTGTTCCGCCCCTACGGCGGCAGCGGCGGCCTGAAGGAGGAGGTCGTCCGCACCGGGCAGCAGAACCCTGGCCTGACCAAGGTCGTCTCCATCGGGAAGACCGTCGACGGCCAGGACATCCTCGCGCTCAAACTGACCAAGAACGCGAAGAGTTCGAAGGACGGCTCCAAGCCCTCGGTCCTGTACGTGTCCAACCAGCACGCGCGCGAGTGGATCACGCCGGAAATGACCCGCCGGCTGATGCACTACTACCTGGACAACTACAAGACCGACAAGCGCGTCAAGAAGATCGTCGACTCCACCGAGCTGTGGTTCGTGCTGTCGGCCAACCCCGACGGCTACGACTACACCTTCCAGAACTCCGACACCCGCCTGTGGCGCAAGAACCTGCGGGACGTCAACGGCGACGGCGTCATCTCCACCGGTGACGGCGTCGACCTCAACCGCAACTTCTCCTACAAGTGGGGCTACGACGACGAGGGTTCGTCCCCCAACCCCACCAGCCAGACCTACCGCGGCGCGAGCCCCGGCTCCGAGCCCGAGACCAAGGCACTCGACTCCTTCGAGAAGCGGATCGGGTTCACGTACGGCATCAACTACCACTCCGCCGCCGAACTGCTGCTCTACGGCGTCGGCTGGCAGGTCGCCACCGACACCCCGGACGACGTCATGTACAAGGCGCTCGCCGGCACCCCCGACAACTCCGCGATCCCGGGTTACCACCCGCAGGTCTCCTCGGAGCTCTACACGACCAACGGCGAGGCGGACGGCCACGCGGCGAACGTCAACGGCACGGCGATGTTCACGCCCGAGATGTCCACCTGTCAGACCGCGTCGAACATCGACCCGAACGACCAGTGGAACGCCGCGGACTGCCAGTCGGTCTTCAACTTCCCGGACGACGAGAAGCTGATCCAGCAGGAGTTCACCAAGAACGTCCCGTTCGCGCTCTCCGTCGCCGAGTCCGCGGCGCAGCCCGACCAGCCGAAGTCCTCGGTCGGTCTGAAGGCCGCCGACTTCGCCCCGGCGCCGTTCACGACGTCGTACTCGCGCGGCGCGGACCAGGAGGTCTCCGTCGTCGCCCGCAGGGCGATCCGCGACAAGGAGCTCAAGTACCGCGTCAACGGCGGCCGTACGCACGACCGGAAGCTCAAGCCCTGGAAGGGCGGCGAGACCTACGGCGGGTACGACAACCTGTACTTCGACGAGTACCGGGCCAAGGTGCAGGACGGCGGGCCGGGCGACAAGGTCGAGGTGTGGTTCACCGGTGAGACCAAGGCCGGCAAGAAGGTCTCCAGCTCGCACTTCACCTACACGGTCGCCGCGCGGCCCAAGGCCGACACCCTCGTCGTCGCCGAGGAGGGCGCGGCCGCCACGCAGGCGCAGACCTACGTCGACGCGCTGAAGGCCAACGGGCACAAGGCGGTCGTCTGGGACGTCGCCACCCAGGGCGCGCCCGACGCGCTCGGGGTGCTCGGCCACTTCGACACGGTCGTCCACTACACGGGCGCGAGCGTCCCCGGCAATCCGACCCAGCTCGAACTGCGCGCCTTCCTCAACGAGGGCGGCAAGCTGATCGAGGCGGGCGAACTGGCCGGCGGCACCGTCGACCTCGGCGACGGCACCCTCTCGGACGACTTCAGCCAGTACTACCTGGGCGCCTACTCCCGGACGACGACCCCCGGCGCCACCGGCTTCACCGGCTCCGGCGCGCTCGTCGGCTTCACCGGCGCCCTCGGCGCGGCCCCCGGCAACCCGCTCGACAAGGCGGGCACCTACGGCGTCACCTCGGACGAGCTGCCCGTCTCGACGTACCCGCAGTTCACGAGCGCGGGCGGGGGCCAGTTCAGCGGGACGGTCAACCCGTACGGGCCGTACACGGGCTCGTACATGGCCGCCGCGGTGCACACCGACGACGCCTACAAGCGTCTCACCCGCACCATCGACCTCAGCGGTGTCGGCGCGGCGAGCAAGCCCACCCTGCGCACCCAGCTGCTGTGGGACACCGAGCCGGGCTACGACAACGCGATCGTCGAGGTCCACACGGCCGGCGCCGACGACTGGACCACGCTCCCCGAGGCGGGCGGCGCGACCAGCACGGCCGTACCGGCCGAGTGCGGGGGCGGCTTCTACATCGGCGAGCACCCGTGGCTCAAGCACTACCTGACCCTCGGCTCGAACGGCTGCACCGCGACCGGCACCACCGGCTCCTGGAACGCCCTCACCGGCGCCTCCAGCGGCTGGCAGCAGGTGAACTTCGACCTGAGCGCCTACGCGGGCAAGAACATCGAGGTCTCGATCAGCTACGTCACCGACCCCGGCACCGGAGGCCACGGCGTCCTCGTCGACGACGCCTCGCTGGTCGTCGGCTCCGCCGCCACCGAGACCGAGGGGTTCGAGACGTCGCTCGGCGCCTGGCAGGTCGCCGGACCGCCCGCGGGCAGCCCGGCCGTCCTGAGGGACTGGGCGCGCACCGGCGCGCTGTTCCAGACGTACGGAGCGGTCACCACCGACGACACCGTGCTGCTCGGCTTCGGCCTGGAACACGTCTCCTCGGCCGCCGAACGCAAGACGCTCATCGGAAAGGCACTCGCATCACTTGATCAGTGACATGACGTGTCCGCCCGGTTGACGCTCCGTGCTGA
Organism: Streptomyces sp. NPDC002588; assembly: GCF_040295925.1. Taxonomy (NCBI): domain Bacteria; kingdom Bacillati; phylum Actinomycetota; class Actinomycetes; order Kitasatosporales; family Streptomycetaceae; genus Streptomyces; species Streptomyces sp. NPDC002588. The sequence continues at coordinate 10,937 of NZ_JBEOWF010000041.1, forward strand.
AACCGGGCGGCAGGGCCTTACGGCCCGGGCGGTCCGTACCCCTACTGGCGGGTACGGACCGTCCTGCCGTGTATGGGCGAAGTCGATGTCACCGACGGCGTCCCGGAGAGGTAGGGTCGGGGGTGGTCGGGGACATCCCAAATACAGCTCGCCGGCACCGCATGGCCGGCGTACCAACGAGGAGATCGGTTCGTGACGATCCGCGTAGGCATCAACGGCTTTGGCCGCATCGGTCGTAACTACTTCCGCGCGCTGCTGGAGCAGGGTGCTGACATCGAGATCGTGGCTGTCAACGACCTGGGTGACACCGCGACCACCGCTCACCTGCTCAAGTACGACACCATCCTGGGCCGCCTGAAGGCCGAGGTGTCGCACACCGCCGACACGATCACCGTGGACGGCCACACCATCAAGGTGCTGTCCGAGCGCAACCCCGCCGACATCCCGTGGGGCGAGCTCGGGGTCGACATCGTCATCGAGTCGACCGGCATCTTCACGAAGAAGGCCGACGCCGAGAAGCACATCACCGGCGGCGCCAAGAAGGTCCTCATCTCGGCTCCGGCCAAGGACGAGGACATCACCATCGTGATGGGCGTCAACCAGGACAAGTACGACCCGGCGAACCACCACGTCATCTCCAACGCCTCCTGCACCACCAACTGTGTGGCGCCGATGGCCAAGGTCCTCGACGAGAACTTCGGCATCGTCAAGGGTCTGATGACGACGGTCCACGCGTACACCAACGACCAGCGCATCCTGGACTTCCCGCACTCGGACCTGCGCCGTGCCCGCGCCGCCGCCGAGAACATCATCCCGACCACGACGGGTGCCGCGAAGGCCACCGCCCTGGTCCTCCCGCAGCTCAAGGGCAAGCTGGACGGCATCGCGATGCGCGTCCCGGTCCCGACCGGTTCGGCCACCGACCTGGTCGTGACGCTGCAGCGCGAGGTCACCAAGGACGAGGTCAACGCCGCGTTCAAGAAGGCCTCCGAGGACGGCGACCTCAAGGGCTACCTGGCGTACACCGAGGACCCGATCGTCTCCTCGGACATCGTCAGCGACCCGGCCTCCTGCACCTTCGACTCCTCCCTGACCATGGTCCAGGAGGGCAACTCGGTGAAGATCCTCGGCTGGTACGACAACGAGTGGGGCTACTCCAACCGCCTCGTCGACCTGACGGTCTTCGTCGGCGGCCGGCTCTGATCGTCGGATCAGGCACCTCGATGTGAACGCAGGGCCCGGGCGGCGCAGGGACGCGCCGCCCGGGCCCTGACTCGCGTACGCCGCGCCCTTGTCTACGATCACGGTGCATCACCAGCCCTCGGGAGCCCCTTTCATGAAGACGATCGACGAACTCCTCTCCGAAGGAGTGGAAGGCCGGCGGGTCTTCGTCCGCGCCGACCTCAACGTGCCGCTGGACGGCACGACCATCACCGACGACGGCCGCATCCGCGCCGTCCTGCCGACCGTCAAGGCCCTCGCGGACGCGGGCGCCCAGGTGGTCGTCGCCTCCCACCTGGGCCGCCCCAAGGGCGCCCCGGACCCCGCGTTCTCCCTCGCCTCCGCCGCCGCCCGGCTCGGCGAACTCCTCGGCTCCGCCGTGGCCTTCGCGACCGACACCGTCGGCGAATCGGCCCGGGAGACGGTCGCGGGCCTCGCCGACGGCCAGGTCGCCGTCATCGAGAACCTCCGGTTCAACGCCGGTGAGACGTCCAAGGACGACGCCGAGCGCGGCGCCTTCGCCGACCAGCTCGCCCAGCTCGCGGACGTCTACGTCGGCGACGGCTTCGGCGCGGTGCACCGCAAGCACGCCTCCGTCTACGACCTCCCCGCCCGGCTGCCGCACGCCGCCGGCTTCCTCATCGCCACCGAGGTCGGCGTCCTGAAGAAGCTCACCGAGGACGTCAAGCGCCCCTACGTCGTAGCGCTCGGCGGCGCCAAGGTGTCCGACAAGCTCGCCGTCATCGACGAACTGCTCGGCAAGGCCGACCGCCTGCTCATCGGCGGCGGCATGGCGTACACCTTCCTCAAGGCCAAGGGCTACGAGATCGGCAGCTCCCTCCTTCAGGAGGACCAGATCCCGGTCGTCCGGGAGTACGTCGAGCGCGCGGAGAAGACCGGCGTCGAGCTGGTCCTTCCCGTGGACGTGCTGGTCGCCCCCGCGTTCCCGGACCTGAAGACCAAGGCGCCGGCGAACCCCACCGCCGTCGCCGCGGACGCCGTCCCCGCCGACCAGATGGGCCTGGACATCGGTCCCGAGACCCGCAAGCTGTACGCCTCGAAGATCACCGACGCCGCCACCGTCTTCTGGAACGGCCCGATGGGCGTCTTCGAGCACCCCGATTTCGCCGAGGGCACCAAGGCGGTCGCCCAGGCCCTCGTCGACTCCCCGGCCTTCACGGTCGTCGGCGGCGGTGACTCCGCCGCCGCCGTCCGACTCCTGGGCTTCGACGAGAACGCATTCGGCCACATCTCGACCGGCGGCGGCGCCTCCCTCGAATACCTCGAGGGCAAGACGCTCCCCGGCCTCGCCGCACTGGAGGACTGACCCTCAATGACTGCTCCCGAAACGGGCCGCACGCCCCTGATGGCGGGCAACTGGAAGATGAACCTCAACCACCTCGAGGCCATCGCCCACACCCAGAAGCTCGCCTTCGCCCTGTCCGACAAGGACTACGAGGCCGTCGAGGTCGCCGTCCTGCCGCCCTTCACCGATCTGCGCTCCGTGCAGACCCTGGTCGAGGGCGACAAGCTCGCCATCCGGTACGGCGCCCAGGACATCTCGGCGCACGAGTCCGGTGCCTACACCGGCGAGATCTCCGGCCCGATGCTCGCCAAGCTGAAGTGCACGTACGTGGCGATCGGCCACTCCGAGCGCCGCCAGTACCACGCCGAGACCGACGAGATCGTCAACGCCAAGGTCAAGGCCGCCTTCAAGCACGGCCTCACCCCCATCCTGTGCGTCGGTGAGGAGCTGGACGTCCGCGAGGCGGGCAACCACGTCTCCCACACCCTCTCCCAGGTCGAGGGCGGACTGAAGGATGTCCCCGCCGAGCAGGCCGAGACCATCGTGATCGCCTACGAGCCCGTCTGGGCCATCGGCACCGGCAAGGTCTGCGGCGCCGGGGACGCCCAGGAGGTCTGCGCCGCGATCCGCGGGAAGCTCGCCGAGCTGTACGGCCAGGAGCAGGCCGACAAGGTCCGCATCCAGTACGGCGGCTCCGTGAAGGCCGGCAACGTCGCCGAGATCATGGCGCAGGCCGACATCGACGGCGCGCTGGTCGGCGGCGCCTCGCTGGACACGGACGAGTTCGTCAAGATCGTGCGTTTCCGCGACCAGTGAAACGACCGGTGAGTCGGGCTGCGAGTATGCGGTAGGCCCGATCCGTCGTACTCTTGCGGGGGCACAGCCGAGGTGCTGTGCCCCCGTCGTCATATCTCGTTATCCGAATCCGAGGAAGTTGGTCCAGCCGTGGTTTTGGGGTTCTCGATCGCCCTGATCGTCTTCAGCCTGCTGCTGATGCTGCTGGTGCTGATGCACAAGGGGAAGGGCGGCGGTCTCTCCGACATGTTCGGTGGCGGTATGCAGTCGTCCGTCGGCGGCTCCTCGGTCGCCGAGCGCAACCTCGACCGCATCACCGTGGTGGTGGGTCTGTGCTGGTTCGCGTGCATCGTCGTCCTCGGCATCATCATGAAGACGAACAGCTGACCAGGCTCTCACAGGCACGCACATTCCGTACGTAAGGCCCCATGTTCGGTACGCGCAGCTGAGCGCGGCCTATCATGGGGCTTGCGTCTAGATGTGGGGGCTGTAACTCCAATCACTGGACGCGCGTTGGGCCTTACGTAGACTGAGGCGCTCGCAGCGAAGCGAAACGCCGACTCGCTTTGCGGCACCATCACGCAGGGAGTTACGACCGTGGCAAGTGGCAACGCGATCCGAGGAAGCCGGGTCGGGGCGGGGCCGATGGGCGAGGCCGAGCGGGGCGAGTCCGCGCCCCGTCTGCGCATCTCCTTCTGGTGCTCCAACGGGCACGAGACGCAGCCCAGCTTCGCGAGCGACGCGCAGGTTCCCGACACCTGGGACTGCCCGCGCTGCGGATTCCCGGCCGGCCAGGACCGGGACAACCCCCCGGCCCCGCCGCGCACCGAGCCCTACAAGACGCACCTCGCCTATGTGCGGGAGCGGCGCAGCGACGCGGACGGTGAGGCGATCCTCGCCGAAGCGCTCGCCAAACTGCGGGGCGAGATCTAGGTGTATTGATCGATACCGGCCGGACGCCTCGAGGCGTCCGGCCGATTGTCAGTGGTGCCCTCTACGGTTGTCCGCAGCCGTTCTCGTGACGGTGACGCGCCGGTGACCGGAGGGGGATCCGTGACGGAGTTCGGCGGCTGTGGAGCGCCGCCGTGCTGTCCAGCTTCGGTGACGCCCTGCGTGCGGCCGCCCTGCCGCTGCTGGCCGTGTCACTGACCGACGATCCGCTGCTCATCGCCTCGGTCACCGCCTGCAGCTACCTGCCATGGATCGTCTTCGGACTGCTCGGCGGCGCCGTCGCGGACCGGGTGGACCAGCGGCGCGCCATGGGGGCGGTGGACGCCGTACGGGGCCTTCTCGTCGCCGGCTTCGCGGTGGCCGTGGCGCTCGGCCACGCCTCGATCGCCCTGCTCATCGTGCTGACCTTCGCCCTGACCACGCTCCAGACGCTGTTCGACAACGCCTCCACGGCCCTGCTGCCCGCCCTCGTGGGCCGCGAAGCGCTGGGCAGTGCCAACGCCCGCCTGATGACCGGGCAGCGGATCGCCGGCGGTCTGGTGGGCACACCGGTCGTACCGCTGCTGATCGCCGCCGGCGCGGCCGTGCCGTTCGCGGTCGACGCGGCGACCTTCCTCGTGGCGGCCGCGCTGGTCGCCTCGCTGCGCACCACCGCTCCCGGGCGGAAGCCGACAGGCGCGGGCAGCAGCCTGCGCCGGGAGATCGCGGAGGGCCTGAGGCACCTGTGGCGGGACGGTCCGCTGCGAGGCCTGTGCGCAGCCACCGCCCTGTGCAACGTCGGCATGGGTGCCCAGCTCGCCACGCTGGTCGTCCTGGTGACCGGCTGGCTGGACGCCGGCCCCGCGGGCTATGCCGCGGCGGGCACCGCGGTCACCGTCGGCAACCTCGCCGGGGGAGTGGTGAACGGCCGGCTCGTGCGCCGCATCGGCCCCGTCCGTGCCGTGCTCCTCGCCGGCGGGGCGCAGACCGCCGCGCTCGTCGTCATGGGAACCGTGCGCAGTCTGGCCGTGCTGGTCGGCGCCCTCGTCGTCTTCGGGCTCATGGGCATGGTGTGGAACGTCAACACGACGACCCTGATGCAGCAGCGCACCCCCACCGACCTCCTCGGCAGGGTCAGTTCGGCCTTCCGGACCCTGTCCTTCGCCGGAGTGCCCCTGGGCGCCCTGATGGGAGGAGCCGTCGCCGGTGCCTGGGGGCCGCCTTCTTCGCCCTCGCCGTCGCCGCGTTGATACCCGCGGGCCGGGCGGACGTACCTGTTGTTGCCCCGCGTGGCAGCGACGCGTCCGCTCATGCGACGCCCTGATCAACTAGGTTGGGAGCGGCGGGGCAAGACGTGCGAGGCAGCACGGACAGGTGAGGAAGGGCTGAAGTCCGACATGAACGCAGACGGCCGTACGAGGCTCAACCAGACGCCCGAGTGGACGGCTCTGGCCAAGCACCGCGAAGAGCTCGGCGAAGTACAGCTGCGCGAGCTGTTCGCCGCAGCCCCGGAGCGCGGCAGCGGATACACGCTGCAGGTCGGCGACCTGCACATCGACTACTCCAAGCACCTCGTCACCGACGAGACACTGCGGCTGCTGCGCGAGCTGGCCGCCTCAGCCGGCGTGTTCGGGCTGCGCGACGCGATGTTCCGGGGCGAGAAGATCAACACCACCGAGGACCGCGCCGTTCTGCACACCGCGCTGCGCGCCCCCGCCGACGCGGTGATCGAGGTCGACGGCGAGAACGTGGTGCCCGCGGTGCACGCCGTCCTCGACAAGATGGCCGACTTCGCGGGCCGGGTCCGCTCCGGCGAGTGGACCGGGCACACCGGCCGGCGGATCAGGAACGTCGTCAACATCGGCATCGGCGGCTCCGACCTCGGCCCGGCCATGGCCTACGAGGTGCTGCGCAGCTTCACCGACCGCGACCTCACGGTCCGCTTCGTGTCCAACGTCGACGGCGCCGACCTGCACGAGGCCACCCGTGATCTGGACCCCGCCGAGACGCTGTTCATCATCGCGTCCAAGACCTTCACCACCATCGAGACGATCACCAACGCCACCTCGGCCCGCACATGGCTGCTGGACGCGCTGGGTGGGGGAGAGGCGGCGGTCGCCAAGCATTTCGTGGCGCTGTCGACCAACGCCGGGAAGGTCGCCGGCTTCGGCATCGACACGGCCAACATGTTCGAGTTCTGGGACTGGGTCGGCGGCCGCTACTCCTTCGACTCGGCGATCGGCCTGTCGCTGATGATCGCCATCGGCCCGGACCGGTTCCGGGAGATGCTCGACGGCTTCCATCTGGTCGACGAGCACTTCCGCACCGCTCCCGCCGAGTCCAACGTTCCGCTGCTGCTGGGCCTGTTGGGCATCTGGTACGGCAACTTCCACGACGCCCAGTCGCACGCGGTGCTGCCCTACAGCCACTACCTGTCCAAGTTCGCCGCCTACCTCCAGCAGCTCGACATGGAGTCCAACGGCAAGTCGGTCGACCGGGACGGCGATCGGGTCGACTGGCAGACCGGCCCCGTCGTCTGGGGCACACCGGGCACCAACGGGCAGCACGCCTACTACCAGTTGATCCACCAGGGCACGAAGCTGATCCCGGCGGACTTCATCGGCTTCGCCCGGCCGGTCGCCGAGCTGAGCGACGAACTCAGCGCACAGCACGACCTGTTGATGGCCAACTTCTTCGCCCAGACGCAGGCGCTGGCCTTCGGCAAGACGCCCGAGGAGGTGCGAGCGGAGGGGGTGCCGCAGGAACTGGTCGCCCACAAGACGTTCCGGGGCAGCCACCCGACGACCACGATCCTCGCCCGTGAGCTGACCCCTTCGGTGCTCGGCCAGCTCGTCGCGCTCTACGAGCACAAGGTGTTCGTGCAGGGCGCGATCTGGAACATCGACTCCTTCGACCAGTGGGGCGTGGAGCTGGGCAAGGTCCTCGCCAAGCGCGTCGAACCCGCGCTGACGGAAGGGGCCCAGGTGCCCGGCCTCGACGCCTCCACCGAGGCACTGGTCGCCAAGTACCGTGAGTTGCGCGGCCGTAGCTGATTCCATTCCTTGTAGACTCCCGGGCGATCATGCACACGATCGTTCGGGAGCCTCAAGTGGGTAATGCGCACCGCAGGAGCTGGACCGACGGCAGTCTGACGGCCCGGTCCTTCCTGCTGCCCCATCGCGTGGCCCGCGCGGTGTTCCACCCCGCCTGGATCCCCGAACCGCTCGACCCGACCGTGGAGCGGCTCAAGCGGGCCAGAGTGGCCGCCGGATTCTTCGCGGCCCTCGGCGTCCACTTCTTCGTCGGGGCCCGGTTGGCCTGGGACGACCTGCCGAGGAACGCCGCGACCGCATCGGCCGTGCTGTTCTGCGTCACCCCGCTGGCGACCGGTGCGATGCTCCTGGTCTGGCGTCGCGGCGGTACCGTGCGCCGGCTGCGGGCGAGACTCTTCGACTCGCTCAAACTGCTCTCGCTTTTCACTGCCTCGGCCTTCGTCTGTATCGCGCTGTTCGCGTTCGGCGACATGCTCGGGACGCTCCCGAAGATCGTCCTGAGCGCCCTGGGCCTGTGGACGGCCTTCTTCGTGATAGCGGGCGCTGTCCGGCTCACCGGCAACTTCTTCGGCACCGCCGCCGTACACCGCTGTCTGCCGCCGCTGCTGGCCACCGTGACGACCTGGCTGATGGCGGTCCCCGACATCGTCACCGCCGACACGCACGGCCTGGGCCGCGTGCCGGGCGCCACCTTCGTCCTGGGCGCCCCGGTGACGGTCACGGCGATCGCCCTGCTGGAGACCCGCCGCCTCCGGAAGCGCTACGGCATCCGGCTCACGGTCCACCCGGCCACGCTTGCGAGCGTCCCGGGACCGGCCCAGCCCACGCCGGGCCCGTGGACCCCGCCGGCGACATCGCCGTACACCCGGTACAGCGCCCACAACGGCCGGAACCCGTACGGCGGTTGACCGTACGGGTTCCGTGCGGGAGGGACGACTGCCTCAGGGGGAGGCGGGCGGGTACAGCGACCTGGGCAGCCGGGAGGCCGCCGACTGGTCCAGGAGCCACAGGGTGCGGGCCCGGCCGCGGGCGCCCGCCGCCGGGGCCTGGATCTCGCCCGCGCCCGAGAGGGCGATCGCCGCGGCCTGCGCCTTGTCCTCGCCGGCCGCCAGCAGCCACACCTCACGCGCCGCCCGGATGGCCGGCAGGGTCAGCGTGACCCGGGTCGGCGGGGGCTTCGGCGCGCCGTGCACACCGACCACCGTGCGCTCGGTCTCCCGCACGGCCGGCAGCTCGGGGAAGAGCGAGGCCACATGGGTGTCCGGGCCCACGCCCAGCATCAGGACGTCGAAGGTGGGCACCGCGCCATGGTTCTCGGGGACGGCCGCACGGGCCAGCTCCTCGGCGTACGCCTCCGCGGCGGCCTCGACGTCGGCGCCGTACGGACCGTCGGACGCGGGCATGGCGTGCACGCGCTTCGGGTCCAGGGGCACCGCGTCCAGCAGGGCCTCGCGGGCCTGCGTGACATTGCGTTCCGGGTCGCCCTCGGGCAGGAAGCGCTCGTCGCCCCACCACAGGTCGAGCCGGCCCCAGTCGATCGCGTCCCGGGCGGGCGCCGCGGCCAGGGCGGCCAGCAGGCCGTTGCCGTTGCGGCCGCCCGTGAGGACCACGGAGGCGGAGCCCCGGGAGGCCTGCGCGTCCACGATCTTCGTGATCAGCCGGGCCGCGGCGGCCTGGGCCATCAGTTCCTTGTCGTGGTGCACGACCAACTGCGGGGCGTTCACTTCGCCGCCGCCTTCGAGGGCAGGCCGGAAGGGAGCTGCTTCAGCGATGCCGGCGCCGCCCCTTCCTTCCCGGAAGCTTCCTCAGGTGCTTCGAGGCCGCCCGGTGCTCCTTTGGCCGGCTCGGCTTCTTTGACGGGCTCGGCGTCGACCTCGGCCTTCTCGACCGCGACCTCGGCCTTCTCGACCGCCGCTCCGGCCTTCTCGACCGCGGCCACGGCCCTCGCGACCGCGTCCCCGTTCGGCTCCCGCACCGCCGCCGCGGCCGACGCGTTCAGCCGCTCCACCCCGAACCGCAGGGCCGAGGCGTACGTGTCGTCCGGGTCGAGCCGGCGCAGCTCCTCCGCGATCAGCTCGGCCGTGTCGCGGCGCTTGAGCGCCACCGCACGGTCGGGCTGGCCCTCGATGGAGAGCGTGGCCAGCGAGCCGTCGGCCCGGTCCAGTGTGATCGGCCCGGACGAGGTCGCCATGCGCACGGCGGTGAGCCCGGGGCCGTTCGACAGCGAGCGCCTGACGGGGACGTCCAGCCGGTCCGCGAGCCACATGGCGAGCAGTTCGCAGCTCGGGTTGAACTCCTCGCCCTCCACCTCGACCGACCGCACCTCGCAGGTGACCTGGTCCAGGGCCGCGGCCAGCATCGAGCGCCACGGCGTGATGCGGGTCCAGGACAGGTCCGTGTCACCGGGGGTGTAGGTGTCGGAGCGGGCGCCGAGCTCGCGCACCGGCTGCTCGGAGGCGTAGGTGTCGGTGACGCGGCGCTGGGCCAGCGCGCCGAGCGGGTCGGCGGCCGGGTCGAGCGGGGCGTTCACCGGCCACCAGACGACCACGGGGGCGTCGGGCAGCAGCAGCGGCAGGACCACCGACTGGGCGTGGTCGGAGACCTCGCCGTACAGCCGCAGCACGACCGTCTCGCCGGTGCCCGCGTCCGCGCCCACCCGCACCTCGGCGTCGAGCCGCGAATGGGTGCGGTCGCGCGGGGTGCGGGAGACGCGCTTGATGACCACGAGCGTGCGCGAGGGGTGCTCGCGGGAGGCGTCGTTGGCGGCCTTCAGCGCGTCGTAGGCGTTCTCCTCGTCGGTGACGATGACCAGCGTGAGCACCATGCCCACGGCCGGGGTGCCGATGGCCCGGCGGCCCTGGACCAGCGCCTTGTTGATCTTGCTGGCGGTGGTGTCCGTGAGGTCTATCTTCATGGCCGGCGCCAGCTCCGTCCGTCTCGTTCGAGCATCTCGTCCGCCTCGACGGGCCCCCAGGTACCGGACGGGTACTGGGCGGGCTTGCCGTGCTTGTCCCAGTACTCCTCGATCGGGTCGAGGATCTTCCAGGACAGCTCCACCTCTTCCGTGCGGGGGAAGAGGTTCGAGTCGCCGAGGAGGACGTCGAGGATGAGGCGCTCATAGGCCTCGGGCGAGGACTCCGTGAAGGACTCGCCGTAGGCGAAGTCCATGGACACGTCCCGGATCTCCATCGAGGTGCCGGGCACCTTGGAGCCGAAGCGGACGGTCACGCCCTCGTCGGGCTGGACGCGGATGACGATCGCGTTCGACCCGAGTTCCTCGGTGGCCGTCGTGTCGAACGGGGAGTGCGGGGCCCGCTGGAAGACGACCGCGATCTCCGTCACCCGGCGGCCCAGCCGCTTGCCGGTGCGCAGGTAGAAGGGGACGCCCGCCCAGCGGCGGTTGTCGACCTCCACCTTGATCGCGGCATAGGTGTCGGTCTTCGACTTCGGGTCGATGCCGTCCTCTTCGAGATAGCCGATGGCCTTCTCGCCACCCTGCCAGCCGGCCGCGTACTGACCGCGCACGGTGTCCCGGCCGAGGTCCTCGGGCAGCCGCACGGCCCCGAGCACCTTGGTCTTCTCTGCGGCCAGCGCGTCCGCGTCGAAGGAGGCGGGCTCCTCCATGGCGGTGAGTGCCATGAGCTGGAGCAGGTGGTTCTGGATGACGTCCCGGGCGGCGCCGATGCCGTCGTAGTAGCCGGCGCGGCCGCCGATGCCGATGTCCTCGGCCATGGTGATCTGCACGTGGTCGACGAAGGACCGGTTCCAGATCGGCTCGAACATGGTGTTGGCGAAGCGCAGCGCCAGGATGTTCTGGACGGTCTCCTTGCCCAGGTAGTGGTCGATGCGGAAGACCTGGTCCGGGGCGAAGACCTCGTGGACGACCTTGTTGAGCTCCTCGGCCGACCTCAGGTCGTGGCCGAAGGGCTTCTCGATGACCGCGCGCCGCCAGGAGTCCTTCGTCTGGTCGGCCAGCCCGTGCTTCTTCAGCTGCTGGATGACCACCGGGAAGGAGCGCGGCGGTACGGAGAGGTAGAAGGCGAAGTTGCCGCCCGTGCCCTGCGCCTTGTCGAGCTCGTCGATCGTCGCCCGCAGGCGCTCGAACGCGTCGTCGTCGTCGAAGGTGCCCTGCACGAAGCGCATGCCCTGGATGAGCTGCTGCCAGACCTCCTCGCGGAAGGGCGTGCGGGCGTGCGCCTTGACGGCGTCGTGGACCTCGGCGGCGAAGTCCTCGTGCTCCCACTCGCGGCGGGCGAAGCCGACCAGGGAGAAGCCCGGCGGCAGCAGACCCCGGTTGGCGAGGTCGTACACGGCGGGCATGAGCTTCTTCCGGGACAGATCGCCCGTCACGCCGAAGATGACCAGGCCCGACGGCCCCGCGATACGCGGGAGCCGTCGGTCCGCGGGGTCACGGAGCGGGTTCGCTCCGGAACCGGAAAGGGGCGACAAGAGTTCAGCCCTCCGAGGGGGCGAGGCGCTCCAGCTCCGCCTCGGTCGACTTGAGCAGGTCGTTCCAGGACGCCTCGAACTTCTCGACGCCCTCGTCCTCGAGGAGCTGCACCACGTCGGCGTACGCGATCCCGAGCTTCTCGACCGCGTCGAGGTCGGCGCGGGCCTGCTCGTAGGTGCCGGTGATGGTGTCGCCGGTGATCTCGCCCCGCTCCTCGGTGGCGAACAGGGTGGCCTCCGGCATGGTGTTCACCGTGTTGGGCGCCACCAGCTCGTCGACGTACAGGGTGTCCTTGTACGCCGGGTCCTTCACACCGGTGGAGGCCCACAGCGGACGCTGCTTGTTGGCGCCGGCGCTCTCCAGCTTGCGCCAGCGGTCGGTCCCGAAGACCTCCTCGTACGCCTGGTAGGCGAGCCGGGCGTTGGCGAGGGCGGCCTTGCCGCGCGCGGCCTTGGCCTCGTCGGTGCCCAGGGCGTCCAGGCGCTTGTCGATCTCGGTGTCGACGCGGGACACGAAGAAGGACGCCACCGAGTGGATGAGGGAGAGGTCGAGGCCCTTCTCCTTCGCCTTCTCGAGGCCCGCCAGGTAGGCGTCCATGACCTCGCGGTAGCGCTCGAGGGAGAAGATCAGCGTGACGTTGACGCTGATGCCGTTGCCGATGACCTCGGTGATCGCCGGCAGACCCGCCTTGGTGGCCGGGATCTTGATCAGCGTGTTGGGGCGGTCGACCAGCCAGGCCAGCTGCTTGGCCTCGGCGACCGTCGCCCGGGTGTTGTGCGCGAGGCGCGGGTCGACCTCGATCGACACCCGGCCGTCCTGGCCGCCGGTGGCGTCGAAGACCGGGCGCAGGATGTCGGCGGCGTCGCGGACGTCCGCCGTGGTGATCATGCGGATGGCCTCTTCGACGGTGACCTTGCGGGCGGCGAGGTCGGCGACCTGCTGCTCGTAGCCGTCGCCGCCGCTGATGGCCTTCTGGAAGATCGACGGGTTGGTGGTGACGCCCACGACGTGCTGCTGGTCGATCAGCTCGGCGAGGTTGCCGGACGTGATCCGCTTGCGCGACAGGTCGTCCAGCCAGATCGCGACGCCCTCCTCGGAGAGGCGCTTCAGTGCGTCTGTCATGGAAATTGCATCTCCTACGTGTCGTATGTGAGCGTCAGCGCCGGGCGTCGGCGAGGGATTCCCGCGCCTTCGCGGCCACGTTCTCGGCAGTGAAGCCGTACTCCTGGAAAAGGACCTTGCCGTCTGCCGAAGCACCGAAGTGCTCCAGGGAAACGATGCGGCCGGCTTCGCCGACGTACTTGTGCCAGGTCAGACCGATTCCGGCCTCGACCGCGACGCGGGCCTTCACGTTCGGCAGCAGGACGCTGTCCCGGTACCCCTGGTCCTGCTCCTCGAACCACTCCACGGACGGCATGGACACCACCCGGGTCGGCACCCCGTCGGCCTCGAGCCGCTCACGGGCCTCGACGGCGACGTGCACCTCGGAGCCGGTGGCGATGAGGATGACCTCCGGCGTCCCGCCGGAGGCGTCGAACAGCGTGTAACCGCCGCGTGCCGCGTCCTCGTCGGGCTCGTACGTCGGCACACCCTGGCGGGTGAGGGCGAGGCCGTGCGGGGCGCCCTTGCCGAAGACCTTGGTGTAGCGCCTGAGGATCTCGCGCCAGGCGATCACGGTCTCGTTGGCGTCGGCCGGGCGGACCACGTTCAGGCCCGGGATGGCGCGCAGCGAGGCGAGGTGCTCGATCGGCTGGTGCGTCGGGCCGTCCTCGCCGAGGCCGATGGAGTCGTGCGTCCAGACGTACGTCACCGGCAGGTGCATCAGCGCCGAGAGCCGGACGGCGTTGCGCATGTAGTCGGAGAACACCAGGAACGTGCCGCCGTAGACACGGGTGTTGCCGTGCAGTGCGATGCCGTTCATCTCCGCGGCCATGGAGTGTTCGCGGATGCCGAAGTGGATCGTGCGGCCGTAGGGGTTCGCCTCCGTCAGCGGGTTGTCCGCCGGGAGGAACGACGACGTCTTGTCGATGGTGGTGTTGTTGGAGCCTGCCAGGTCGGCCGAGCCGCCCCACAGCTCCGGAATGACCGCGCCGAGCGCCTGGAGCACCTTGCCGGACGCGGCACGGGTGGCGACGGACTTGCCGGGCTCGAAGACCGGGAGCTTCTCCTCCCAGCCGGCCGGCAGCTCGCCCGCGGCGACACGGTCGAACTCGGCGGCGCGCTCGGTGTTGTTGTCGCGCCAGAGCTGGAAGGACTTCTCCCACTCCGCCTTCGCGTCGGCACCCCGGTCGAGGGCCTTGCGGGTGTGGGCGATGACCTCGTCGGCGACCTCGAAGGACTGCTCCGGGTCGAAGCCCAGAACGCGCTTGGTCGCGGCCACCTCGTCGTCACCCAGCGCCGAGCCGTGCGCGGCCTCGGTGTTCTGGGCGTTCGGGGCGGGCCAGGCGATGATCGAGCGCATCGCGATGAAGGACGGCTTGTCCGTCACCTTCTTCGCGGCCTCGATCGCGTTGTAGATGGCGTGCGGGTCGAGGTCGCCGTCCGGCTTCGGGGCGATCCGCTGCACATGCCAGCCGTAGGCCTCGTACCGCTTGACGGTGTCCTCGGAGACGGCCGTCTCGGTGTCGCCCTCGATCGAGATGTGGTTGTCGTCCCACAGCAGGACCAGGTTGCCGAGCTTCTGGTGGCCGGCCAGCGAGGACGCCTCGGCGGAGATGCCCTCCTGGAGGCAGCCGTCACCCGCGATCACGTACACGAAGTGGTCGAAGGGCGACTCGCCCTGCGGGGTGTCGGGGTCGAACAGACCGCGCTCGTAGCGGGCGGCCATCGCCATGCCGACGGCGTTGGCGACACCCTGGCCCAGCGGGCCGGTCGTCGTCTCCACGCCCGTGGTGTGGCCGTACTCCGGGTGACCCGGCGTCTTCGAACCCCACGTGCGGAACGACTTCAGGTCGTCCAGCTCCAGGCCGAAACCGGCCAGGTACAGCTGGGTGTAGAGGGTCAGGGACGAGTGGCCCGCGGACAGCACGAACCGGTCGCGGCCCACCCAGTCGGCGTCCGCCGGGTCGTGCCGCATCACCTTCTGGAAGAGGGTGTAGGCGGCAGGCGCCAGGCTCATCGCCGTACCGGGATGGCCGTTGCCGACCTTCTGTACGGCGTCGGCGGCCAGGACGCGGGCGGTGTCGACGGCCCGCTGGTCCAACTCGGTCCACTCGAGGTCTGTTGTGGTCGGCTTGGTGCTCACCCTGGGTCAGGGCTCCTCTCCACATGTCACGCATGTCGAAATGTCACGCATGTCGAATACCGGTGCACGCGGCGCCCACCGGCCGTTGTCGAGCCTACCCCCGTAGGTACGTCCGTTTTTTCGAGTCATGGCAGGAGTCGTTCCCGACTGCCCGGGCCGCCGGGGATCGGCCTCCCGACCGGGAACTCTCCTGTTCAGCATGTGAATACGGAGGTGCTCGTACGAGTGCTCAACAGAGTGCCGTACGGCTCTTCCGCGAGCCCCGCCCAACACGACCCCACCCCCGCGAATGCCCGGGTCTGGGCAACGTCTACAGTGGCGTGGTACGCGCGAGCCTTCGCCCCGCATTCACATGGGGAGGCTTGCTGGGAGTCTCTGTCAGGGGTGTGCGTGACGGCCGTTGAATCCCGTCCGGTAGGGATGATCGGGACGAGCCAGAGCCCGAGCCGACGGCCGCCGAAGGCCCGGGTCATGGGGTTCGTGGCGCTGACCAAGCCGCGGATCATCGAGCTGCTGCTGATCACCACCGTTCCGGTGATGTTCCTGGCGCAGCAGGGTGTCCCGGACCTCGGTCTGGTGCTCCTGACCTGCGTCGGCGGCTACCTCTCCGCGGGCGGTGCCAACGCCCTGAACATGTACATCGACCGGGACATCGACGCACTGATGGACCGCACCTCGCAGCGTCCGCTGGTCACCGGGATGGTCAGCCCGCGCGAGTGCCTCGCCTTCGGCATCACCCTCGCGATCGGTTCGACCCTGCTGTTCGGGCTGACCGTCAACTGGCTGTCCGCCTGGCTGTCGCTCGGAGCGCTCCTCTTCTACGTCGTCGTCTACACGATGATCCTCAAGCGGCGCACCTCGCAGAACATCGTGTGGGGCGGCATCGCCGGCTGCATGCCGGTGCTGATCGGCTGGTCGGCCGTGACGGACTCGGTGTCCTGGGCGCCGGTCATCCTCTTCCTCGTCATGTTCTTCTGGACGCCGCCGCACTACTGGCCGCTCTCCATGAAGGTCAAGGACGACTACGCGCGCGTGGGCGTGCCGATGCTGCCGGTCGTCGCCTCCAACAAGGTGGTCGCCAAGCAGATCGTCCTCTACAGCTGGGTGATGGTCGCCGTCTCGCTGCTGCTGACCCCGCTGGGCTACACCGGCTGGTTCTACACCTCGGTGGCGCTGGTGGCCGGCGGCTGGTGGCTGTGGGAGGCGCACGCGCTGCAGAACCGTGCGAAGGCCGAGGTCACGGGCGGGAAGCTGAAGGAGATGCGGCTGTTCCACTGGTCGATCACCTATGTCTCGCTGCTGTTCGTGGCGGTCGCCGTGGACCCCTTCCTGAGGTAAGCGTCACGCCCCCCGGCCGTCGCCGATCGAACTACCCGTCGGTAGCATCCTGGTCATGGCAGAAACTCAGCAGGTCGACGCGAAGGCCGAGCGCAGGGCCGCCCGCCTCACCAAGCAGATCAACGCCTTCGCCAAGGAGCACGGCGGCGCCGAGGCACAGGTCGCCCACATCGGCGAACGCGGCGCCCGGATCGTGCTCGTCGGCGAGGACGGCGGCTGGGGCGACCTCGTGGCCCCCTCGGTGGAGATCGCCGGGCAGGCCGTCGAGAAGGCCGGGGTCACGGTCCACGAGTCCTTCGACGGCGAGTTCGCGGCGAAGGTGAGGACGGGACCGTACGAGTGGACCCGCATGGCAGGCATCCAGCTCGGCGGCCCCAAGAACGGCTGAGTCCGTCTGCGGCACTACCTGACAGCCGGTTCACCCGTTAGGACCTTAGGAGTACGAGGTCCAGTCAGCGGGAGTCCCGATGATCGAAACGCCGTCCCTGGTGGACCAGTACTGCCACGGCGTCCTGAGAACGGAGCTGGGTCTCGGCACGTTCGAGGCCCAGCTGGCGCGCACCGAGGGTCCGCCGGCCCCGGGCACGACCCTGTTCGACACCCAGACCGGGTTCGCGGTGCGCCGCTGGTGCCCGCCGCTGCTCGGCCTGGAACCGCACTGCCCGCCCGCCCGCTATCTCGCCAGACGCCGGGAACTCGGCGTCCTGGAGGCGGGCCGCAGACTGTTGCGCGGCAGCGGCATCACCACCTACCTCGTCGACACCGGACTGCCCGGCGACCTCACCGGACCGGACGAACTGGCCCTGGCGGGAGCCGCCGAGGCGCGCGAGATCGTGCGTCTGGAACTCCTCGCCGAGCAGGTCGCCGACACCTCCGGAACCGTCGAGTCCTTCCTCGCCAACCTCGCCGAGGCGGTCCACTCCGCCGCCGCGAACGCCGTCGCCTTCACCTCCGTCGCGGGAGTCCGGCACGGCCTGGCGCTGGCGCCCCAGCCGCCGGGGCCCGGGGAGGTGCGGGGAGCGGCGGGCCGCTGGCTGGCCGCCCGCCCGGTCGGCGGCGAGCTGAGCGACCCCGTACTGCTGCGGCACCTGCTGTGGATCGCCGTCGCCTCGGGACTGCCGCTCCAGCTGCACGCCGGGCTCGGTGAGCCGGGCCTGCGCATCGACCGCACCGACCCGATGCTGCTGACGGACTTCGTCCGGGCGACGGCCGGCCTCGGCACCGACCTGATCCTGCTCCACGGCTACCCCTACCACCGCCAGGCCGCCCATCTGGCCGGGATCTTCCCGCATGTCCACGCCGATGCCGGCGCCGCACTCGTGCGCATCGGCGCCCGCGCCGCGACGGTCCTCGCGGAGATCCTGGAACTGGCCCCCTTCGGCAAGATCCTGTTCTCCAGCGGAGCCCAGGGCCTGCCCGAACTGCATGTCGTCGGAGCGCGCCTGTTCCGCGAGGCGCTGGACCGGGTGCTGGGCACCTGGGTCGCCGAGGGCGCGTGGTCGCTGACGGACGCGCAGCGGGTGGCGGGGATGGTGGCGGCGGGGAACGCGCGGCGGGTGTACGGGCTCGGGTGAAGGGCCGGGGAGAGGCTACGAGGGGGAGCCGACCGTGGCCTCCGCCGCCGGTCCCGGCAGCTCGATCGTGGTCTCCGGGCGCTCGCGCAGCGCCAGCAGGACCCGCAGCACGGCGATCCACACCAGGGCCGAGCCGAGCATGTGCACGCCGACCAGGGCCTCGGGCAGGTTGGTGAAGTACTGGACGTACCCGACGACACCCTGGGCGAGCAGCACCAGGAACAGGTCCCGGGTGCGGTCCAGCGGGTCCTTGGGGGAGTCGACCGCCTTGAGGACGAACCACAGGGCGAAGGTCAGCGACACCACGATCCACGCCAGTACGGCGTGCACCTTGCTGACCGTCTCCCAGTCCAGGGGCATCCGCTCGACCTCGCTGGAGTCGCCCGCGTGCGGGCCCGCGCCGGTCACCACCGTGCCGACCAGGATCAGCAGCACCGAGGCGGCGACCAGGAACCACACCAGCTGCCGGACGGCTCCGCCGACCAGCGGACGGCTCTCCCCGTCGCCCTCCCGTGTGCGCTGCCACATCACCGTGGCGACCGCGATCAGGGCGGATGTGGCCACGAAGTGCGCGGCCACCGTGTAGGGGTTCAGGCCGACGAGGACGACGATCCCGCCGAGGATCGCGTTGCTCATCACGATCCAGAACTGCGCCCAGCCGAGCCGGGTCAGGCTCCGGCGGTACGGCTTCTGCGAGCGCGCGGCGATGATCGCCCAGCCGACCGCCGCGCACAGCACGTACGTCAGCATGCGGTTGCCGAACTCGATGGCGCCGTGGAAGCCCATCGCGCCGGTCGCGGTGAGCGAGTCGTCGGTGCACTTGGGCCAGGTCGGGCAGCCGAGGCCGGAGCCGGTCAGCCGCACGGCGCCGCCGGTGACCACGATGACCACCGACATCACGAGCGCGGCGAGCGCCGCCCGCCGGACCGTCCGGGGTCGGGGGGTCCAGCGGGTGGCGATGAAGGCGAGGGGGTTGCGCAGGGCCGCCAAGGCGTCGGCGCGGGTCACGTTCGGCACGCCCACCATCGTAGGCCGCC
Source organism: Streptomyces sp. NPDC002588 (assembly GCF_040295925.1). NCBI lineage: Bacteria > Bacillati > Actinomycetota > Actinomycetes > Kitasatosporales > Streptomycetaceae > Streptomyces > Streptomyces sp. NPDC002588. The sequence goes on from NZ_JBEOWF010000041.1 coordinate 29,885, forward strand.
GCTTGTGCACGCTTTCACGAGGGTCGCTCACGGGCTCATTCCCAGCGGAAGAACCGGCCTGCCGCCGCCAGCGCGGCGACCGCCCACACCGTGAGAATCCCCAGGTCACCCCACGGTGTCCCGGCCCCGTGCTGGAGCACGTCCCGCAGTCCGTCCGACAGCGCCGAGATCGGCAGCAGCCCCAGGACGTCCTGGACACCGGACGGGAACTTGTCCAGCGGGACGATGACCCCGCCGCCCACGAGCAGCAGCAGGAAGACCAGGTTGGCGGCGGCCAGGGTCGCCTCCGCCTTCAGGGTGCCCGCCATCAGCAGGCCGAGGCCGGAGAAGGCGGCGGTGCCGAGGATCAGCAGGAGCAGGACGGCGAGCGGGTTTCCGTGCGGGTCCCAGCCCAGCGCGAAGGCGATCACCGTGAGGAGGATCACCTGCAGGACCTCCGTGACCAGCACCGACGCCGTCTTCGCGGTCATCAGGCCCCAGCGGGGGAGGGGGGAGGAGGCGAGCCGCTTCAGGACGCCGTAGCGGCGCTCGAAGCCCGTCGCGATGGCCTGGCCGGTGAAGGCCGTGGACATGACCGCGAGCGCGAGGACGCCGGGGGTGAGGAAGTCCACCGCCTCGCCCGCCCCGGTGTCGATGATGTCCACGCCGCTGAACAGGACCAGCAGCAGCGTCGGGATCACCACGGTGAGCAGCAGCTGCTCACCGTTGCGCAGGAGCATCTTCGTCTCCAGCGCCGCCTGGGCCGCGATCATGCGGGGGAGGGGCGCCGCCCCCGGCTCGGGGGAGTAGAGGCCGGTGGCGGTCACGAACGCAGCTCCTTGCCGGTCAGTTCGAGGAAGACGTCCTCCAGGGTGTGCCGTTCCACCGAGATGCGGTCCGGCATCACGCCGTGCTGCGCGCACCACGACGTCACCGTCGCCAGCAGCTGGGGGTCGATCTTGCCCATCACCCGGTAGGAGCCCGGGGTCAGTTCGGCCGCGGAGGAGTCCGCGGGCAGGGCCTTGAGCAGGGACGCGACGTCGAGGCCGGGCCGGCCGGTGAACCGCAGGGTGTTCTCGGCGCCGCCGCGGCACAGCTCCTCCGGGGAGCCCTGGGCGATGGCCCGGCCCGCGTCGATGATCGCCACGTCGTCGGCGAGCTGCTCGGCCTCGTCCATGTAGTGGGTGGTGAGGATGACCGAGACGCCGTCCGCGCGCAGGTCCCGGACCAGGTCCCAGGTGGCGCGGCGGGCCTGCGGGTCCAGGCCGGCGGTGGGCTCGTCCAGGAACACCAGCTCCGGGCGGCCCACGACCGCCATCGCCAGCGCGAGGCGCTGCTGCTGGCCGCCGGACAGCCGCCGGTACGTGGTGCGGCCGCAGGAGCCGAGGCCGAGCCGTTCGATCAGCGCGTCCACGTCCAGCGGGTGGGCGTGCAGCTTGGCCACGTGCCGCAGCATCTCGTCGGCCCGCGCGCCCGAGTACACGCCCCCGGACTGCAGCATCACCCCGATCCGGGGCCGCAGCCCGGAGGCCTGCCGCACCGGGTCGAGCCCCAGCACGCGCACCTCGCCGGAGTCCGGTCTGCGGTATCCCTCGCAGGTCTCGATCGTCGTCGTCTTCCCGGCGCCGTTGGGGCCGAGTACGGCGGTGACGCCCGGCCGGGCCGTCAGATCGAGGCCGTCCACCGCGGTCTTCGTCCCGTACCGCTTCACCAGGGCCTGGACCCGGACGACAGGCTCAGTTCGCATGGGTCCAGAGTCTAGGTTCGCCGGTGCGGGCTCGGACGTGGGGGTCCCCCCGCTCGAGCGGAGCCGAGAGTGGGGGAGGGTACGGGAACCGGCCACACCCGTCGGTCCTACTCCTCGCGGGGCCGGTGCACGGCCAGCCACCGCTCGGCGTAGGCGACGGCGTCCGCGACCGGAAACAGCCGTACGTCGGCCGCGCCCACCTTGCCCCGTACGACGGTCCTGTCCCGCTCGAAGTCGTAGCCGAGCTCGTCGAACCGGTCGGAGTCGATCGACACCTCGGTCACCACCTCCCAGCCGGCGGCCCCGGGCCTGCCGATCTCCACCAGCGGGGCCGGGATCCGGTACTCGGCCAGGTGGAAGCTGGTGCAGGTGCCGTATCCCGCGCCGAGGAGCAGCACCCGCGCGCCCAGCCTCTCCAGTCGGGCGAGCGGACTGCGCTCGCCCAGCCGGCAGTCGGGCGCGTGCCCGTCGACGATCTCGGCCGCCCGTGGTCCGAGCGCCGCGAACGAGGTCTGCGGGTGCGCGCTGCGCAGGGCGCCGGGCCAGGTGCGCAGGGTCTCCGGTATCACGCCCGTCCCTCGGGAGGGGGTGACGAGGGGGTCGTACGCGGGCATGGTGACGCGGATCGTCTCCCACCACTCCTCCGGCACGGGAGGACGGCGCCACTCCGCGGGGTCGGACAGGTCGCCGGTCTGGGTGGGGACCACGAGTGTGCCGTCCGGGCCGATCGCGTCCAGAAGTCCCCGGACGACCGCCACGGCGCCTCCGCAGACCCAGCCGAGTGCCCGCATGGACGAATGGACCAGGAGGATTTCTCCTGGTTCGACGCCCAGGGCGCGCAGCTGGGCCGTGAGGGTCTCGCGGGTGACAAGTGGGCCGGTGGGAGGGGGTGTGGGCATGGTTCGGCAGTGTCCTCGCACAGGGAGTCCGGGGCCAGTGAATTAAGCGGCCCGTTCGCGGCCCGCTGATCGATCAAAGATCGTTTGCGCAGGTCGGATTAGGTATGCCTAAGTGACGCAGGGCACCGCCGGTCGCTCCGGGCGCGGCTTGCCTGCCTCGAAGGAATTACGCAACAATGGCGTTGTGAAAAACGTCGGCGAGGCTCGGGAGACCCCCACGGGGGCCCCTCAGGAGGAGCTCGCGGCTGGGTTGCGTTCGGACCGGTCCACCCGCAACCGGGTCGCGCGGTCCATCCTGGACCACGGGCCCTCCACCGTCACCGAGCTGGCCGGACGGCTGGGGCTCACCCCCGCCGCCGTCCGCCGCCACCTCGACGCGCTGGTCGCCGACGACGTCGTGGAGGCCCGCGAGCAGCGGGTGTACGGAGCGCGGACCCGCGGTCGCCCCGCGAAGGTCTTCGCCCTCACCGACTGCGGCCGGGACGCCTTCGACCAGTCCTACGACGCGCTCGCCGCCGACGCCCTGCGCTGGATCCAGGAGCGCTTCGGCGGGGACGAGGCCGTCGTCGCCTTCGCACGCGCGCGGATCGCCGAACAGGCCGCCGCGTACCGCGAGGCGATCGAGGCCGCCGCCCCCGAAGAGCGGACGGAAGCCCTGGCCAAGGCCCTGAGCGTGGACGGGTACGCTGCTACGGCGCGTAGCGCACCGGTCGGCGAACAGCTCTGCCAGCACCACTGCCCCGTCGCCCACGTCGCGGAGAAGTTCCCGCAGCTCTGTGAGGCGGAGACCGAGATCTTCTCCCAGCTGCTCGGAACCCACGTCCAGCGACTGGCGACCATCGCGCACGGTGACGGCGTCTGCACGACGTTCATCCCCAAAGTTTCCACAACCACCCACAACGCATCTGCAAGCACGGCCGGGAGGAACCCCGCATGACTCTCCCCACGGAGACTGCCCACCCCGAACTCGAGGGCCTGGGTAAGTACGAATACGGCTGGGCCGACTCCGACACCGCCGGTGCCTCTGCGCGGCGCGGCATCAACGAGGACGTCGTCACCGACATCTCCTCGAAGAAGTCCGAGCCGGAGTGGATGACCAAGCTCCGTCTCAAGGGCCTGAAGCTGTTCTCGAAGAAGCCCATGCCGAACTGGGGCTCCGACCTCTCCGGCATCGACTTCGACAACATCAAGTACTTCGTGCGCTCCACGGAGAAGCAGGCGGAGTCCTGGGAGGACCTGCCCGAGGACATCAAGAACACCTACGACAAGCTCGGCATCCCGGAGGCGGAGAAGCAGCGCCTCGTCGCGGGCGTCGCGGCCCAGTACGAGTCGGAGGTCGTCTACCACCAGATCCGCGAGGACCTGGAGGAGCAGGGCGTCATCTTCCTCGACACCGACACCGCGCTGAAGGAGCACCCGGAGCTCTTCAAGGAGTACTTCGGGACCGTCATCCCCGCCGGTGACAACAAGTTCGCGGCCCTGAACACCGCCGTGTGGTCGGGCGGCTCCTTCATCTACGTCCCCAAGGGCGTGCACGTCGAGATCCCGCTCCAGGCCTACTTCCGGATCAACACGGAGAACATGGGCCAGTTCGAGCGGACCCTGATCATCGTCGACGAGGGCGCCTACGTGCACTACGTCGAGGGGTGCACCGCCCCGATCTACAAGAGCGACTCCCTGCACAGCGCGGTCGTCGAGATCATCGTCAAGAAGAACGCCCGCTGCCGCTACACGACCATCCAGAACTGGTCGAACAACGTCTACAACCTGGTCACCAAGCGCGCCGTCGCCTACGAGGGCGCGACCATGGAGTGGATCGACGGCAACATCGGCTCCAAGGTGACGATGAAGTACCCGGCCGTCTACCTGATGGGCGAGCACGCCAAGGGCGAGACCCTCTCCATCGCCTTCGCGGGCGAGGGCCAGCACCAGGACGCCGGCTCCAAGATGGTCCACATGGCGCCGAACACCTCCTCCAACATCGTCTCCAAGTCGGTGGCGCGCGGCGGCGGCCGTACCTCCTACCGCGGTCTCGTCGAGATCGGCGAGGGCGCCCACGGCTCCAAGTCCAACGTGCTGTGCGACGCGCTGCTCGTCGACACCATCTCCCGCTCCGACACGTACCCCTACGTGGACGTCCGCGAGGACGACGTGTCCATGGGCCACGAGGCGACCGTCTCCAAGGTCTCCGAGGACCAGCTCTTCTACCTGATGAGCCGCGGTATGAGCGAGTTCGAGGCGATGGCGATGATCGTGCGCGGCTTCGTCGAGCCCATCGCGAAGGAGCTGCCGATGGAGTACGCGCTGGAGCTCAACCGGCTGATCGAGCTGCAGATGGAAGGCGCGGTCGGCTGACCGCCCTCACGAGAAGCAGCAGCAGATTTCTGACGTAGGAAGAGAGCAAACCGACAGCCATGGCTGAGGCTCAGAACTCCCCCACCCTCAACTCCGTTCGGGCGGGGGGACCCCCACCCGCGGGGTCGACCACCGCGGGCGCGATCGCGGTCGCCGCCGAGTCGACCGTCGCCACGCGCATGAGCGCGCCCCCGTCCTACGACGTGGCGGACTTCCCGGTCCCGCACGGCCGCGAGGAGGAGTGGCGGTTCACCCCGCTGGAGCGCCTGCGCGGGCTGCACGACGGCACCGCCACCGCGACCGGCGACGGAGTGAAGGTCACCGTGGAGGCCCCCGAGGGCGTCACCGTCGAGCTCGTCGGCCGTGACGACGCCCGGATCGGCAGGGCGGGCGTCCCGGCCGACCGCGTCACCGCCCAGGCCTACTCCGCCTTCGAGAAGGCCGGCGTGATCACCGTCCCCAAGGAGACGGTCCTCACCGAGCCGGTCCGGATCGCGGTGCACGGCGAGGGCGGCACCTCCTTCGCCCACCAGGTGATCGAGCTCGGGGCCTTCGCCGAGGCCGTCGTCGTCATCGACCACACCGGTGACGCCGTCGTCGCGGCCAACGTCGACTACGTCCTGGGCGACGGTGCCAAGCTGACCGTCGTCTCCGTCCAGGACTGGGACGACAAGGCCGTCCACGTCGCCCAGCACAACGCCCTGATCGGCCGGGACGCCTCCTTCAAGTCGGTCGTCGTGACCTTCGGCGGCGACCTCGTACGCCTTCACCCGCGCGTGTCCTACGCGGGCACCGGCGGCGAGGCCGAGCTGTTCGGCCTGTACTTCACCGACGCCGGCCAGCACCAGGAGCACCGCCTGCTGGTCGACCACAACGTCCCGCACTGCAAGTCCAACGTCGTCTACAAGGGCGCGCTCCAGGGCGACGACGCGCACGCCGTGTGGATCGGTGACGTGCTCATCGAGGCCAAGGCCGAGGGCACCGACACCTACGAGATGAACCGCAACCTCGTCCTCACGGACGGCGCGCGCGTCGACTCGGTGCCCAACCTGGAGATCGAGACCGGTGAGATCGTCGGCGCCGGCCACGCCTCCGCCACCGGCCGCTTCGACGACGAGCAGCTCTTCTACCTGATGGCCCGCGGCATCCCGGCCGACGAGGCCCGCCGCCTGGTGGTCCGCGGCTTCTTCGCCGAACTGGTCCAGCAGATCGGTGTCCCGGACATCGAGGAGCGCCTGCTCGGCAAGATCGAGACCGAGCTCGAGGCCACGGTCTGATGGCCGGCTTCGTACGCGCCTGCGGGCTGAGCGAGCTGGAGGAGGACACCCCGAAAAGGGTGGAACTCGACGGCACGCCGGTCTCGGTCGTGCAGACCGCCGGGGAGGTGTTCGCCATCCACGACATCTGCTCCCACGCCAACGTCTCGCTCTCCGAGGGCGAGGTGGAGGACTGCCAGATCGAGTGCTGGCTGCACGGCTCCAGCTTCGACCTCCGCACCGGCAAGCCGTCCGGCCTTCCCGCGACGCGCCCCGTCCCCGTATACCCCGTAAAGATCGAAGGGGACGACGTGCTCGTCTCCCTCACCCAGGAGTCCTGAGGCACCCATGGCAACGCTTGAAATCCGAGACCTGCACGTCACCGTCGAGGCCGACAACGCCACGAAGGAGATCCTCAAGGGCGTCGACCTGACCGTGAAGCAGGGCGAGACGCACGCCATCATGGGCCCCAACGGCTCCGGCAAGTCGACCCTCGCCTACTCCCTCGCGGGTCACCCGAAGTACACGATCACCGAGGGCACCGTGCTGCTCGACGGCGAGGACGTCCTCGGGATGTCCGTCGACGAGCGCGCCCGCGCCGGCCTCTTCCTGGCCATGCAGTACCCGGTCGAGGTCCCCGGCGTCTCGGTCTCCAACTTCCTGCGCACCTCCGCCACCGCCATCCGCGGCGAGGCCCCCAAGCTGCGCACCTGGGTGAAGGAGGTCAAGGAGACCATGGAGCGCCTCAACATGGACCCGTCCTTCGCCGAGCGCAACGTCAACGAGGGCTTCTCCGGCGGTGAGAAGAAGCGCCACGAGATCCTCCAGCTCGAGCTGCTCAAGCCGAAGATCGCGATCCTCGACGAGACCGACTCCGGCCTCGACGTCGACGCTCTTCGCATCGTCTCCGAGGGCGTCAACCGCGTCCGCGAGACCGGCGAGGTCGGCACCCTGCTGATCACGCACTACACGCGCATCCTGCGCTACATCAAGCCCGACCACGTCCATGTCTTCGCCGATGGGCGGATCGCCGAGTCCGGTGGCCCCGAACTCGCGGACAAGCTGGAGAACGAGGGCTACGAGGCATACGTGAAGGGTGGCGCATCCGCGTGACACAGCTGCCGGGCCTCCTCGACACCGAGGCGCTCCGCAAGGACTTCCCGATCCTGGACCGCCAGGTCCACGACGGTCAGAAGCTCGTGTACCTGGACAACGCGGCGACCTCGCAGAAGCCGCGCCAGGTGCTGGACGCCCTGAGCGAGTACTACGAGCGCTACAACGCCAACGTCCACCGCGGTGTGCATGTGCTCGCCGAGGAGGCCACGGCGCTGTACGAGGGCGCGCGCGACAAGGTCGCGGAGTTCGTCAACGCGCCCAGCCGCGACGAGGTGATCTTCACCAAGAACGCCTCCGAGTCGCTCAACCTCGTGGCGAACATGCTCGGCTGGGCGGACGAGCCCTACCGCGTGGACCACGAGACCGAGATCGTCATCACGGAGATGGAGCACCACTCCAACATCGTGCCGTGGCAGCTGCTCGCGCAGCGCACGGGCGCGAAACTGAAGTGGTTCGGTCTGACCGACGACGGCCGTCTGGACCTCTCCGACATCAACGAGGTCATCACCGAGAAGACGAAGATCGTCTCCTTCGTGCTGGTCTCGAACATCCTGGGCACGGTCAACCCGGTCGAGGCGATAGTGCGCCGCGCCCAGGAGGTGGGCGCCCTGGTCTGCATCGACGCTTCGCAGGCCGCCCCCCACATGCCGCTGGACGTCCAGGCCCTCCAGGCCGACTTCGTGGCCTTCACCGGCCACAAGATGTGCGGCCCGACCGGCATCGGTGTCCTGTGGGGCCGCCAGGAACTCCTGGAGGACCTGCCCCCGTTCCTGGGCGGCGGCGAGATGATCGAGACGGTGTCGATGCACTCCTCGACCTACGCGCCCGCCCCCCACAAGTTCGAGGCGGGCACCCCGCCGATCGCCCAGGCGGTCGGCCTCGGCGCGGCGATCGACTACCTCAACGCGATCGGCATGGACCGGATCCTCGCCCATGAGCACGCGCTGACCGAGTACGCCGTCAAGCGGCTGGGCGAGGTCCCGGACCTGCGGATCATCGGCCCGACCACGGCCGAGGACCGCGGGGCCGCGATCTCCTTCACCCTCGGTGACATCCACCCGCACGACGTGGGCCAGGTCCTCGACGAGCAGGGCATCGCGGTCCGGGTGGGTCACCACTGCGCCCGACCCGTCTGCCTGCGCTACGGAATTCCCGCGACCACCCGGGCGTCGTTCTATCTGTACTCCACGCCGGCCGAGATCGACGCTCTGGTCGACGGTCTGGAGCACGTACGGAACTTCTTCGGCTGAAGGGCGTGAGCTGAGACCGTGAAGCTGGACTCGATGTACCAGGAAGTCATCCTGGACCACTACAAGCACCCGCACGGGCGTGGTCTGCGGGACGGCGACGCCGAGGTGCACCACGTCAACCCCACCTGCGGCGACGAGATCACCCTGCGGGTGAAGTACGACGGCACGAGGATCGAGGACGTCTCCTACGAGGGCCAGGGCTGTTCCATCAGCCAGGCCAGCGCGTCCGTCCTCAACGAACTGCTGGTCGGCAAGGACCTGTCGGACGCGCAGAAGATCCAGGAGACCTTCCTGGAGCTGATGCAGTCCAAGGGCAGGATCGAGCCGGACGACGCGATGGAGGAGGTGCTGGAGGACGCGGTCGCGTTCGCCGGTGTCTCCAAGTACCCGGCCCGGGTGAAGTGCGCCCTCCTCAGCTGGATGGCGTGGAAGGACGCGACGGCTCAGGCTCTGGGCGGAGCCGACGCCGAAAGGGAGACGGCATGAGCGAGACCGTTGAGATGAAGCCGGCCTCGGAGGAAGAACTCCGCGAGGCGCTGTACGACGTCGTGGACCCCGAGCTGGGCATCGATGTCGTCAACCTCGGGCTGATCTACGGCATCCACATCGACGACGCGAACATCGCGACGATCGACATGACCCTGACGTCTGCGGCCTGCCCGCTGACCGACGTCATCGAGGACCAGGCCAAGTCCGCCACCGACGGCCTGGTGAACGAACTGCGCATCAACTGGGTCTGGATGCCCCCGTGGGGCCCCGACAAGATCACGGACGACGGCCGCGAGCAGCTGCGCGCGCTGGGCTTCAACGTCTGAGGTCCTCGGGCACACGAAAGCGGCGGCGCCCCCGTGGGGGGTGCCGCCGCTTTCATGTGTGTCTCAGCCCAGCCCGGCCACGAACCGGAAGGCGGAGTCCGCCCGGTACAGGCCGCTGTTCTGGTACGGGTCGAGCCGGATCTGGAAGTCCTTGTGGCGCAGATAGCGGCCCGGGTAGTTCACCGACTCCAGCATGACCGCGCCGGAGTAGGAGGAGGGACGGGCGCAGAAGGTGGCGTCCTGCTTGAACAGGCCCGAGCCGTCGTTGCGTTCGGCGCGCAGCACGAAGTTGCGGTGCCGCAGGTAGTTGCCGTCGGCCGTCTTGAACGAGAAGCAGGAGCTGTCGGTCAGCCCCTTCACCACGGTGTAGGTGGAGTCCGCCCGGGACTCCGAGCCGCGCGGCGAGTCGAGCTTCACCAGACCGCTGCTCACGTGCCAGTAGCGGTCGGGGTAGTTGACCGACTGCACCGACCGCTCGTAGCTGGACGGCGCGGGATCGGCCGGCTTCGTGGTCTTCGAAGGCGACGAGGACGGCTTCGCCGAAGTGTGCGGCTTGGGGCTGCTCTTGCTGCCCGCCTGGGGAGAGGACGAGGCGGACCCACTGCCGGAGACGGACGGAGCGGGACTCTCGCTCTTCGCGTTCTTCCCTGCCGCCCCCGCACTGCTGCTGCCGGTCGCGGACGGTGTGGCGAAGGAGATGAGCCCGGACGCGGTCTCGTCGTCGGACAACGTCTGCCCTTCACGGGCGTCCGAACTCCGGTCGGTGTCCCGGTCGTTCACGGCGATGGCCGTCACGCACGCGACGACGGTGGCCACGGCGAGAGCACCCGCGAGCCACAGGCGTCGGGTTCCGGGAGCCCGGGAGGTGTCCGGGGCCCAGCCGTTCTCCCACGGTTGATCCTGGGGCGGCCGGGACTTGTTTTCTGGCATGCGCTGTTCCTCCAGCGGCGCCCCTGACGGCTGCCGCGGCTGCGGTGGCCCGGTGTGTGAACGGTGAAACAGTAGTGGACCCCGTGGCGGGTGTTCATCCGTTTCGGCGAGCGCTTTCGATAACGCTTTCGCACTCCCGCCCGCGAACACGGACGAACTCTCCCATGAAGGCGCCCCGTTACCGCCGCTCCCGCACCGTGAGCCAGTCGTTACGTACGCACGTACACATCATCGGGCTTCGTTGTGTACGCTCGTACACATGGGATACGTGACGCTCTGCGGAGCCATCGCCGCCGAGGTGGCCGCGACGACCGCCATGAAGTACAGCGACGGCTTCAGCAGGCTCTGGCCCACCCTGGTCACGGCCGCCGGGTATGTCGTCTCGTTCGCCCTCCTCGCCCAGACCCTGAAGTCCGTGGGCATCGGCACGGCGTACGCGATCTGGGCCGGGGTGGGCACCGCGTCGATCGCCCTCCTCGGCCTGCTCCTCTTCGGCGAGACCCTCACCGTCACCAAGATCGCCGGGGTTGTGCTGATAGTGGGCGGAGTGGTCGTCCTGAACCTGGGCGGCGCCCACTGATGGCCCGCCGCTACGACCCCGAACGCCGCCAGCGGATCATCGACGCGGCCATACGGGTCGTCGGCCGCAAGGGACTGGCCGGGCTCACCCACCGCTCGGTGGCCGCCGAGGCGGACGTCCCCCTGGGCTCGACGACCTACCACTTCACCACTCTCGACGACCTGATGACGGCCGCCCTGCGCCAGGCCAACGAGGGCTTCGCCAAGGTGATCGCGGACCGCGGCGCCCTGTCCGACCCCCGTACCGACCTGCCCGCCGAACTGGCCGGCCGGCTCGGCGAATGGCTGGCCGGCGACCGCACCGGCGTGGAACTCGAATACGAGCTCTACCTCGCCGCCCTGCGCCGCCCGGCACTGCGTCCGGTGGCCGCGGAATGGGCCGACGACCTGGCCGCCCTCCTGACCCCCCGCACCGACCCGGTCACGGCCCGCGCCCTGGTGGCCCTGCTGGACGGCATCTGCCTCCAGGTACTCCTCACGGACACCCCGTACGACGAGGACCACGCCCGGGAAATGCTGGCCCGCCTCGTTCCCCCGCCCCCGCCCGCATCGCACTGAGCGCGGCGGAGGCGGGCGGACCCGACGCCCCGACCGGCGTCGGCTCCGCATCCGACGGCGACGGTCCGCGGTGCCGGCGTCACCGTTGCGCGGGCGGGACGCCGACCAGCTTCGTCAGGAAGCGGTCCACCTGTTCCTCCAGCGCGGGCCAGGGCAGCTCGGGTTGGTTGACGCGCAGGGAGACCGCGCCGTGGACGGCCGTGCGCAGGTCCAGGGAGACGGTCTCCGCGTCACCGTGTGGCACCAGCCCGGCGTCCATGCACCGCCGGATCGCCGCGGTCGTGCGCTCGGACATGTCGTCCTTGAAGGACATGTCCGAGCGCCGGTTGAGCGTGCTCTCGTGCAGCACTTTGTAGAGCCCCGGGTGCTCGCGGGACCACGTGCCGAGCAGCGCCGTGCGGGCCCGCAACGCGGCCACGGGATCGGCGGCGCCCGACTCCGCGTCGTCCACCGCGCGCAGCAGGCCCGCGTGGCAGTGCTCCAGCGCGGCCAGCACCAGTGCGTCACGGTCGGCGAAGTGGATGTAGACGGAGGTCGCGGCGATGCCCACCTCGCGGGCGACCGCGCGCAGCGACAGCGCCTGGTCGTCGGCGAGTTCGTCCAGCAGCCGGAGTGCCGCGTCGACGATCTCGGCGCGCAGCCGCTCGCCCTGGCCGCGCGGGTTGCGGCCGCGCGGCGCGGTACGGGCGGGCTTCCGGCCCGGGGTGGTCGCGTCCATGGTCCGGCATTGTATTGGACGGACTGTAGGGCTACGCTCGTAGCCTTACAGTCGTAGCCCTACAGTCGTCCACTCAGAGGAGTCGTCATGACGCTGCCGACCCGCACCACGGTCAGAGAACTGGACCCCGCGTTCGCGGAGATGGCCGCCGCAAGCTTCCAACTCGCCGGAACCGGAGCCACGCTGACGCAGCGTGAGCGGATCCTGCTCAACCTCGTGGCCGACGTCTGTGAGCAGGTCCTCGGCATGCCCTTCGAAATGCACGTGCGGGCCGCCCTGGACAACGGCCTGGACGCCGACGACCTGCGTGAGCTGCTCCGCTTCATCTCCTACGACAGCGGCTACCCGGCGGCGCTGGCCGCCCTGGCGCGGCTGGCCGAGATCGAGCGCGAGCATGGCCTGCCCGGGCCGACCGGCCAGGGCCACCACGTGAACGCGGACGGCACGGGCAGCCCCCTCCCCGCCGCGATGCGCGCCGAGGTGCGTGCCCTCGACCCGCGCTTCGCCGACTACATGGACCTGCAGTCGCGGATCCGCGCCGGCATGTCCCGGATCAGCGTCCGAGAGCGGGCGTTCGCCACCATGACGGTGGACGTCCTCTACCAAACCCTCCAGGAGAGCTTCCGCGCCCACGTCGGCCGCGCGCTGGGTGCGGGAGTGACGCCCGACGAGGTGCGCGCCGCCGTCCGCGCCACCGCGACATTCGGAATGACCCGGACCTGGCGCGCTCTGCACGTCCTCGACGAGCTGCTGGCCGACCACGAGGAACCGCGGGGAACGGGGGGAACGCGGGGAAAGCGGGCGGCCGTGGACGCCTGAACGCCGGTCGCCCGCACCCCGCACACGAAGCGGACCGCAGGGCCGGTCCGTCGGTCCGGCACAGGGCCACAGGTGCCGACCGGCAAGCGGTGCTCAACCGCGACGGGCTCGCCGCACCGCCACGGCCCCGGCCACGGCACCTGCCGCCCACCGGCGCCGTCCCCGAACCGCGCAGGAATCGCCCCGGATCCGACCCGCGTACTTCCCCTGGCGCCCGGCACCTGAGACGCCGCTCCGCTGGTTGGCCTGCGAACCCCCCATCCGGTTAGGTTTCCCCCATGACCGACACGACTGCTCCGCGCACCACCGGCGCCGTGGCCGCCGGCCTCGCCACGATCGCCGCCGACGGCACGATTCTCGACACCTGGTTCCCCGCCCCCGAGCTCGCCGAAGAGCCCGGTCCCTCCGGCAGCGAGCGCCTGACCGCCGAGCAGGCCGTGGCCCAGCTCGGCGAGGGCGCCGCCAAGGCGATCGGGCCGGACCCCCGGCGAGGCGTCGACGTCGTAGCGGTCCGCACGGTCATCGCCTCGCTCGACGCCAAGCCGCTCGACGCCCACGACGTCTACCTCCGCCTCCACCTCCTCTCCCACCGCCTGGTCAAGCCGCACGGCCAGAGCCTGGACGGCGTCTTCGGCCACCTCGCCAACGTCGCCTGGACCTCCCTCGGCCCGGTCGCCGTCGACGACGTCGAGAAGGTCCGCCTGAACGCCCGCGCCGAGGGCCTGCACCTCCAGGTGACGTCCATCGACAAGTTCCCCCGCATGACGGACTACGTCGCCCCCAAGGGCGTCCGCATCGCCGACGCCGACCGGGTCCGCCTCGGCGCGCACCTCGCCGAGGGCACCACCGTCATGCACGAGGGCTTCGTCAACTTCAACGCCGGCACGCTCGGCACCTCGATGGTCGAGGGCCGCATCTCGGCCGGCGTGATCATCGGAGACGGTTCGGACATCGGCGGCGGCGCCTCCACGATGGGCACGCTCTCCGGCGGCGGCAACGTCATCATCTCCATCGGCGAGCGCTGCCTCATCGGCGCCGAGGCGGGCGTGGGCATCGCGCTGGGCGACGAGTGCGTGGTCGAGGCCGGCCTCTACGTCACCGCCGGCACCCGCGTCACGATGCCCGACGGCCAGATCGTCAAGGCCCGCGAACTCTCCGGCGCCTCCAACATCCTCTTCCGCCGCAACTCGGTCACCGGCACCGTGGAGGCCCGCCCGAACAACGCGGTGTGGGGCGGCCTGAACGAGATCCTGCACAGCCACAACTGACCACCGGCGGCCGTGACCCGCGGCCGCCACCTCGATCGACATCCTGACCTGCTGCGGAGCCGTCGTCGACTGTGGTCGGCCGGCGCCGGCTTTCGTCTGCTGTCGACGCCGGTCACCATCGAGCGCCCTTCCACGGCCCGGAGACGGCCCGTGGGAGGGCGTTCATGTCGCCCGTCCCGGGACGGCGCACCGGCGACGGCCCCGGAAAATTCCCCGGACCACGCGGGCATAGCGGCGCCGTGCCGCAGGCGTCAGAAGGGGTACGGGGGGCGGGCAGCGGGTCCGCTCCCGGGGGATGAGAAGGTGACGATGGATGCCGAGGACCTGGAGAGTTTCCGAGATTTCGTGGACAACAGGTCGTCCGCGCTGCTGAGGACCGCCGTGCTGCTCAGCGGCGGCGACCGGCATGCCGGCGAGGACCTGCTCCAGAACGCCCTGGCCAAGGCCGCGGGCAGGTGGCACCGCATCGACGAACCCGAGGCGTACGTACGGCAGGTGCTGTACCGGCAGCAGATCAGCCGCTGGCGGCTGAAGTGGCGCAGACGCGAGATGAGCGTCGCCGAGCCGCCGGAACCGGCGGCGGACCAGGACTCCTCGTCGGCCGCCGAACTGCGCGTGGTGATGCGTGCGGCCCTGTCCCGGCTGACCGCCCGCCAGCGCACCGTTCTCGTGCTGCGCTACTTCGAGGACCTGCCGGAGGCCGACGTGGCCCGCCTCCTGGGCTGCTCCGTGGGCACCGTACGGTCCACCACCCACCGCTCCCTGGCCCGGCTGCGGGCCCTCGCGCCCGAACTGACCGCTCTCGGCTCCGCCGGTGCCGAGCGGAATCCGCCGTCGCGCGACTTCTCGCCCGTGGAGGTACGCCCGTGAACGTCGAGGACCTGGTGCGCGACTCCCTGCGGGAACTGGCCGCCGAACAGCCGGTGACGGGAGTGGGCTTCGCCGACCGCGTGCTGGCCGTCCGCCGGCGCAGCCGCACCCGCCGGCTCGTCTCCGTCGCCGCGGCCGCCGCTGCCGTGGTCGCCGTCGGAGCGGCCGTGCCGCTGCTGGACTCCGGGAAGGAAGACGTGCGTCCCGCGAACGTCCTGGACCAGGACGGCATCCACGCCCACCCGGGCCAGTCGCCGCCGCGCGACCTGATCGGGGCCGGGGACGCGGTGCTGGCCGCGTACTACACGGCGGAGATCCGGCCGCAGACCGACAAGCGGGCCGTCTCGGCGCGCACCTACTGGCTGCTCGACCCGAAGACCGGGAAGTACACGAAGGACACCCGCTGGTCCTTCGTCACCGTCGCCCCCGGCCTGAAGACCGCCGCCGTGCTGGAGCGGAACCTGCCCGCGCGCCGGATCGGCCTGCTCGACCTCGCGACGGGGGAGGTCGAGCAGTGGATCCCGGTCGGGCACGGGGTCGGCGGACTGGCGTTCTCGTACGACGGCGGCAGGCTCGTCGCGACGACGTACGACGAGAACCCCGATCTGCGGATCAAGGAGAAGCTGATCAAGCCCGACGGCCAGGAGGACTGGACGTGGGGATCCACGTTCGGCCGGTCGAGCCGGTCCGGCTTCTACGACCTCGACGTGGCCTCCGGCCAGGCCTCCTGGAGCGCGGTCGCACCTGACCGCAGCATCAACGCCCGCCAGGACTTCTCGTTCAGCCGCGCGGGCGACCGGGTGTACGCGCAGACGATCGGAGGCAAGGACGGTCTGCAGCAGTTCTACGACCTCCACGGCGACAAGGCCGCCGCGCCCGCGAACGAGAAATACCTGCGCTCGGACGTCTCCGCGCGACTGTCCCCGAACGGCAGGCTCGCCGCCCTCGGCCTGACCAAGGAGGTCGGCGGCGACCCCGGCAGGTCGTACTCCTCGATCCGTGATCCTCGTACGGGCAAGGAGATCACCAAGGTCCGCGGCGCCGACCTGGTCGCCTGGGTCGACGACAAGCGGCTCATCGCCTGGGAGCGGGTCACGAGCCTGGAGGAGGAGTACCGGCCCCGGCTCGTGCTGGTCACGATCGGCAGCGACAAGGCCGTACCGCTGAGCGGCGTCCGCGCCGAGAACACCGGGAACGGCCGGGAGATGTGGCAGCCCGTCTTCGCGCGCCGCTGATCAGCCGGCGGTGAGCGACTCGTACGCCGCCAGCAGCCCCTCCGTCGCCTCCCGGCCGGCGGGACGCAGCGGTGCGCGGACCGGGCCCGCGGGCAGACCGAGCGCGTCGAGGAGCGCCTTGGCGGTGACGGCGCCGGGCAGGCCCGCCGCCATCATCAACTCGATGAGCGGCGTGGCGCGTTGCTGGAGGCGGGCGGACACGGGGGTGTCGCCCGCCTCGAACGCGTCCAGGACGGCGCGGAGTTCCGCCGGTACGACGTTCGCGACCGTGCTGACATAGCCCGCGCCGCCCACCGCGTACAGGGCGAGGTTGTGCTCGTCGCAGCCGGCGTAGTACGCCAACTCGGTGCGCGCGAGCACCTTTTGGATGCCGAGGAAGTCGTAGGAGCAGTCCTTGACGGCCACGATCCTGGGATGTCCGGCGAGCCGCAGGACGGTCTCCGGCTCGATCCGCGTTCCGGTGCGGCCGGGGATGTCGTAGAGCATGACCGGCAGCCCGGACGCGTCGGCGACCTCCAGGAAGTGCGCCTCCAGGGCGTCCTGCGGTGGCCGGCTGTAGTACGGGCTGACGACGAGCACCCCGTCCGCGCCGGCCTTCTCCGCGGACCGGGCGAGTTCGACGGTGTGCCGGGTGTCGAAGGTGCCGACGCCGGCGACGACGGAGGCACGGTCGCCGACGGCCTCCCGCACCGCCGCGATCAGCTCCGCCTTCTCGGTGTCCGAGGTGGTCGGCGACTCGCCCGTCGTCCCGGACAGCACCAGCCCGTCGCAGCCGAGCCCCACCAGTCGCGCGGCGAGCCGCTGGGCCCCGTCCAGGTCGAGCGTGCCCGTCGCGGTGAAGGGCGTGATCATCGCGCAGAGGGCACGGCCGAAGGGAGCGGGTGCGGAAACGGTGTTCGTCATGAGAGCAGTGTCGTCACCGCGATCGTGAAGCTCCACTTAGATCTGCTACGGGATACGGATAAGCATCACTGAAGAATGACGTCGGTCTGCGATGCCGGGCGGCCCTGGCCTGAACCTGTCCGGCCATGGGTAGCGGCGCGTGGCCGGGGTACCCGGATCCGCAACCGAGAGGAGGCGGAACACCGTGACCGCGACACAGCCCACGGAACACCACACCGTTGGTGAACTCGTCAACCGGGCCACCGAACAGCTCTCCCAGTTGGTGCGACAGGAGCTCGCGCTGGCGAAGATGGAGTTCGCGGAGAAGGGCCGGCGTGCCGGGCGCGGCGGCGGACTGCTCGGTGCTGCGGGCGCATTCGCGTACGCCGGGCTGCTCGCGCTCTCCGGCACGGCCGTCGCCGCCCTCTCGCTGACGCTGCCCGTCTGGGCCGCGGCACTGATCGTGACGGCGGTGCTGTTCGTGATCGCCGCCGTGCTCGCGGCGCTCGGCCGCGGCCAACTGCGCCGGGCCGCACCCCCCACACCCGAGGAGACCCTCGTCAGCGTCAGGGCCGATGTGGAGGAGATCAGAGAAAGGGCACAGCGATGACGGAAAAGGACACAGTGGCGCAACTGCGCCGGCAGATAGCCCGCACCAGGAGCCAACTCGGCGCCACGGTGGAGGAGTTGGCGGGCAAGACGGACGTCCGTGGCCGGGCCCTCGCCCGCGCGGCGGACATCCGCGACCGCGCGGGCGCGATGACGGTACAACTGCGCAGCACGGCGGCCCAGGCGAGCCATCTCGTGCAGGACAGGGCGACGCGCACCGGACACCTCGTCCAGGACAAGGCGGTCCGCACCGGTCATGTCGTCCAGGACAGGGCGGCCCGCACCGGGCACATCGTGCAGGACAGGGCGGCCCGCTCGGGCCACCTCGTCCAGGGCGACGCGGCCCGCACCGGCCGGGGTGTGGAGCGCGGCGTTCCCGCCCCCGTGCGCGCGCCCGTGCGCTTCGCCCTTCGTCACCCGCGTCCCGTGGTGATCGTCGGCGCGGCGGGCGTGGCGCTCCTCGCGGCGGGCCTTCTCGGCAGGCGACGGGCCAGGCGCTAGAACCGCCGAGCAGGTGCATGGCGGCCCGGTATCCGCACCCTGCGGATGCCGGGCCGACGCATGCCTGCCGCCCGCCCGCCCCCCGCCCACCGAAAACTCGAATCCCCTGGACAAAAAAAGTTTTCGGTGAGACGGTGGACGCATGCTGGACATCACCGTGATCGAGGACCCCGAGGCCGCCGCCGTCTCCCTTGACCCCATACGGGCCCGACTGCTGGCCGAACTGGCCGCCGGCCCCGCCTCGGCGGCGATGCTGGCCGGGAAGGTCGGGCTGCCGCGGCAGAAGGTGAACTACCACCTGAAGGCACTGGAGCGGCACGGCCTGGTCGAGCTGGCAGGCGAGCGCCGCAAGGGCAATGTGACCGAGCGGCTCATGCGCGCCACCGCCGCCTCGTACGTGATCTCGCCGCTCGCCCTGGCCGAGGTCCAGCCGGACCCGGACCGCTTCCGCGACCAGCTCTCCGCGCGCTGGCTGCTGGCGCTCGGCGCCCGTCTCGTGCGGGACGTCGGCTCGCTGATCACCGGCGCCGCGAAGGCCCGGCAGCGCCTCGCGACCTACGCGCTGGACGGCGAGGTCCGCTTCGCCTCCGCCGCCGACCGCGCCGCCTTCGTCCAGGAGCTGACCGCCGGGGTCACCGCCCTCATCAGCAAGTACGACGCCCCCGACACCGAGGGCGGCCGCGACCACCGGATCGTCGTCGCCGTACACCCCACGCTCAAGCCGCAGCCGGCCCGGCAGCCGACCGGACTTCCCGAATCGCCAGCACAGTTGAGGAGACCGTCATGACACACGAAAACGAGAAGGCCTTCGAGATCGTCCGCGAGTTCGAGGTCGACGCCACCCCCGAACAGGTGTGGGAGGCCATCACGAACGGCACCGGGGGATACCTGTGGCCGATGGAGGCCCCGGAGCCCAAGGTCGGCGGCAAGGCGGCCTTCGGCTCCACGGTCACCGCCTACGACCGCCCGCACCACCTCACCATCCGCAGCGAGGACGTCGGGTTCCCCATCCAGAGCGTGAACCAGCTCGAGCACGTCATCGAGTCGCGCGACGGCGGCCGGCGCGCCTGGGTGCGGTACGTGCACAGCGGGATCTTCACCGACGACTGGGACAACCAGTACGACGGAGCCAGCAGGCACACGGACTTCTACCTGCACACCCTGCGCGAGTACCTCACCCGCTTCGCGCCCCGTCCCGTCACCTTCGCGCAGCTCGACGGGGGAGAGGCGGCCACCGCCCCCGACGCGCTGGCCGCCGTGGAGCGGGCCCTGGGGCTCGCGGACGACGCTGCCGAGGGAACCCGGGTGACCGTGCACGGCCCCCAGGACTTCGAGGCCGTACTCGACTACCGCAACGCGTACTTCGTCGGACTGCGCACCGACGACGCCCTGATCCGTTTCTTCGGACGCAACCACTGGGGCGCCCCGGTCGGCATCAGCGTCCACGACTTCGCGGCCGACGCCGACGCCAAGAAGGACGAGACCGCCTGGCAGGGCTGGCTGGACGGCGTGTTCAACCGTCCCAGCTGATGTGCCGACAGGCGACGTTCGCCCCCTCGCGCAAACGCCCACCTGGCGCCGCGAGAGCACGATGCCCCGCACCTCGTGGCGGATCTCCCCGGCCACCCAGTCCGGTGGGAATCCTTCCGGCGCGAGCGGGCCCGGACCGCGGTGCCCCGCGCGGTGGACTCCAGGCCCCCCGCCGGGAACCCTCCGACGCGCAGCCCCACCCCGACGGTCCCGTCGCAGCCGAGTGCCTCGCACTCGGCCACCGCGCGGCCCGGCGCCAGCCTGCGCGCCGCGTCCTCCGAGGACAGCGCCGAGTCCCAGGCGCCGGCCGCCCGGGGCTGTGCCGCCGAGCCCGGCGGCGGCCCCCGGCGGACCGGCGTCTCGTCGGTGTGTCATCGACTCACGTGCCATCGAGCTCATCGGCCTCTCGGCGTACCGCGTGGATCGCGTGTCACCACGCGGCAGCGGATGTCGTCGGAGGAGCCCGCGAAACGGTGATCGCGGGCTCCTCCGGCGGGCCGGACCGGTCGCCTTCGACGGCGGGCGGGCCTACGGCTCGAAGCGCAGGACCTGCGGGTCGTGGTCGCTGATCTGGTCGTGGAACTCCGAGTTGATGTGCACGCTGTCGTACTCGAAGTCGCAGGCCCGCCGGATCGACGGGCTGACCAGGATCTGGTCCAGGACCTGTTGGTTGCCCTGGTAGTCGTAGGTGTAACGCTCGCTCTTCGGCAGCGACTTGATCGCCGACCACAGCGTGCCGTCACCCTCGAGGATCTTCGCGGTACCGGAGAACTCGAAGTCGTTGATGTCGCCGAGCGCGACGACATCCGCGTTCTTCTGGACGTCGAGGATGTCCTTGACGAACGCGTTGACCAGCGTCGCCTGTTGGTGGCGCTGGGTCTCCGAGCTGCGCACCACCGGCTGGTACTGCGAGGTCAGACCCTGGTCGCCGCCCTTGGAGTTGAAGTGGTTGGCGATCACGAAGACCGTGCGGCCACGGAAGACGAACTCGCCCACCAGCGGCTTGCGGCTGGTCTTCCAGGCGGTGTTCGCGGGGTCGATACGGCCGGGGGAGACCGTCAGTGCCGCCTTGCCGCGCGTCCTCGTCACGCCGACTGCGGTGGTCGCGTCGCCGCCCGCGCGGTCGGTGAACGACACCCGCTTCGGGTTGAACAGGAACACCTGGCGGATGTTGCCGCCCGGCTCGCCGCCGTCGGTGTCGTTCGTCGGGTCGATGGAGCGCCACTCGTAGCTCGGGCCGCCCGCCGCCACGATCGCGTCGATCAGCTTGGTCACGGTGACGTCGGCGGCGGTCGTGCCGTCGTCCGTCGCGCCGTTGTCGTCCTGGATCTCCTCCAGGGACACGATGTCGGGCGACTTCAGGTTGTTCACGATCGCGGAGGCGTGCTCCTCGAAGGTGCCGTCGGACGGGTCGAGGTTCTCGACGTTGTACGTGGCGACGGCCAGCTCGCCGGTCCGCTGCTTGCGGGTCGTCTCCCGCTGCAGGCCGCCGCTCTTCAGCGTGCCGAGGGTGTTCGCGACGAGGGTGTAGCCGCCGAACTGGTTGTAGTCCAGCGGGCCGGCGGTGGTGCCGGTGAGGGCGTCGCCGACGTTCGCGACGGGGAAGCCGGCCGTCGGGCCCAGCGACTGGATCTGCAGCCGGCCGGTGTTCTGCGACTCGTAGGAGCCGTACACCGTGCCCCCGCGGCGGTTCGCGTTCTCGTGCGGCTTCACCGTGACCCACAGCTCGCTGTACGGGTCGGTGGCGGTGACCACGCGGGCGTCGTCGACCTGGACGTTCATGCCCTCCAGGGACTCGTAGTAGTCCAGGGCGTACGTCCGGGGCTGCAGGGTGAGACCGCCCACCGAGTTGCCGGCGGCGGTGTCCCCGGCCGGGGTGTACACGTCCGGGACCGAACTCGCGCCGATCACCGTGGCGGCCGGAACCGGGTTGCCGCCGGACACCACCGTCACCACCGGCTTGGTGATCTCCGTGATCGACTGGTTGCCGGTCGTCGTGCCGCCCGGGACGTACTCCGAGACCGTGCCGCTCACCGTGACCGAGTCGCCGACGGCGACCTTCGGGGTGGAGCTTGTGAAGACGAAGACACCCTCGCTGGTCGCCGGATCGGCGTCCGGGTTCGGATCCTGGATCCAGAAACCTCTCGAGGAGCCGTAGGTGCGCACGCCGGTGACGATTCCGGCCACACCCGTGACCGCCTGGCCGGCGTACGGCGAGGTACGGGTGGTGCCCTGGATGTCGTGGACGGCGACCGTGGCCGCGTGCGCGGGCGAGGTGAGGGCGACGGTGGAGGCCGCGGAACAGACGGCGGCGACGGTGAGCGCGGCGACGCGCGCGGACTTCTTGCTCGGCAACGTAGATCCCTCCGGGGACGTGCGTGGGCGCCGGGACGAGGGTGGAGCGTGGGCGCGTGGGACGTGCGTGTGACGCGCGTAGAAACGAGTGAACACTCGTTCCCCCGACTTCTACGCGCGTCAATCTCCTGCCTGATCAAGCCAGTTGTCAAGGATTGAGCCATGTATGGCTCCCGGCGGGGAGATGAACCGGACGGGATGGGTCGAAATCCCTCTAGGCTGAACGCCTGAGTGGTACGACGCCATAGGAGAACCCGCCGATGTCAGACAGCTCCCCCCTGCCGCCCGTACGGCTGCACCCCGAAGCGGAGCTGGCGCGTGACGCGCTGTCCACGCCGTTGCTCTCCCGGGCCGTCCGGCTCGCCCGCTGGGCCGGCCCCGACACCCGGGTCGACGCCGGGGGCGGACTGGTCGACGAGCAGTTGCCGGCCGCCGCCGAGGTGCTCGGACTCACCGGTGACGACGCGGCCGCCGACGCGAGCGAGGCGTGGCGGGTCGCCATGGACGCCGGGCTCGTCGAGGTCGTCGACGAACAGGCCGACACCGTCAGGGCCGGTGAGGGCCTCGCCCTGCTGACCGGCGGCAGCCCGCACGACGTGCTCGCCGTCTGGCTGGGCGCCCTGGAGGCCGTGATCGCGGAAGCGGCCGTACCCGATCTCGACGCCCTGATCGACGTCATGGACGAGGGCGCCGCCGTCGACTTCTCCCAGCTCGACTGGGACCCCGAGGGCGAGGCCGAGTTCCTCGACGGTGTGCTCGGCAACCTCTACCTGCTCACCGCCAGCGAGGACGGCCCCGGCGACGGCCCCGTCCCGCTTCCCGCACTCGCCGCCTCCATGATCGTCCCCGGTGACATGGGGGAGCCCACCAACGACATGCTGGAGCAGGTCTCCGACGCGATGATGCGCCTCGACGACCAGTTCCGGCTGCTCGAACCGATCGGAGCCGTCGCCTACCGGCCCGTCGACGAGGCACTGATGGCCGACCCCGAGGAGGAGCCCCCCGCCGGGCCGGTCGACGAGACCGACGTCTCCCGCTACGGGATGGTCCGCCTCACCCCGCTCGGGCTCTACGGGCTCCGGGCGCGGCTGCTCGAGGCCGGCTTCGAGGCGCCGGCCGTCGGCGACCTCGCCGACAAGGGCGCCGATGTGCTGCTCGACGGCAGCGCAGGGTACGGGCCGCGGGCGGCCCGCGCCGAGACCGAACAGTGGCTGGACCGCCGTGAACCCGTCACCGCGGCACGGGAGCTGCTCTCCGCCGCGCGCGGCTCGGACCCGGGGGCACCGCTGCGCCGGCTCCGCTGCCAGCAGGCACTCTCGCTCGTCGGCGCCCAGGCCGAACCCGCCGTGCGTGAGGTCCTCGACGACCCCGAGCTCGGCGGCCTCGCCCGGGTGTGGCTGACCGAACTGGGCGCGGCGGACGTACCGGCGCCCTCCGAGGACCTGGTCTTCTGGCTCACCATCGACACGGTGGCCGCGCAGCTCGCCGCGGAGGGCAACTCCGAGGAACTCCAGGCCCTCGTCGAGGGGCTGGCCCAGCAGCACGGCGGCTTCTTCGCCGCGGCCTGGCGTGTCGAGCACCCGGCGACCCCGGACGTCCTGGAGGCGATGGGCCGACTCCACCCCGACAAGAAGATCGCGAAGGAGGCCCGCAAGGCGGCCTTCAAGGCCCGGTCCCAGCAGGGCGGCTGACACCGGCCGGGAGAGGGCGGCCGCCGGGCACGGGGGCCCGGCCGACCCGAGGGCCGGGGGCGCCGGGGCGAGCGGGCGGTGGGTGGCTCGGACGGGTGAGGTGTGGTGTGGCGGCGCTGGACGTGGGCCCGCCGGTGTGGTGGCGTGGGAAGGGTTACCTCGGGCAGGCGATGTCTTGGCGTCCTGTTGACCGGGGTTGTACGGGTTCATGGAAGCGGCACCCCTGTGGCCGCCCACCGTTCAACTCCCGTTCAGGCCTGGGCGGGACGGTGTCGCCGAACCGCGGTCCGCCACCCTCCACGGCACACCCACCGTCTCAGGAGACACCATGTCGCTCACCCGCAGGGACTTCGCCAGACAATCCGCGCTCACCGGGGCCGGAGTCGCGCTGGCGGGCAGCGTCGGCGCCCTCGCGACCGCTCCGAACGCCCTCGCGTCCACGGAGACCGAGAGTGCGACGGAGGAGTCGACGGCCGGCCACCACCACGGCGGCGTCGGCTACGGGCCCCTGCTCCCCGACCCGGACGGCATCCTCGCGCTGCCCGCCGGATTCAAGTACCGGATCATCACCTACAGCGGCAGGACCAAGCTGGAGTCGGGCGAGTTCACCCCCTCCAACCACGACGGCACCTCCACCTTCGACGGCCCGCGCGGTGCGACGCTCCTGGTCAACAACCACGAGCTGAAGGGCCCGCGCGCGGACTGGAAGTATCCGGTCCCGCTCACCGAGGGCCTCGTCTACGACCCCGCTGCCGCCGGTGGCTGCACGGTCGTCGAGGTCCGCCCCGGCGGCCATGTCGCCGAATGGGTCGGCATCGCCGGAACCTCCACCAACTGCGCGGGCGGCAACACCCCTTGGGGCACCTGGCTCACCTGCGAGGAGACCGAGGACAAGGCCGGCCAGAACGGCATGACCAAGGACCACGGCTACGTCTTCGAGGTCGACCCCGAGGACCGCCGGGCCAACCGCGGCCCCGAGCCGGTCAAGGCGCTGGGCCGGTACGCCCACGAGGCGGTCGTCGTCGATCCCAAGCGCGGCCACCTGTACCTGACGGAGGACGCCTCGGGCCCCAACGGCCTGCTGTACCGCTGGACCCCGCCGGCCGGCTTCCGCCACGGCCGCGGCAGGCTGCGCACCCTCGCCGACGACGCCGGCGTCCTCGAGGCCTTCAAGTGCTTCGACTCCGGCGGCAAGTTCGTCGACGACCTCTCCCGCGCCACGAAGACCGGCACCGTGTACGGCGTCGACTGGGTGGCCGTCCCCGACCGCGACGCGAGGACGACGTCCGTCCGCAAGCAGTTCACCGACGGCCAGGTCACCCGCGCCCGCAAGCTGGAGGGCATGTGGTGGGGTGACGGCGGCACCTACATCGTCTCCTCCTACGCCCGTGCCGAGAGCCCCGTCCAGCACGACGGCGCCGTCTGGTTCTACGACCCCAAGCGCCGCACCCTCACCCTGAAGGTGCTGATCGGCGTCAACCCGGACCCGTCGGTCGACGGCGCCTTCGACGGCCCCGACAACATCACCGTCTCCCCCTACGGCGGCCTCGTCATCGCCGAGGACGGCGAGGGCATCCAGCACCTGTTCGGCGCCACCGACAGCGGCCGCACCTACCCGATCGCCCGCAACGAGCTGAACATCGGCACCGAGGACGAGCCCGAGTACAGCGAGTTCACCGGCGTCACGTTCTCGCCCGACGGCAGGACCCTGTTCGCCAACATCCAGACGCCCGGCATCATGCTCGCCATCACCGGCCCGTGGAAGCGCCAGAAGCGCTGATCCACGGGCACGGCAGCCCTGCGGTGGCCCGCACCCGAACACGGGGGTGCGGGCCACACCCTTGTCCGCACCGGCGACTGACATCTAACATTTCAGTCCATGGAAGCCGTGCCACGCACTCTGCTCCGGGACCGCGCCTACGCGGCGATCCGGGACGCCATCGTGACCGGCGCGATCGAGCCCGGCACCGTGGTGCGGGACGCCGATCTCGCGGAGCGGCTCGGGCTGTCCCGGGCGCCGGTGCGGGAGGCGTTCGCCCGGCTGGTCGACGAAGGGCTGCTGGAGAGCAAGCCGCAGAGCTACACCAGGGTGACGCCGGTCGTCGCCGCCGACGTACGGGACGCCGCGGCCGTGGTCGGCGCGATGCACGAACTGGTCACCCGGATCGCGGTACCCCTGCTGTTCGCGGCGGACATCGAGGCGATGCGCACGGCCAACGAGCGGTTCGCGGCCGCCGTCGGCGCCGGTGACGTGGACGCCGCCCTGCGCGCCGACGACGCCCTGCACACCGTTCTCGTGCGGGCCGCCGGCAACCGCGCGGCCGCCGCCACCATCGCCCGCTACACCCCCCTCATCCGGCGGCTGGAGCGACGGCGCTTCGGCGAGGGCGGCACCTGCCGCTCGGCCGGGCTGCACGGCCGGCTGATCGAGGCCTGCGCCGGCGGTGACGTGGACGAGGCGGTCCGGGTCACGGCGGAGATCTGGCGCACCCTCGCCGACCTGGCCGACCCCGACTGAGGCCGGCCCGGCCCCACCCCGACCGAGCCAAGGAGGCTCCATGGCCGCGAAGTCCCTCTCCTCGTACGCGCGTTACCCCCTCCTCTTCGGCCCCTCCCCGGTGCACCCGCTGGAGCGGCTCACCGCCCACCTCGGCGGAGCCGCCGTCTGGGCCAAGCGGGAGGACTGCAACTCCGGTATCGCGTACGGCGGGAACAAGACCCGCAAGCTGGAGTACCTGGTCGCCGACGCGCTCGCCCAGGGCTGCGACACGCTCGTCTCGATCGGCGGGGTCCAGTCCAACCACACCCGCCAGGTCGCCGCCTGCGCCGCCCGTGCCGGGCTGAAGTGCGTGCTGGTGCAGGAGAGTTGGGTGGAGTGGCCGGACGCCGTGTACGACAAGGTCGGCAACATCCTCATCAGCCGGCTGGCCGGGGCCGACGTACGGCTCGTGCGGGCCGGGTTCGGGATCGGGTTCAAGGAGAGCTGGGAGCAGGCGCTGAGGGAGGTCGAGGAGTCGGGTGGCAAGCCGTACGCCATCCCTGCCGGTGCCTCCGACCACCCGCTCGGCGGGCTCGGGTTCGCGGGCTGGGCGTATGAAGTCGCCGAGCAGGAGCGGGAGTCGGGGGTCTTCTTCGACACGGTGATCGTGTGTTCCGTCACCGGCTCGACGCAGGCCGGCATGGTCGCCGGGTTCGCCGTGCTGGAGCAGGCCGGCGGCCCGGCCCGCCGGGTCATCGGGATCGACGCCTCGGCCAAGCCCGCCGAGACCCGTGAGCAGATCGCCCGCATCGCCCACCGCACCGGACAGCTCATCGGCCTGGAGAGGGAGCTGACCGTCGACGACGTCGAACTGGACGAGCGTTACCACGCGGGCGTCTACGGAGTGCCGGACGAGACGACTCTCGAGGCGATGCGGCTCGCCGCCCGCACCGAGGGAATGGTCACCGACCCCGTGTACGAGGGCAAGTCCATGGCGGGTCTGGTCGACCTGGTCGCGCGCGGCGAGATCGCCCCCGACTCGACCGTTCTGTACGCCCACCTCGGCGGCCAGCCCGCCCTGAACGCCTACAGCGCGCTGTTCTGAGCCGACCGGCGCGCGCGAACGCGGTGCGGCCAGTCCGCCGAAGATCAAGATCATACGGCGGCCCGGGGTTTCCTGCCCGTGAGCGCGAAGGCTGTTGTCAGGAGTGCCGCCAGGGCGATCAGCGCGCCGGCGCCGAAGGCGTGGGACGCGCCGAGGGTGAGGATCTCGGCCGGGGTTCCCGTGGTGTCCCTGGTCGCCGTGCCGTAGACGGTGACCAGGGCGGACAGGCCCAGTGTGCCGCCGAGCCACTGGAGAGTCTGCAGGAGACCGGAGGCGGCGCCCGCCTCACGCGGGCCGACCCTCGCGAGGATCGTGGCGTTGAGCGGCATCATGGCCAGGCCGACCCCGACGCCCAGCAGGAGCAGCGGGCCCAGCAGACCGGCCGCGTAGCCGTCGCCGGGGCGCAGCCGCCACAGCCAGGCACCGGCCGCGCCGATCAGGGCCATGCCGGTCAGGACCAGCGGCTTCGCGCCGAGGCGGGCCAGCAGACGTGGCACGAGCCGGACGGTCGTGAACATCACCACGGTGAGCGGGAGGAACGCCAGCCCCGTGTGCAACGGGCTGTAGCCCAGGGTCTGCTGGCAGACGAGGGTGAGGAAGTAGAACGCGCCGAACATGCCCGCCGGGAGGAGCAGTACCCCGGCGTACGCGCCCGCCCGGTCCCGGTCGGCGAACAGCCGCAGCGGCATGATCGGTTGCCGCGCGCGGGACTCGACGAGGGCGAACGCCAGGAGGAGCAGGGCCGCCGCGATGAAGCCGAGCAGCGCCTGACGGTCGCTCCAGCCCTGGTCGGAGACCCGGATGAACGCGTAGACCAGCGAGGTCGTCCCGGCGGTGCCGGTCAGGGTGCCTGCCGCGTCGAAGCGGCCCGCGTGGCGCGTGGTCTCGGCGACGCGGCGGGGCAGCGCGAGGGCGACCGCCAGGCCGATGGGCACGTTGATCAGCAGGGCCCAGCGCCAGGACGCCCACTGGGTGAGCATGCCTCCGAGAACCAGACCGACGGAGGCGCCGATGCCGGCCATGGAGGAGTAGACGCCCAGGGCGTGGTGGCGCCGGGGCCCCTCGGGGAAGTTGGTGGTGATCAGGGCGAGGGTGCTGGGCGCGATGAGGGCGGCGCCGGCTCCCTGGAGCGCGCGGGCCGCGAGCAGCGGGCCGTCGGCGCCGGCCAGCCCGCCGAGGAGGGACGAGGCGGCGAAGAGCAGCACGCCGAGGGTGAGCGTTCGGCGGCGGCCGAGGATGTCTCCGACGCGGCCGCCGAGCAGCAGCAGTCCGCCGAAGGCGAGGGTGTAGGCGTTGAGGACCCAGGACAGACCGGTGGAGGTGAAGCCGAGGTCCTGTTGGAGGTCGGGCAGGGCGACGTTCACGACGGTGGAGTCGACGCCGACCATCAGGTACGCCGTGACGATCACCAGGAGCGCCGCGCGCGGCGGGGACGCGGACTGCGGTCGCGGCCGGGCGGCCTCGGCGGTCGCGGGGGAGGGGGGCGGGCTGGACATGGGGTACTCCCTGTCTGGTGTCCCCGCCGGAAGTGGTGGAGCATGCGGGCAGCACGAAGTGGCCCGCAGAGACGAGCGCAGTAAGCGGGGACTGTCTCCGTTTAGTGCTGGATAAAATACGGAGAGAGCCCCCGGTTCGCAAGGAGTAACTGGATGACGCAGGTCAGGCCCATGCGCGCGGACGCTCGCCGCAACTACGAGCGCTTGCTGAAGGTGGCGGCGGAGGCTTTCGCCGAGCATGGGGAGGGCGCCTCGCTGGACGACATCGCCAAGCGGGCGGGCGTCGGTTCCGGCACGCTGTACCGGCACTTCCCGACCCGGCACGCGCTGCTGGAGGCGGCGTACGTCGACCGGATCGAGGCGCTCGCGGTGCGGGCCGACGCGTTGGCGGAGGAACTGCCGCCGGGGGAGGCGCTGGTGGAGTGGCTCAACGAACTGTGCGTCGGCATGATCGAGGTACGGGGGATGAAGTCACTGCTGGGGTCCGCCGTGACGGACGGGAGCGCGGCGGCCGTGACCGCGTGCGGCACGAGGATGAAGGGCGCGGCGAGCCGGTTGGTGGAGGCCGCGCAGCGCGAGGGAACGCTGCGGGCGGACGTCGAGGCGATCGACGTACTGCGGCTCGCGCACGGGGTGGCCACGGCATCGGAGTTGGCGAAGGGGGACGACGGCGCCATCCGCCGGTATGTGGGGCTGTTGACGGAGGGATTGCGGGCGTAGGCGGAGGCCCGCGAACCCTCCGCCCTACGACACGGATCCCTGCCCGGCCGGCCTGCTACAGGGCCTGGGCGGCCGGCTTGACCATGTTGCGTACCGTCCGCGCTTTGACGAACTCGCCCATCGCCGTCATGTCCCACTCGCCGGAGAACTGGCGGATCAGCTTGGCCATCATCACGCCCGTCTGGGGTTCGGCGTTGGTGAGGTCGAAGCGGACCAGTTCCTCGCCGGTGGTGGCGTCCAGCAGGCGGCAGTAGGCCTTCGCGACCTCGGTGAACTTCTGGCCGGAGAACGAGTTGACGGTGAAGACCAGGCCGGTGACCTCCTGGGGGATCCGGCCCAGATCGACGACGATCACCTCGTCGTCGCCCCCGCCCTCGCCCGTGAGGTTGTCGCCGGAGTGCTTGATCGCGCCGTTCACGATGGACAGCTTGCCGAAGTAGCAGCTGTCGACGTGGTTGCGCTGGGGGCCGTAGGCGATGACGGACGCGTCCAGGTCGATGTCCGCGCCGCGGAACGCGGGCTCCCAGCCCAGGCCCATCTTGACCTGCGAGAGCAGCGGGCGGCCGCCCTTGACCAGGGACACGGTCTGGTTCTTCTGGAGACTGACGCGGCCCTTGTCCAGGTTGATCTTTCCCGTGCCCGGGGCCGGCGGAGCGGGCGGGGGCGGGGTCTGGGGCATCGGCGGGGCGGCGGCGGGCGTCGGCTGTACGGGCGCGGGCGCGGCCGCCGCCGGTTCCTCCACCGTCACGCCGAAGTCCGTCGCGATGCCGGCCAGGCCGTCGGCGTAGCCCTGGCCGACCGCGCGGACCTTCCACGCCCCGCCTCGCAGATAGACCTCCACGACCACGAGTGCCGTCTCGGTGCCGAGCTGCGGGGGTGTGAAGGTGGCCAGAACGCTGTTGTCGTCCGCGCTTCGCACGGTGGCCGTCGGTTCGATGCCCTGGAAGGTCTGACCCGCGGCGTCCGGGCTCGCCGTGACGACGATCTTCTCGATGCCCGGGGGGACGGCGGTCGTGTCGACGGTGATCGAGTCGGGGGACGTACCACCGCCGGAGCGGTAGGTGACGCCCGGGCCGGACGGCTGGTTGTAGAAGATGAAGTCGTCGTCGGAGCGCACCTTGCCGTCGGCGGTGAGCAGCAGGCCCGAAACGTCGAGCCGCACCGGGGCGGCGACGTCCACCGTCACGCGCGCGGTGGAGAGAGGGATGTTCGAGCCGGGGGTCATAGCTGTCATGCCGCATGAACGAACGAGCCCGCTTTACCGTTCCCTTACCTGCGCCCGAAAGGCCTACGGCACCAGAGGACGTCAGACGCGGACGACCTGCGGCCCGAGCAGTGAATAGCGGTGGGCTTCCGCCGTCGGCAGCAGGGTGCTCGTCACGATCGTCTCCATCGCGCCGACCTCGGCGAACCGGCAGAAGCTGACCGCCCCGAACTTGGTGTGCACCCCCACGAAGACCACCCGTCGTGCCGCCCGCACGGCCTGCGCCTTGACCTCGCCGACGGCCGGGTCGGGGGTGGTGAGGCCGTGTTCGCGGGAGATGCCGTTGGCGCCGAGGTAGGCGAGATCGACGACGAAGCCGGCCAGCATCTTCGTCGTCCAGTGGTCGACGGTCGCCAGCGTGCCGGCCCGGACCCGGCCGCCGAGGAGCAGCATGGACACGTTGTCGTTCCCGGCGAGCGCGTTCGCCACCGGCAGGGACGCGGTGACCACGGTCAGCGGCCGGTCGACGGGCAGCGCCTCGGCGATGAGCTGCGGGGTGAAGCCCTCGTCGACGAAGACCGTCTCGGCGTCCCCGAGCAGCCCGGCCGCGGCGGCGGCGATCCGGCGCTTCTCGGGCACATGGCTGGTGGCCCGGAAGGCGAGCGTCGTCTCGAAGCCGGCGCTCTCCACGGGGTAGGCGCCGCCGTGCGTGCGGCGCACCAGACCGTGGTCCTCCAGGGCGCGCAGATCCCGTCGTACGGTCTCCTTCGCCACGCCCAGTTCGGTGGCGAGCGCGGCCACGTCGACCGAGCCGCTGGTGCGGGCGGCGCGTACGATCTCCCGCTGCCGCTCCTCCGCCGTCCTAGGGACCATGCCCGCGCCTCCCTTCCGCAGCCCCTTCGCTGCCCGTTCGGGCCCGGGTGCGGGCCGCACGGCGTCATGGGGGAAGTTCTACAGCGGGTGTGCGGCACTGACCAGGTCTGTTGTCGGCCCGATGATGCCCGGGTCCGCCCGTTTGCCCTCGGTCGTGCCCGCCTCGGACCTGCGGCGCGGCCGGTGGAGGGGTGGGTTCGGGCGGCGTGCGTGCCCGGTTGTGGCGGCGGGCGGGCCCGTTCGGTGCCCGCCCCGCCCTGTCCGGGGGGTCAGTACGGCCAGATCGGCGGGTCGCTCACGAAGTGGCCGCCCAGGTGGGCGTGCGCGATGTTCTCCGGGTCCAGCTCGCCCTGCTCGGCGATGAGTTTCCCGGCGTACGGCTCGGAGTCGTCCTGCGGCTCGTAGCCGAGCTCCCGCGCGGAGCTGAGGTCCCACCACAGGCGGGTGTTGGCGGAGGAGCCGTAGACGACGGTGTGGCCGACGCCCTCGGCGGTCAGGGCCGCGTGGAAGAGACGGGCGCCGTCGGCGGGGCTCATCCAGACCGACAGCATGCGCACACTGGTCGGCTCGGCGAAGCAGGAGCCGATGCGCACCGACACCGTCTCCAGACCGTGCTTGTCCCAGTAGAGCTGGGCGAGGTCCTCGCCGAAGGACTTGGACAGGCCGTAGAAGGTGTCGGGGCGGCGCGGGGTGTCGACCGGGATCAGCGGGTCGTCCCCCTGGGGGCGCGGGGTGAAGCCGACCGCGTGGTTGGAGGAGGCGAAGACGATCCGGCCGACGCCCTCCTCGCGGGCGGCCTCGTACAGGTTGTAGGTCCCCTCGATGTTGGCCTTGAGGATCTTCTCGAAGGGGGCTTCCAGTGAGATGCCCGCGAGGTGGATGATCGCGTCGACGCCCCGCACGGCCTCCCGCAGGGCCGCCCGGTCGGCGAGGTCCGCGACGATCGCGTCCGGCGCCCCGTCGACGGGGCGCAGGTCCAGCAGGCGCAGGTCGTAGCCGTAGGCGGGGAGCAGGTCCCGCATGAGGGTGCCGAGGCCGCCGGCGGCGCCGGTGAGCAGGACGGTGCGGGGAGCGGGCATCCTCGGGTCTCCTCGGGGTCGACGGCTGGAACGGCCGCATGCATGGACGTTATTCACATGCATGGACACGCTAAGGATCTCCCGCGTGCTGCGTCAAGTGTGCCGCGGACCAGGTGGTTCCGCCCTTCTGGTGCCGTGTGCGCGCTTGACCGGGTCCAAAAGGGCTACATAGGGTGAGCGTGTTCAGAAATGTGGACACCAATCAGAAGAACGCACGCGTCGTCCTAGGGAGAGCCGTGACGTCAGCCCCCCTCGCCGCCCGCCTTCGCATCCCGAGCGGACCGCTGTTCTTCCCCGTCACGGCCTACGGCCCCGACGGCTCCGTCGACCTCGACGCCTACCGCGCGCACGTCCGCCGCGGGGTGGAGGCCGGGGCCGCCGCCGTCTTCGCCTGCTGCGGCACGGGGGAGTTCCACGCGCTCACACCGGAGGAGTTCGAGACCACGGTGCGGGCGGCCGTGGCGGAGACGGACGGACGTGTGCCGGTCGTCGCGGGCGCCGGCTACGGCACCGCCCTCGCCGTGCGCTACGCGCGGCTCGCGCACGCCGCGGGTGCCGACGGACTGCTCGCCATGCCGCCCTACCTGGTCGTCGCCGCGCAGGAAGGCCTGCTGGAGCACTACCGCGCCGTGGCCGCCGCGACGGCGCTCCCCGTGATCGTCTACCAGCGCGACAACGCCGTGTTCACCGCCCGCACCGTGGTCGAACTCGCCCGGACCGAGGGGATCATCGGTCTCAAGGACGGCCTCGGCGACCTCGACCTCATGCAGCGGATCGTCAGCGCCGTGCGCACCGAGGCCCCCGGCGACTTCCTCTACTTCAACGGCCTGCCCACCGCCGAGCAGACCCAGCTCGCCTACCGCGCCCTGGGCGTCACCCTCTACTCCTCCGCCGTGTTCTGCTTCGCCCCCGAGATCGCCCTCGCCTTCCACCGGGCCCTCACCACCGGCGACGACGCCACCGTCCACCGCCTCCTCGACGGCTTCTACCGGCCCTTCGTCGAACTGCGCGCCCAGGGCCGCGGCTACGCCGTCTCCCTGGTCAAGGCGGCCGTCCGGCTGCGCGGCCTCGACGTCGGCGAAGTCCGCCCGCCGCTGCACGAACCGAGCGAGGATCACATCAAACAGCTCGCCCAGGTGATCGAGCGCGGATACGCGCTCCTCGAGGAGGAGAACGACCGGTGAAGGCGTCCACGTTCGTCTACCCCTGGGATGTCAACGGCGATCCCGCGGCCCCCGCCCGGATCGCCTCCCTCGGCGTGGAACAGGTGACCCTGGCAGCCGCCTACCACTCCACCCGCGCCCTCACCCCCCGCCACCCCCGCCACCGCATCGTCACCGCCGAGCACGCCGCCGTGCTGTACCCGACGGACGGCCGCTGGGAGGGCCGCGCGCTGCGCCCGTACGCGGCCGGCGACTGGGCGCCCGGCGACGCCTGCGGCGAGGCCG
Source organism: Streptomyces sp. NPDC002588 (assembly GCF_040295925.1). Lineage (NCBI taxonomy): Bacteria > Bacillati > Actinomycetota > Actinomycetes > Kitasatosporales > Streptomycetaceae > Streptomyces > Streptomyces sp. NPDC002588. Next base: position 64,251 of record NZ_JBEOWF010000041.1, read on the forward strand.
CCGAAGCCCTCGCGGCGGCCGGCCTGGAGGTGCACACCTGGGTGGTCCTCGCCCACAACTCCCGCCTGGGCGCGGAGCATCCGGACACCTCGGTCGTCAACGCCTACGGCGACCGCTATCCCTGGGCGCCCTGCATCGCCCAGCCCGCCACGCGCGCGTACCTCGTCGATCTCGCGGCCGAGGCCGCCGTACGGCCCGGCGCGTGCGGCACCGAGCTGGAGTCCCTCGGCTGGTACGGCCTCCAGCATCTGCACGCCCACGACAAGACCGCCGGCGTCGGCCTCGGGGACGCCGGCCAGTACCTGATGGCCCTGTGCTTCTGCCCCGCCTGCCGGGCCGGCTACGCGGCGCGGGGCCTCGACGCCGACGCGCTCGCCGCCGCCGTCCGGGAGGCGCTGGAGCCGCTGTGGCGGGGGGCTCCGGACGACGGAGGCTGGGCGGGCGTCGAGAAGCTGCTCGGCGGTGAGACCGCCGCGGCCACGCGCGCGTGGCGCGACGAGACCGCCCGCACCCTCCAGGAGACGGCCGTCGCCGCCGTCCGCGCGGCCGCCCCCGCCGGCTTCCAGGTACTGCTGCACGCCGACCCCGTCACCCACCACGTCGGCGCCAACCCCGGCGTCGACCCCGCGCACATCCTGTCCGTCGCGGACGGCGTCGTCGTACCCTGCGCGGGCGGCCCCGCCCTGCTGACCCCCTTCGCCGAACAGGGCGCGCGGGGCGCCGTCATCGCCGCCAACCTCGGCGTCGTCTCCGGCATGGGCGGCAGCCCCGCCACCCTCGCGGCCGACACGGCACGCGCGCGTGAGCTCGGCGCGACGGAGATCCGGCTGTATCACGCCGGGTTGGCGTCGGACGGCGACCTGACGATGGTGCGGGAGGCACTGGCGGCCCGCTGAAACAGAGGCAGCACCGTCACCAGCCGGACCAGGCCCAGGACCACCAGCAGCGGCCGGTACGGGAGGACTTCGACGAGGCCGGCGCCCAGGGCCAGGCCGAGGGCGTTCGGCGCGTAGATCAGGGTGGCGGCCGTGGCGGTGACCCGGCCCGTCAGCGCGTCCGGTGTCTCCCGCTGTACGGCGGTCAGCGCGGCGATCAGCACACAGGGCAGCCCCGCCCCGATCGCCGCGCTGCACACCAGTGCCACCGGATCCGAGGGCACCGCCCGCACGGCGACCGCGACGGCCGTGAGCGCGATCCCGCACGCGGCGAACCGGCGTTCGCCCAGCCGCCGCAGCGCGGCCCCCGAGACCAGCCCGACCGCGACCGACCCGGCGCCCTGGACCGCGTACAGCGCGCCCGCGTACCCCGGGAAGTGGCCGAGCCCCTCGACGACGGCGTAGATCACCGCCCCGTTGAGCCCCGCGAACAGCATGGTCGTGCCGCCCGCCACGACCAGCGGACGCAGTCCCGGATGCCCCCACAGGAAGCGGGCGCCCTCGGCGGTCCGGGCCCGCAGACCGCTCACGGCCGGCGCCGGCCGTGCCTCACGGACCCGCACGCACGCGTACAGCCCCGCCGCACACACGAACGTGGCCGCGTCCAGCAGGGCCACGCCCGGGCCGCCGTACGCCGCGTAGACCCCCGCGCCCGTCAGCGGGGCGAGAAGCTTCATGCCCTCCACGGCCGTCGTGCGCAGCCCGCCCATGTCGCCGAGCAGCTCCGGCGCGACGGCGGCGGCGACCAGCGCGGACTCGGCCGCGTGCGCCACCACGGAGGCCGCGCCGTACAGGAACAGCACCGCGAACAGCAGCCACAGACGGTCGGGCGAGTCGACGCCGAGGAGGGCGAGCAGCAGACCCGCCGGGGCCAGGTTGAGCGCGATCAGGAGCCGTTTGCGGCGGATGCGGTCGGCGAGGGTGCCCAGGACGGGGCCCAGCAGGGTGGGCGCCCACAGGGTGAGCACGCACAGCGCCGCGAGCCCGTTCGAACCGGTGAGGTCCTTCACCCACACCCCGGACGCCAGCCACAGTGCCGACGAGCCGAAACCCGAGACCACCAGCGCCGAAAGGAGGAGCGCCGCGTCACGGCTTCGCAGGACCCGCGCCAGGGCCCGGGTCTTCTTCGTGGTCTTCGTCATGTCCCGGCATCGTGGTCCTGAGGCGGGTGCTCCGGCATCGGGCAAGTGCCCTGTCCGCGGCCGACCGGGCCGCGCGTGCGATGAGTTTCCGGGGCCCGGGCGGTCCACCCTTCATGACCGATACGACGACCACACTCGACCTCGGACCGCAGACCCGGATCCTGGCCCGCCTCGCGGAGGGCGTCCGGGACGAACAGCTCGCCGGCGGGACACCCTGCCCGGGGTGCGCCGTGCGCAACATGCTCGGCCACCTGACCGGCCTCTCCGTCGCCTTCCGGGACGCCGCGCGCAAGGACCTCGGGACCACCACCGCCACCCCGCCGGACGCCGCCGCCACCGACCTCGCACCAGGCTGGCGCGCCGAACTGCGCACGGCACTCGACGAACTCGCCGACGCCTGGCGGGACCCCGGCGCCTGGACCGGCATGACCCGTGCGGGCGGCATCGACCTGCCCGGCCCGGTCGCCGGTGCCGTCGCCGCCGACGAACTGGTGATCCACGGCTGGGACCTGGCCCGGGCCACCGGCCAGGAGTACACCCCCGACCCGGCCGCGCTGCAGGTGTCGTACGCCTTCCTGAAGGCGGCCGCCGACGACCAGGACCGCGGTGGCGGGATCTTCGGCCCCGTCGTGCCCGTCCCCGACGACGCCCCGCTGCTCGACCGGGCCGTCGGGCTGAGCGGGCGTGATCCGGGCTGGACTCCGTAGTGGGCCCACCGAGCCCGGCGTAGACCGAAGCGATCGGGGCGCACGCGGCAGGCGCGGAACGTACGCTCCCCACCATGCCCCTCAGTCTCACCGTCCTCGGCACCGCCTCCCCCTACCCGCGGCCGGGCCGCCCCTGCTCCGGCTATCTGCTGCGCGGGGCGGGGGCCGAGATGTGGGTGGACGCGGGCCCCGGTACGTTCGCGGAGTTGCAGCGGCACACTGATCCCGACCGGCTCACCGCGATCTGGATCTCCCACCTCCACGCCGACCACACCGCCGATCTCCTCGCCGCCGCCTACGCGTTCACCTTCGGCGGGATAGCCCCGCCGGCCCCGATCCCGGTGTACGCGCCCATGAACTGCGCGCTGCGCCTGGCCGGTTTCTTCGGGCGGGCGGACATCCGGTTCCTGAGCGGCGCCTTCGACTTCCGTCCCCTGTACGACGGCCACACCGTCCGGCACTGGAACCTGCGCCTGACCTCACGCGCCGTCGCGCACGACACCGAGGCGTACGCGCTGCGCGTCGAGTGCCAGGGGAGCGTCCTCGTGTACTCCGGGGACACCGGCCCGTGCGACGCGCTCACCGAACTCGCCTCCGGGGCCGACCTGTTCCTGTGTGAGGCGGACCTCGACCAAAGTGGCGAAAGCGAACAGGTGCATCTGACGCCGGAGGACGCCGGCGAGGCCGCCCGCAAGGCCGGTGTGCGCGAGCTGTACATCACGCATGTCGGTCCGGCGCTCACCCGTGAGGCGGCCACCGCCCGGGCAGCCGTCGCCTTCGGCGGCCCGACCCGCACGGCCCGCGAGGGCGAGACCATCCCGCTCTGACACTTCTTTGACTTTCTTTCACTTCCTTTGCAGGAAGCATTGACGGAACACAGGGGCGCTCCTACCTTCAACGCGTCGTACTTCGTACGTCATATATGAGACGCGATATGTGAGATCCGAGCGATCCGAGAGGCGCGCATGACCTCTGTGCCCACGCCGATCCCCTCCCGCACGCAGTACGTGCTGGAGGAGATCAAACGCCGCATCCTCACCGGGCGGCTGACGCCGGGGCAGGCCCTGGTCGAGACCGAGCTCGCCGCACAGTTCGGGGTGTCCAAGACCCCGGTGCGCGAGGCGCTCAAGACCCTGGCCGGCACCGGACTGGTCGTCATGAGCCAGTACAAGGGCGTCACGGTGCGCATGGTGGACGCGGACATGGCACGCGAGGTCTACGACGTACGGCTGCTGCTGGAGCCGGAGGCGCTGAAGAGGGCCGTGCTCCGCGGAGCCTCCCTGGATGCCGCACGCGAGGCGCTGACCAGGGCCGACGACGCCACCGACACCGCCGAACGGTCCCTGGCCAACCGGGAGTTCCACCGCGCCCTGTATCTGCCCTGCGGCAATCCGCTGCTCGGCCGGATGCTCGACGAGGTCCGCGACCAGGCCGCCCTGGTCTCCGCTGTCGCCTGGGCCGCCTCGCCGTCCTGGGAGCGGGAGGCCGGCGAGCACCGCGAGATCCTGCGGCTCGCGCTGGAGGGGGACGCGGACGGCGCGGCCCTCGCCCTGTACGGCCACATCGCGTCCTTCGTCGAGCGGGCGTTCCCCCAGGTGCAGGACCGGGCGGGGAACCAGGAAGGTGAGGAATGAGCAGCGTGGCGTTCGAGACCCAGCGTGCGGCCCTGGCCGACGTGGTGGCCATCCCGGTGACCCCGTTCGCCGAGGACGGCTCCGTCGACCGGGCCGCCCACCGGGCGCTGCTGCGCCGGCTGCTCGACGGCGGGATCACCACCCTCACCCCCAACGGCAACACCGGCGAGTTCTACGCCCTCACCCCCGAGGAGCGGCGGCTCGTCACGGAACTGACGACCGACGAGGCGGGGGATCGTTCAACGATCCTCGTCGGGGTGGGTCATGACCTGCCGACAGCCGTCGCCTCCGCGCGGCACGCCCGCGAACTGGGCGCGCAGATGGTGATGGTCCACCAGCCCGTCCACCCGTACGTCTCACAGCGCGGCTGGGTCGACTACCACCGGGTCATCGCCGAGGCCGTGCCCGAACTGGGTGTCGTCCCGTACGTCCGCAACGCCCAGCTGCACGGCGAGCGGCTCTCCGAACTCGCCGACCTCTGTCCGAACGTGATCGGCGTGAAGTACGCCGTCCCGGACGCGGCCCGCTTCGCCGCCTTCGCCCGGGACGCCGGCCTGGAGCGCTTCGTCTGGGTCGCCGGCCTCGCCGAGCCCTATGCCCCCTCCTACTTCTCGGCGGGCGCCACCGGCTTCACCTCGGGGCTGGTGAACGTCGCGCCGGCCGTTTCGCTGAACATGATCGAAGCGCTTCGATCAGGGGACTATCCGGCGGCGATGAAGGTCTGGGAGCAGATTCGCCGCTTCGAGGAGCTGCGCGCCGCGAACGGCTCCGCGAACAATGTCACCGTCGTCAAGGAAGCCCTTGCATCCCTTGGGCTGTGCCGGCGGGACGTACGCCCGCCGAGCCGGGTGCTGTCCGCGGAGGAGCGGGCCGAGGTCGCCTCCATCGCCGCCGGGTGGTCCCTGTGAAGCGCTTCGACGAACGCTCTGAGGAGCACCCGGGAAAGCGCCCCGAGGAGCTCAGAAGCCACCAGTGGTACGGCGCCGAGGGCCTGCGCTCCTTCAGTCACCGCGCCCGCACCCGCCAGCTCGGCTACCTCCCCGAGGAGCACCTCGGCAAACCCGTCATCGCGATCCTCAACACCTGGTCGGACATCAATCCCTGTCATGTACACCTCCGTGACCGGGCGCAGGCCGTCAAGCGGGGCGTGTGGCAGGCGGGCGGCTTCCCGCTGGAGTTCCCGGTCTCCACGCTCAGCGAGACCTTCCAGAAGCCGACCCCGATGCTCTACCGCAACCTGCTCGCGATGGAGACCGAGGAGCTGCTGCGGTCGTATCCGGTGGACGGGGCGGTCCTGATGGGCGGCTGCGACAAGACGACCCCCGCGCTGCTCATGGGCGCGGCCAGCGTCGACCTGCCGACGGTGTTCGTGCCCGCCGGGCCGATGCTGCCGGGCCACTGGCGCGACGAGGTGCTCGGCTCGGGCACCGACATGTGGAAGTACTGGGACGACAAGCGCGCCGGCCTCATCGGCGACTGCGAGCTGGCCGAGCTGGAGAACGGCCTCGCGCGCTCGCCGGGCCACTGCATGACGATGGGGACGGCGTCCACGCTGACCGCGGCGGCGGAGGCGCTCGGGGTGACGGTTCCGGGCGCGTCGAGCATCCCGGCCGTGGACTCGGGGCACGACCGGATGGCGGCACAGTCCGGCATGAGGATCGTCGAACAGGTCCACAAGGGGCGTGTTCTCTCGTCGATCCTCACCCGCGACGCCTTCGAGGACGCCGTCACCACCGTCCTCGGCCTCGGCGGCTCCACCAACGCCGTCATCCACCTGATCGCCATGGCCGGACGGGCCGGCGTCCGCCTCACCCTCGACGACTTCGACCGCATCGCCCGCACGGTCCCGGTGCTGGCGAACGTACGGCCCGGCGGACGGACGTACCTCATGGAGGACTTCCACTTCGCCGGCGGTCTGCCCGGCTTCCTCTCCCGCATCCCGGACCTGCTCCACCTGGACCGGCCGACCGTCTCGCACGACACGATGCGCGAGCAGCTCGCCGGCGCCCGGGTGCACAACGACGACGTCATCCGGCCCCGGGACAACCCGGTCGCGAGCGAGGGCGGGGTCGCCGTGCTGCGCGGCAACCTCTGCCCGGACGGCGCCGTCATCAAGCACATCGCCGCCGAACCGCACCTGCTCAAGCACACCGGCCCGGCGGTCGTCTTCGACGACTACAGGACCATGCAGCGCACCGTCAACGATCCGGAGCTGGGCATCACCGCCGACAGCGTGCTGGTGCTGCGGGGCTCCGGTCCCAAGGGCGGCCCCGGCATGCCGGAGTACGGCATGCTCCCCATCCCCGACCACCTGCTCAAACAGGGCGTGCGCGACATGGTCCGCATCTCCGACGCCCGGATGAGCGGTACCAGTTACGGCGCGTGCGTCCTGCACGTGGCACCGGAGTCGTACGTCGGCGGACCGCTCGCGCTGGTCCGCACCGGCGACTCCATCACCCTCGACGTCGAGGCCCGCACCCTCCGGCTCCACGTGGACGACGCGGAGCTGGAGCGGCGCAGGGCGGCGTGGACCCCGCCGCCCACCCGGTACGAGCGCGGCTACGGAGCGCTCTACAACGAGCAGATCACCCAGGCCGACACCGGCTGCGACTTCGAGTTCCTCGCCCGTCCGGGCAAGGTCGCCGACCCGTACGCGGGCTGAGCACGGCACACGCACGGCACACGCACGGCACACGCACGACACCGGAACGAAAGCGCACACCCGCGCCCAGGGGGAAAGCGCTTCCTGCACGACGCAACTGAGAACGGAGACCAGTCATGGCCCAAGCCGCAGCCGTGGCGAAACCGCCCGCGCCACCCCGGCGGCGCCGTGCCTCCGCCACGCCCCGCAGGCTCCCGTACCTGCTGATCGCGCCGGCGGCCCTGCTGATGCTGGGCTTCATCGCCTACCCCGTCATCAGCGTCTTCTACTACAGCCTGCAGAACTACAACCCCACCAAACCGTGGCGCAACGGCTTCGCGGGCTTCGACAACTTCGTCCACGCCTTCACCGACGACCCGCAGTTCTGGGACACGCTGACCTTCAGCGCCAAGTGGGTCGTCGTCGAGGTGGGGCTGCAACTGCTGTTCGGTCTGGCGCTGGCGCTGATCGTCAACCAGACCTTCGTCGGCCGGTCCCTCGGCCGCGCCCTCGTCTTCTCCCCGTGGGCCGTCTCCGGCGTGCTGACCTCCGTGATCTGGGTGCTGCTCTACAACTCCCAGACGGGCATCACCCGTTACCTCGCCGACATGGGTATCGGCTCCTACGGCACCAGCTGGCTGTCGGACACCTCCACCGTCTTCCCGGCGGCGATCGTCGCCGACCTGTGGCGCGGTGTCCCCTTCTTCGCGATCCTCATCCTCGCCGACCTCCAGTCCGTCTCCAAGGACCTGTACGAGGCCGCCGAGGTCGACGGAGCCGGCCGCCTCAAGCAGTTCTGGCACATCACCCTGCCCCATCTGAAGGACGCCATCGTGCTGTCCACGCTGCTGCGCGCGGTGTGGGAGTTCAACAACGTCGACCTGCTCTACACGCTCACCGGCGGCGGCCCGGCGGGGGAGACCACCACCCTCCCGCTCTACATCGCCAACACCTCGGTCGACGCCCACAACTTCGGCTACGCGTCCGCCCTCACCACCGTCGCGTTCGTGATCCTGCTCTTCTGCTCGATGGTCTATCTGCGGCTCAGCAAGTTCGGAGGCGAAGGCAAGTGATCACCAAGGAGGCCACCGAGGTCGCCCCCGCCCCCGCGCCCGAGATCCCCGCAGCCGACCGGCGGCCGCGCAGGAAGCCGCGCGCCTGGGACGAGGCTCCCCGCTGGCAGATCTACGTCCCCCTGTCGATCTACCTGCTCTTCACCCTGATCCCCTTCTACTGGATCCTGCTCTTCGCGCTCCGCCCGGCCGGCTCGACCTCGCTGGTGCCCTGGCCGATGACCTTCGAGCACTTCGAGAAGGTCTGGAACGACCGGGACTTCGGGGTCTACTTCCAGAACAGCGTGCTCACGGGCGTAGCGACCCTGCTGCTGACCACCCTCGTCGCGCTGACCGGCGGCTACGCCCTCGCCCGCTTCGACTTCAAGATCAAGCGCGGCTTCATGCTGGCCCTGCTGTGCACCCAGTTCGTGCCGGGCGCGCTGCTCCTCGTCCCGCTCTTCCAGATCTTCGCCGAGCTGCGCATGATCAACTCGCTGGCCAGCGTCATCATCGCCGAGACGGTCTTCCAGCTGCCCCTGTCGATGATCCTGATCAGCGGCTTCATCCGGAACGTGCCCTACTCGCTGGAGGAGGCCGCCTGGGTGGACGGCTGCAACCGGCTGACCGCCTTCCGGATCGTCGTCCTGCCCCTGCTGCGCCCCGGGCTGATCGCCGTCGGCTCCTTCGCCTTCGTGCACGCCTGGAACCACTTCCTGTTCGCCCTGATGTTCCTCTCCGACCAGTCCAAGCAGACCATCCCGGTCGGCCTCAACACCCTGATGAGCGCGGACAGCGTCGACCTCGGCGCCCTGGCCGCCGGCGGCATCATCGCCGCCGTCCCCGTGGTGATCGTGTTCGCCTTCATCCAGAAGTGGCTGATCACCGGATTCAGCGCCGGGGCGGTGAAGGGATGAGAAGACTCCGTCAGATCGCCGTGACGACCGCCGTGGTGGGCGTCCTCTGCGTCCCCGCGCACGCCGAGACCCGGGACATCGGCCGCGACACCCTCGCCGCCGACGACGGCTGGGCGGCGTACGGCACCGGCACCACCGGAGGCGCGGCCGCCGACGACGCGCACGTCTTCACGGTCACCGACCGCGCGGGACTGGTCCGCGCGCTCGACGGCGGCAGCGACACCCCGAAGATCATCAGGATCGCCGGGACGGTCGACGCCGACACCGACGACGACGGCGACCACCTCGACTGCGCCGACTACGCCACCGACGGCTACCTCCTGCGGAAGTACCTCACCGCATACGACCCCCGCACCTGGGGCGCCGCCAGGCCGAGCGGTCCCCAGGAGGAGGCCCGCCAGGCGTCGGCGGCGAAACAGGCCGAGCGGGTCGTGCTGACCGTCGGCTCCAACACCACGATCGTCGGCCTGGGCAAGGGCGCCGTCCTCAAGGGCGCCAGTCTCCAGGTCAGGAACGCGGACAACGTGATCCTGCGCAACCTCGACCTGCGCGACGCCTACGACTGCTTCCCCGTCTGGCAGCCCAACACCGGCGGCCTCGGCGACTGGAAGACGGCATACGACAACATCTGGCTGAGCGGCGCCACGCATGTCTGGGTCGACCACATCACCGCGAGCGACCGGGGCCACCCCGACTCCGCCGAGCCCACCTACTTCGCCCGCAACTACCTCCGCCACGACGGGCTGCTCGACATCACCAACGCCTCCGACCTGGTCACCGTCTCCTGGAGCCGGTTCGCCGACCACGACAAGGCGATGCTGATCGGCAGCGGCGACACCGCGACGGGCGACCGGGGCAGGCTCCGGGTCACCCTGCACCACAACCAGTTCGAGTCCGTCGTGCAGCGCGCGCCGCGCGTCCGCTTCGGGCAGGTGCACGTCTACGACAACCGGTACGTCGTCCCCGACGGCGGCGAGTACCGGTACTCGCTCGGCGTGTCGACCGAGTCCGCCGTCTACGCCGAGAACAACTCCTTCCACACCCCCGGACACGTCGAGGCCGCCGACCTCGTCAAGAGCTGGAACGGCACCGCACTGCACCAGACCGGCACCCTCTTCAACGGCTGGCCGGTGGACCTGCTCGCCATCTACGACGCGTACAACAGCGGCAGCGAGCGGGATCTCACGGCGGACGTCGGCTGGACGCCTACCCTGCACGGAAAGATCGACAGCGCCGGGACGGCCGACCGAGAGGTGGCACGCGGCGCGGGCGCAGGGAGGATGCTGTGAGCTCCAGGAGTATCGACATCGTTCTGGCGGGAGCGCGCGGCCACGGCCGCTGGCACCTGGACAACATCCGCCGCCTCCAGGACAAGGGCATCGTGCGGCTGGCGGGCATCTGCGAGCTGACCCCGCTCACTGCGGACGAGATCCCCGAGGGCCTCGGGACACCCGAGCAGTCCGCCGACTTCGGCGCGCTCCTCGATGCCACCGGCGCCCGGGTCGCGGTGATCTGCACGCCGATTCCGACGCACACGGACCTGGCGCTCATGGCCGCGGAAAGGGGCGTGCACCTGCTCCTGGAGAAGCCCCCCGCCCCCTCCTACGCGGAGTTCCGCCGGATGGCCGACGGGGTCGCCGAGGCGGGCGTCGTCTGCCAGATCGGCTTCCAGTCGCTGGGCTCGCACGCCGTGCCCGCGATCCGCGAGCTGATCGCCGACGGCGTGATCGGCGAGGTCCACGGGGTCGGGGGTGCCGGGGCCTGGGCCCGCGCCGAGGCGTACTTCAGGCGGGCGCCCTGGGCGGGCAAGCGGCGGATGAACGGCGTGGACGTCATCGACGGCGCCCTCACCAACCCCCTCGCGCACGCCGTCGCCACCGCCCTCGCCCTGGCCGGCGCCACCCGCGCCGAGGACGTCGGCGGCATCGAGACCGAACTGGCGCACGCCAACGCCATCGAGTCCGACGACACGTCCTGTGTCCGGATCACCACCACCGACGGCCTCCCGATCGTCGTCGCCGCGACCCTGTGCGCCGAGGACCCCGACGACCCGTACGTCGTCGTGCACGGCGAGCGCGGCCGGATCACCTACTGGTACAAGCAGGACCGCGTCCTGCTCCAGCGCGCCGGTCACGGCCCCGAGGAGTACGAGCACGGCCGGACCGACCTGCTGGAGAACCTCGTCGAGCACCTCACCGACGGCACCGGACTGCTCGTGCCGCCCGCCGCGACGGAGGCCTTCATGCGGGTCGTCGAGGCGATCCGGACCGCCCCCGACCCGGTTCAACTGCCCGACGAGAACTGGCACTTGCTGCCCGACGAGGACCGCCGGGTGGTGCCTGGCATCGACGGCCTCGTCGCGGCCGCCGCCGACACCCTCGCCCTCTACTCCGAACTGGGCGCCGACTGGGCGCTCACGACCGTGCATCCGAAAGAGGTGAACACCTGATGGCACAGCCGCCCGACGCACCGGTCGTCCTGCGCGTCGCGGGCCGCCCGGTCGGCCGCTACGTCACCCGGCCCGAGCTGCCCGCCCGGCTCTCCCCGCGCCCCTATCTGCACCCCGTCACCACCCTGGCCGGCACGGCGGTCACCGAACTGACCCCCGCCGACCACACCCACCACCTCGGCGTCGGTGTGGCCGTACCCGACGTCGAGGGGCACAACTTCTGGGGCGGCCGCACCTATGTCCGAGACCAGGGCCCCACCGAACTCGACAACCACGGCACCCAGCGCCACGGCTCCTTCCAACTGCGCGACCCCGACGGCTTCGTGGAGGAGCTGCGCTGGGTGGCTGCCGGAGCCGAGCTGCTGCGCGAGCGCCGTACCGTCGCCACCACCGAACTCACCGACACCGCTTGGGCGTTGGACTTCACCTTCTCCCTCACCAATGTCACCCGGGATCCGCTGTCCATCGGCAGCCCGGCGACGAACGGACGCCCCGGCGCGGCCTACGGCGGTTTCTTCTGGCGTGCGAGGAAGGAGAGTTCGCCCCCCGAGGTCTTCACCGCCGACGCCGAGGGCGAAGCCCGCGTCCACGGCCGCCCCGCGGACTGGCTGGCCCTGGCCGGGGTCGGCTGGACCCTCGTCTTCGCGGGTGCCACCGTCAGCACCCGCCGCGACCCCTGGTTCGTGCGCACCGCCGAGTACCCGGGCGTCGGCTCCTCGCTCGCCTCCGCGGAGCGGCTGCCGATCCCGCCCGGCGAGACGGCGGTACGCCGGATCGTCACCGTCGTGGCCGACGGCCGCCCGGGCCCGGGCGAGGCGGCGGCACTGGTCAGGAAGGCGGTGAGCCAGTGAGGTACCGCAATCCGATCCTCAACGCCGACTGGTCCGACCCCGACGTCGTGTGCGTCGGCGACGACTTCTATCTCACCGCCTCCAGCTTCGGCCGCGCCCCCGGTCTGCCGCTGCTGCACTCACGGGACCTGGTCAACTGGACCCTGGTCGGCCACGCCCTCGAACGACTGGCGCCGGACGCCGAGTTCAGGACCCCGCGCCACGACCGCGGCGTCTGGGCCCCTTCCCTGCGTCATCACGACGACCGTTTCTGGATCTTCTGGGGCGACCCCGACCAGGGCATTTTCCAGGTCAACGCCCCCGAGATCAGGGGCCCCTGGACCCGCCCGCACCTGGTGAAGGAGGGCAAGGGACTCATCGACCCCTGCCCGCTGTGGGACGACGAGACCGGCGAGGCGTATCTCGTCCACGCCTGGGCGAAGTCCCGCGCGGGCATCAAGAACCGGCTCACCGGCCACCGGATGCACCCTGACGGCACGTCACTTCTCGACGAGGGCAAGGTGATCGTCGACGGGGACCGCATCCCCGGCTGGTTCACCCTCGAAGGGCCGAAGCTCTACCGGCACGACGGCTGGTTCTGGATCCTGGCGCCGGCCGGGGGAGTGGAGACCGGCTGGCAAGGCGCCTTACGCGCCCGGGAGTTCTTCGGGCCGTACGAGGAGAAGATCGTCCTGGAGCAGAAGGACACCGAGGTCAACGGCCCGCACCAGGGCGGCTGGGTGCGCACCCCGGCCGGCGAGGACTGGTTCCTGCACTTCCAGCAGCGCGGCGCCTACGGCCGGGTCGTGCACCTCCAGCCGATGCGCTGGGGCGCGGACGGCTGGCCGGTGCTCGGCGACGAGGGCGCCCCGGTCCTCGAGCACCCCCTTCCCGGTCTGCCCGCGCAGCCGCCCGCCGCGCCCGCCACCGACGACGACTTCCCCGGCGGACGCTTCGGCCGCCAGTGGCAGTGGACCGCCAACCCCCATGACGGCTGGGCCACCCATCACTCCGGCGACGGACTGCGGCTGAGCTGCGTACGGACGGCGGACGCGCACGACCTGCGCAGACTGCCGAACGTCCTCACCCAGCGGCTCCCCGGGGTCCCGTCCGCCGTCGAGGTGGAGCTGACCCTGCACGGCGAGGAGCCGGGCGCCCGCGCCGGACTCGCGGTCCTCGGCGACGCGTTCGGCTGGATCGGACTGGAACGCGCGGCCGACGGGACGGTCCGGCTCGTCCACCGGTTCGCCGAAGGGGTCGCCGAGAGGGAACGGGACGCCGGCCACCCACGGCCCGCCCCCGAAGGGCGGGCCCGGCTGCGGATCGAGATCGGCGCGGGCGCGCGATGCCGGTTCGCGTACGACGTCGGCGAGGGCCTGCGCTCCTCCGGTCCCGTCTTCGCCGCCACCCCCTGGCGCTGGGTCGGCGCCCTGCTCGGCCTCTTCGCGCTCGCCCCCGCGGGACCGGGGTACGCCGGGGCCGCCTCGTTCACGGAGTTCCGCATCAGACCGCTGTAACCCACTTTCGCTGTAAGCCAGTTGGGAGCCGCAATGACGCACTTCCATAGCAAGCGCTTGCCGGGGGCCGGTGTGGTGATGGCCGCCGTCGTCGGTCTCCTCGCCGCCCTGGGGCTCGGCGTCGCCGGCGAGGCGAAGGCCGCCGCCCCGGCGCCGGCCGCGGCGGACCGCTGGTCCGACCGGGCCCACGGTTTCGCCTCCCTCGCCGGGGGCACCACGGGAGGCGCCGGCGGTGAGACCGTCACCGTCACCGACCAGGCGGGCCTGGCGAAGTACGCGGCCGCCGAAGGGCCGTACGTCATCCGGGTCAAGGGCTCGGTGGACGTCGAACCCTTCGGCTCCGACATCCTCGTGACCTCGGACAAGACCATCATCGGCGTCGGCGGCAGCGGTGAGATCGTCCACGGGGAACTGCATCTGAACCCCGGCACGCACAACGTGATCATCCGCAATCTGACGATCCGGGACAGTTACGTCGAGGGCGACTGGGACGGCAAGACGCAGGACTTCGACGCCATCCAGATGGACACCGCCGACCACGTCTGGATCGACCACAACCGCTTCACGCACATGGGCGACGGACTGCTCGACATCCGCAAGGACAGCCAGTACGTCACCGTCTCCTACAACCAGTTCGCGAACCACAACAAGGCGCTCGGGATCGGCTGGACGACCAACGTCCTGACGCAGATCACCATCGATCACAACTGGTTCACGGGCACCAAACAGCGCAACCCGTCCGCCGACAACTGCGCCTACGCGCACCTCTACGACAACTACCTCTCCGCGCAGGTCGCGGACGGCGACCCGGTGTGGACGTACGGGAACTGGTCGCGCGGGCACACCCGGATGGTCATCGAGAACAGCTACTACGACGGCGTGCAGCACCCGTACCAGGCCGACGCGACGGCCGAGTTGGTGCAGCGCGGCTCGATCCTGACGAACACGAGCGGGCGGACCGACGAGTGGGGTGCCGCCTTCGATCCGCGGGACTTCTACGCCTACCGGCTGGACCCGGCCGCCGCCGTTCCCGCCCTGGTCAAGCGTTTCTCCGGTCCGCAGGCCCGGATCGGTCACTGACCCCCCGCACCTTCATATCTCCGCTGGATCCAGAAGAAGAGAGCCGACCAATGAAGAGCAGCATCCGCAGAAGCAGGCGCGCCGCCCTGGCCGTCGCCCTGGGCTCCGTGCTCGCGCTGACCGCCACCGCCTGCGGCGACGACGGCAGCGGCAGCGCGGGGGACAAGGGAGGCGAGGGCTCGGGCAAGGGCGAGATCACCTTCTGGGACAACAACGGCGGTGTCCGCACCGACATCTGGAAGGAGATCATCGCCGACTTCGAGAAGGCCAACCCGGACATCAAGGTCAAGTACGTCGGGATCCCCGCCGCGAGCGCCCAGTCCAAGTACGACACCGCGATCCAGGGCGGCGGTCTGCCCGACGTCGGCGGGGTGGGCACCGCGATGCTCGCCGAGGTCGCCGTGCAGGGCGCGCTGGAGCCGCTGGACAGCAGGCTCGAGAAGAGCGGCCTGAACGGCAAGCTGAGCCAGAACCTGCTGGACAGCAGCCGGGCGGCCGGTGGCGGCGAGGACCTGTACCAGATCCCGACCTCGTCCAACAACGGCACCCTGTGGTACCGCACCGACCTGTTCGAGAAGGCGGGCCTGGAAGCGCCGACCACCTGGACGAAGTTCTACGAGGCCGCCGACAAGCTCACGGACAAGGACAAGAACGAGTTCGGCTTCACCATCCGCGGCGGCGAGGGCTCCATCGCGCCGGCTCTGGACGCGGCGTACAGCCAGACCGGCATCGACACCTTCTGGAACGGTGACAAGACCACCGTCAACGACCCGAAGCTCGTCGCCGCGCTGGAGAAGTACGTCGCCCTGTACAAGAAGGACACCCCGTCCGCCGACGTCAACAACGACTTCACCAAGATGGTCGCCCAGTGGGACAGCGGCACCATCGGCATGCTCAGCCACAACCTCGGTTCCTACCAGGACCATCTGAAGGCGCTGGGCGCGGACAAGTTCCGGGGCATCCCGAGCCCGACCCTGGACGACGGCACCCGGGTGCAGGTGTCCAACCCCGTCGACGGGCTGAGCGTCTTCAAGTCGAGCAAGAACAAGACGGCCGCCTGGAAGTTCGTCGAGTTCGCCGTCTCGCACGCGGAGAACTCCAAGTACAACGAGTCGGCGGGGCAGATCCCGGCGAACACCGAGGCCGCGAAGGACGGGTGGATCCAGCAGGCCGAGCCGACCAAGCTCGCCGCCGAGGCGCTCAACGGGGCCGACACCAAGATCGTGCAGTTCCCGTACTACCTGCCCGACTGGAACACCATCTCCAAGGCCGACAACGAGCCGAACTTCCAGAAGGTGCTGCTCGGGAAGATGAGCGCGAAGGACTTCCTGGACACGTTGGCCGAGCAGCTGAACGCCGCTCAGGCCGACTGGAAGAAGAACAACGGATAGCTCGGGTGGCTGTGGTTGCGGGGCGACTGCGCGCCGGTTGTGGCTGGTCGCGCAGTTCCCCGCCTTCCTGAGAAGACACAAGACTTCGAGAGGTGCACGTTCGTGTCTCTTACTCGTAGGCAGGTCACCTCGGCGGCGTTGGCCGCCGTACCGCTCGCCCTGGCCGTGTCCGGCACCGCTGAAGCCCACGGCCGGCCCCGCACCCTTTACATCGCCGGCGACTCCACCGCCGCCCAGAAGTACTCCGACGCCGCCCCCGAGACCGGGTGGGGGATGGCGCTTCCCTTCTTCCTGAGGGCCGACCGGCCCGTCGCCAACCATGCGGTGAACGGGCGCAGTTCCAAGAGCTTCGTCGACGAGGGCCGGCTGGACGCTATCCTCGCGGCGATCCGGCCCGGGGACCTCCTCCTCGTCCAGTTCGCGCACAACGACGAGAAGGCCGAGGACCCCACCCGCTACACCGAGCCCTGGACGACGTACCAGGACTATCTGCGGCTGTATCTCGCCGGTGCCCGGGCGAAGGGGGCGCGGCCCGTGCTCGCCACCCCGGTCGAGCGGCGCAGGTTCGACGCCGCGGGGAACGCGCTGCCGACGCACGGTGAGTATCCGGCCGCCATGCGGGCGCTCGCCGAGGAGGAGCGGGTGGCGCTGCTCGACCTCCAGGCGCTGTCGCTCGCGCTGTGGCAGGAACTCGGGGTCGAGGCGACGAAGACGTACTTCAACTGGACCGACACCGAGCAGGACAACACGCACTTCAATCCGCCGGGCGCGATCGCCGTGGCGCGGCTCGTCGCCCGGGAGTCGCTGCGTACGCGCGTGCTCGGACCGCGTGACGTCGTCCGGTTGCGCGACGAGATCCCCACGTCCTGGATCACCTGGCCCGAGCCGCTGACGTAACAAGAGGAGACCCGCACAGTGCGTACACAGAAATGTCATGGACGCGTCATTGCTGCCCTGGTGGGGTGCACCGCGCTGGTGCTGTCCGTCACCGGCACCGCCGCCGCCCAGTCCGCCTCCCGCGACCTCGGCCGCCAGGTCCTGCCCGCGAACGACGGCTGGGCCTCGTACGGCACCGGGACCACGGGCGGCTCGGCGGCGGACGCCGAGCACGTCCACACCGTCACCACCTGGGCCGGGTTCAAGGCCGCCCTCGCCGAGGGCGGTACCGCGCCGAAGATCATCAAGGTGAAGGGCGTCATCGACGCCGTCGCGGAAGGGTGCGACGCCTTCGCCGCGCCCGGCTACGACTTCGACGCCTACCTCGCGAAGTACTCGCCGGAGGCCTGGGGACTCGACACCGACCTCAGCGCCGAACCCGACGACAGCCCGGAGGGGCTGCGGCGCGCGTCCCAGGCCAACCAGGACACGGCCATCAAGGCGAGCATCCCGTCCAACACCACCATCGTGGGCGTGGGGCGCAACGCCGGGTTCAAGGGCGTCAGCCTGCAGATCAAGGCCGTCGACAACGTCATCGTCCGCAACCTCGCCTTCGAGTCGCCCATCGACTGCTTCCCCCAGTGGGACCCGACCGACGGCGCCACCGGCAACTGGAACTCCGAGTACGACACCGCCGTGGTCTACGGCGCCACGCACGTGTGGCTCGACCACAACACGTTCACCGACGGCACCCACCCGGACAGCGCGGCGCCTGCCTACTTCGGCATGCTCTACCAGCAGCACGACGGCGAGCTGGACATCGTGCGCGGTGCCGATCACGTCACCGCCTCCTGGAACGTCTTCACCGAGCACGACAAGACGATCCTCATCGGCAACAGCGACAGCGAGTCGACGGCCGTGGGTGACCGCGGGCACCTGAAGGTGACCTTTCACCACAACCTGTTCTCGGGCCTCGTCGAGCGCGCGCCCCGTGTCCGCTTCGGCCAAGTGGACTCCTACAACAACCACTTCGTGGCGAACGACGACTACGCCTACAGCTTCGGCATCGGCAAGGAGTCCCAACTCGTCGCCGAACACAACGCGTTCACGCTGCCGACGGGGGTCGGCACGGGCAAGGTGCTCAAGCGGTGGAACGTCTCGCCGCTGACCGCCGACGACAACTACGTCAACGGCGTGCGGACCGACCTGATCGCCGTCCACAACGCCGAGATCCCCGGCGAGGTCCTGGAGTCCGGGGCCGGCTGGACGCCCACCCTGCGCACCGAGGTCGACCCGGCGAAGTCCGTGCCCCGGATCGTCGACTGCGGCGCGGGCGCGGGACGCCTGGGCTGATCGCCCCCCCCACGGCTGCCGGGGCGGCGCCCCGCTCCGCCCCGGCCTCCCCTCAGCACCGCCACCAAGGAGCACCCGCATGCATCCCGTTTCGAGAAGGCGGTTTCTCGCCACAACCGCGGGGGCGGCCGCCGCCCTCGCGCTCGCCTCACCGGCCGCGCGGGCCGGCGCCGGCAGCCGCGGTCCCTTCGGCCGCCACGGCTCCCCGGCCGCCCGCCGCACCCCACAGACCCTGTACGTCGACCCGCTCGGCCGGGGCGACTTCACCACCGTCAAGGACGCCGTCGCGGCCACCACGGGCAGCGGCTGGACCCTCGTCCTCGCACCCGGCGTGTACCGCGAGACGGTCGTCCTCGACGCCACGCGCACCGACGCCACCTGGATCGGCGCCGCCGAGGACCCGGCGGCCGTCGTGATCGTCTACGACAACGCGGCCGGCACCCCCAAGCCCGGCGGCGGCACCTACGGCACCACCGGATCCGCCACCACCACCGTGCAGGCCGACGGCTTCACCGCCCGCTGGATCACCTTCGCCAACGACTGGCTGCGCGCCGACCATCCCGACATCACCGGCACCCAGGCCGTCGCCGTCAAGGTCCAGGGCGACCGCTGCGCCTTCCACCACTGCCGCTTCCTCGGCCACCAGGACACCCTGTACGCCGACTCGATCGCCCTCACCGCGTTCGCCCGGCAGTACTACGCCCACTGCCATGTCGAGGGAGACGTCGACTTCGTCTTCGGCAGGGCCACCGCGGTCTACGAGCGGTGCCACTTCCGCACACTGGACCGCACCGACCTGGCCTCCGCGCCCTACGGCTTCGTCTTCGCCCCGTCCACGGCGGGTGCCAATCCGCTCGGTCATCTGGTCAGCCGGAGCAGGATCAGCAGCGAGGCCCCCGACGCCTACTACAAACTGGCCCGCCCCTGGGTGCCCAGCTCCGACCCCACCGCCCGCCCGAGCCTCACCGTCCGCGACACCCGCCTGGACGCCGGCATCGACGCGGTCGCGCCCTACACCGACATGTCGGCCTCCTTCCCCTGGCAGGACCAGCGGTTCGCCGAGTACCGCAACACCGGTCCGGGCGCGCGGATCACCGTCCCCGAGAACCGGCCCCAACTCACCGCAGAGCAGGCCGAGTCGGCGACCCGCGCCGCCTATCTGGGCGACTGGGAACCCTGGAAGGGGGAGTGCTGACATGGTCGCCCGACGCACACTTCTCGCGGGGGTCACCGGCGCCGCGCTGTTCGGGGCGGCGCCGACGGCCCACGCGCGCTCCCGCCGTGTCCTGCACGTCCGGCCGGGTGACTCGGTCCAGGCGGCCGTGGACGCGGTGGCGGGCTCCGGCTGGACGATCGTCGTGCACCCGGGAACGTACCGGGAGACCGTCAACGTCCCAGCAGAGAAGGTTGAGTTGACGATCCGGGGGGCGAGTCGCGAGCCGCGGGCCGCCGTGATCGTCCATGACAACGCCAACGGGACGCCCAGGCCCGACGGTTCGGGAACCTATGGCACGGCGGGCTCCGCCACCTTCACCTCCGCCGCCCCCGGCCTCACCGTCCGCGACCTCACCCTGGCCAACGACTGGCTGCGGGCCGACCACCCCGACATCACCGGCACCCAGGCCGTCGCCGCCTATGTCACCGGGGACCGCTCGTACTTCGAGAACGTCCGTCTCCTCGCCCACCAGGACACCCTGTTCGCGGACACCACCGCGCTCGACGCCTTCGACCGGCAGTACTACCGCCACTGCCATATCGAGGGGGACGTGGACTTCGTGTTCGGGCGGGCCCGGGCGGTCTTCGACGCCTGCCGCCTCCACACCCTCCAGCGGGACGTGACCTTCACCCCCAAGGGCATGGTCTTCGCCCCCTCCACCGCCCGTGCCAACCCCTACGGCTTCCTCGCCCTCCGTTCCCGGATCACCTCCGGCGCCGAGGACGCGGCATACAAGATCGCACGGCCCTGGGTGCCGACGTACGAGACGACCGCCTGGCCCGCCCTGGTCGTCCGGGACACCTGGATCGGTCCCGGCATCGACGCCGTGACCCCCTACGTCAACATGCGGGACGCCTACCCCTGGCAGACCATGCGCTTCCGGGAGCACGCCAACTCGGGTCCCGGCGCCGTGGTCTCCGTACCGGAGAACCGTCCGCAGCTGACACCCGAGGACGCAGCCACCCACACCCGTAGGACCTACCTCGGGGACTGGAGGCCGTATGAACGGCGTCCGTGACCCGGTGGGGCGGCGGGCGTTCGTCGCCGGGGCGGGGGCCGCGCTGCTCGCCGGGGGAGCCGCCGCCGACGCGGAGGCGGCCGTCGTGGACGGGCCGCTGCCCGACTTCCACCCCGCCCTCAAGGCCGCCCTGACCTTCCCGCTGGCCTGGGGCGAGTCCCCCGTCCGCGACTTCCGGTCCTGGCGCCGGGCGGCCCGCGCCAAGGTCGAGGAGCTGCTGATCGTCGGACCGCAGGACGGTACGCCGTACGCCCCCGAGTTCACCGACCGGCACCGACAGGGCGGGTACACGCGCGAGTCGGTGACTCTCTCCCTCACCCGTTACGAACGCGTCCGCGCCGCCCTCCTCACCCCCGACGGCCCCGGCCCCTTCCCCGCCGTGCTGCTCCTGCACGACCACGGGGCCAGGTTCGACATCGGCAAGGAGAAACTGGTCCGGCCCTGGTACGACGACACGCGGCAGGTCTCCGCGCAGGAGTGGGCGCAGCGGTACTTCAGCGGGCGGTTCGTCGGCGACGAACTGGCCCGGCGGGGGTACGTCGTGCTCTGCGCGGACGCCCTCGGCTGGGGCGACCGCGGCCCGCTGCGGTACGACGACCAGCAGGCCCTCGCCGCCAACCTCTACCAGCTCGGCTCCTCGCTCGCCGGACTCATGGCCCGCGAGGACGTCCGGGCCGCCGGGTTCCTGGCCGGCCTCGGCCGGGTGGACGCCCGCCGGGTCGCCGCCGTCGGCTTCTCCATGGGCGCCTTCCGTGCCTGGCAGGCGGCCGCGCTGAGCGACGACCTCGCCGCCGCGGCCTCCGTCTGCTGGATGACCGGTCTGAAGGAGGTACTGGCGCCCGGCAACAACATCCTGCGCGGCCAGTCCGCCTACCACATGCTCCACCCGGGGCTGCCCCGGTACCTCGACTTCCCCGACGTGGCGAGCATCGCCGCACCCCGGCCGATGCTGTTCTTCGCCGGCGGGCTCGATCCGCTCTTCCCCGCCGACGGCGTCCGCACCGCCCACGAGAAGCTGCGCGCCGTCTGGCGCTCCCGCCACGCCGAGGAGCGGTTGACCCTGAGGACCTGGCCCGACCTCGGCCATGTCTTCGTCGACCGCATGCAGGACGAGGTCTTCACATGGCTCGACCACGTCCTGTGAACATCCCCCACCCGCACGAGAAAGGACCGCACTCCATGTCTCGTCGTACCGCTCTCAGCGCCCTCGCCGCCCTCACCCTGGGCGCCGGGCTCGCCGTCGTCCTGCCCACCCAGGCGCAGGCCGCGACGGTGGTGGTCAGCAACTCCACCGACCTCTCCAACGCCCTCAAGAACGCCACCGCCGGCACGGTCATCCAGGTCCGCGGCGGCACCTACTACCCGACGGCCACCCTCCAGTCCACCGCCAACGGCACGTCCTCCGCGCCGGTCACGCTCACGGCGTACGGCTCGGAGACCGTGAAGATCGACGGCTCGTCCCTCCCCGACGGCGACTGGATCTTCAAGCTGACCGCGGACTACTGGAACGTCTCCAACATCACCTTCCAGAACTCCCCGGACAGCGCGGTCGTCTGCCAGTCCTGCACCGGCACGGTCTGGAACAACATCAAGACCATCGACGGCGGCGACTCCGGCTTCACCCTCACCGGGGACGGGACGGTCAACAACACCGTCAGGAACATCGACTCCTACGGCAACTACGACGCCGCGACCCACGGTGAGAACGCCGACGGGGTCGCCGTGAAGTTCGGCTCCGGCACCGGGAACCTCATCACCGGCGCCCGCCTCTACAACAACTCGGACGACGGGATCGACTTCTGGTCCTTCTCCTCGCCCGTCACCGTCGAACACACCTGGTCCTTCGGCAACGGCGTCAACCGCTGGTCCGACTCCGCCTTCGCGGGCGACGGCAACGGCTACAAGCTGGGCGGCGACGGCGAGGTCGTCGCCCACGTCGTCAACAACTCGGCCGCCTGGGGCAACGCCGGCAACGGCTTCACCGAGAACTCCAACACCGGGGCGATCGTCATCAACCGCACCACCGCCTACGCCAACAGCAAGTGGGGCTACTACTTCGCCACCAGCTCCGCGAAACTCGGCAAGAACCTGGCGGTGAGCAACGGCGGCGGTCTGGTCAGCAAGGGGTCCGCGGTCACCTCGGCCGGCAACAACTGGGACTCCGGGATCTCCACGCCCGCTTTCAAGTCCACCGACGCCACGACGGCGTACAACGCCCGCAGCTCCAGCGGCACCCTGCCCGCCACGACCTTCCTGACGACGGGCTCGACCACGATCGGGGCGACCATGGACTGACCCGCGGCCGAGCCGTCCGGGGCGCTTGACCTGTTTTTTGCCCGCCGAACCGGTATCGATCGGGCAACGGGTCTCGCGCCCACCCGGGTGACGCGCGTAGAAAGCGTGTCATGCATAAGTCACTGCGCATCGCGGCCGTCAGCGCCGCCTGTGCCGTCGCCGCCGGTGCCCTCTACGGCGCCGGCGCGGCCACGGCCGGCCAGTCCACGGCCAACTCCACCCACGAGCCGTACAACATCGGGCTCCTGGTGAAGGACATCGACACCTACTACGGCACCACGCTCGACGCGGGCGGCGTCTACCAGGCGTCGCCCACGAGCCCCTACGCCAAGGACCTCGCGACCCTCGACAAGGCCGCGAAGAAGTACATCGACCAGGCGGCGCGCAAGGCCCGCCACAAGGGCGAGAAGCCCGCGGTCGTCTTCGACATCGACGACACGCTGCTGCTCAGCCTCGACTACGAGAAGAAGACCAACTACACCTACAACTCGGCCACATGGGCCGAGTACGTGGCCAAGGCGGACCGTCCGGCCGTCTTCGGCAGCCCCGAGCTGGTGCAGTACGCCGAGTCCAAGGGCGTCGAGGTCTTCTACAACTCGGGCCTGAAGGAGTCGCAGCGCGTCTCGGCCGTCGACAACCTCAAGAAGATCGGCGCCGACATCAACCTCGACGCCGCCCACATGTTCCTCAAGGACGCGGCCAACCCGCCGGCCTATCTGAGCGCCTGCGCCACCCCGAACAACTGGACCTGCACCACCGTCCAGTACAAGGCGGGCACCCGCAAGCACATCGAGGACGACCTCGGCTACGAGATCATCGCCAACTTCGGCGACCAGTACTCCGACCTCGAGGGCGGCCACGCCGACCGCACCTACAAGATCCCCAACCCGACGTACTACGTCAGCTGACGTCCCGTACGGGTTCGATCGACCCGAGGGTCGGCACGACCGGCTCGATACGGCCGTCCGCGGCGAAGGTCATCCGGTCGATCGTCGTCTCGCGGTGCGTCCCGTCCCCGCGTGGCCTTCCGGGCCCGTTCAGCGCGAACCGGTGGTAGACGATGTACCAGTCGTCCGTGCCGGGCACGTTCACCACGGAGTGGTGGCCGGTGCCGAGGATGCCGTACTCGGGACGCTTGGACAGGATCGTCCCCCGCTTGGTCCACGGGCCGAGCGGGGACGGTCCCGTCGCGTAGGCCACGTGGTAGTCCTCGCTGCGGGTGTCGTCCTCGGACCACATGAAGTAGTACACGCCGGCCCGCTTCACCACGAACGACCCCTCGCGGAACCCCTCCGGGGTGATGTCCCGCACCAGCGCCGGGTCGAAGGACACCATGTCGTCGTCGAGCGGCACGACGTACCCGCGCCCGTTGCCCCAGTAGAGGTACGCCTGCCCGTCGTCGTCCGTGAAGACGGCCGGGTCGATCATCTGGCCCGGGTGAGCGTGCCTGCTCACCAGCGGTGCACCGAGCACGTCCGTGAAAGGGCCGCCGGGGGAGTCGGCGGCGGCCACCCCGATCTGCTGCTCGGCGCAGAACCAGAAGTAGTACCTGCCGTCGCGCTCGGCGATCGCCGGCGCCCACGCGCAGCGGTCCGCCCAGCTCACGTCCGTTCCCAGGTCCAGGACGACCCCGTGGTCCCGCCAGTGGACCAGGTCCTTCGAGGAGTAGGCCTTGAAACGCGTCCCGCTCCAGCCCTGGAAGCCGTCGGTCGTCGGGTAGATCCAGTACTCGCCGTCCAGACAGTGCACGTCCGGGTCGGCGTTGAGGCCGGGAAGGACCGGGCTGCGCATGTGAACGGCCTCGACGGTCCAGGTGCGGACCGTGCCGTCGGCCGCCCTGACCTCGTACGTCCGCGGCTCCCGGAAGTCACGGGGAGTGCCGGAGCAGGGGCTCACGATCGCGCCCTCAGCCACCCGCAACTCCGGTGCGAGCTCGCGCAGTTCCACGCCGGGATCCATCGGCAGCACCACTCTCGACGCCGACTCCGTGACGATCGCATACCTCTTCTGGCCCTGCGCCGTCACGTCGATCACCGAGGCGGGCGTGGCCGGAAGAGCCGAGGGCCGGCCGAAGGTCGAGAGGTGCTCGGAGTGCGTCACGCGGGAAAGTCTCGATCTTTACTGCCGCGTGCGGCAACCCTTTCCGGCCCTGGCGGCGACTGGTGTGCGGAAACGGGCCGGGGCGGCCCCTCCGGCCCGTTTCCGCTCCTCACCCTCACGTGAAAGGAACGCCCGTGCGTTTGAGCACCGGACGCCACCGCAGGACGCGCACCCTCTCGATCGCCGCCGCGGTGGCGGTCGCCGCGGGGGCGGGCGGTGTCTATCTCGGCCTGTCGAACGGCGGCGCCCAGGCCGCGTCCTCGACGGTCACCGTCTCCACCACCGCGCAGCTGGAGTCGGCCGTGAAGAACGCGGTCGCCGGCACGGTCATCCAGGTCCGCGGCGGCACGTACTATCCGACGGCCACCCTCAAGTCCACCGCCAGCGGCACCGGTTCGTCCCGTATCACCCTCCAGGCCTACGGCACCGAGAAGGTGAAGATCGACGGCTCCAAGCTGGCCGCCGGCTCCTGGCTCGCCGGGATCTACGGCAGCTACTGGACCGTCCAGAACCTCACCTTCCAGAACTCCCCGGCCCAGGGCTTCGTGGTCACCTCGTCCACCGGCGGCATCTTCAAGAACCTGGTCACCGCCGCCAACGGCGACTCCGGCTTCACGCTCCGCGGCGACAACACGGTCGGCAACCTGGTCCAGAACCTGGACAGTTACGGCAACTACGATGCCGCCGGACACGGTCAGAACGCGGACGGCATCGCCATCAAGTTCGGTTCGGGGACCGGCAACAGGATCACCGGGGCGCGTCTGTACAACAACTCGGACGACGGCCTCGACCTCTGGCAGTTCTCCACCTCCGTCACCATCGAGCACTCCTGGGCCTTCGGCAACGGCAAGAACCGCTGGAACGACTCGGCCTTCGAGGGCAACGGCAACGGGTTCAAGCTGGGCGGCGGGGGTGTCGCCGTCGCGCACGTCGTCAACAACAACGCGGCCTGGGACAACACGCTGAACGGCTTCACCGAGAACTCCAACACCGGGGCGATCGTGCTGAACCGGAACACGGCGTACTCCAACGCGGAGGCGGGGTTCTACTTCGCGACGGGCAAGGCCCGGCTGGCCCGGAACCTCGCGGTGAGCAACAAGGGCGGGCTGTCCAAGCTGGGGTCGTCGACGGTGTCGGCCGCGAACAACTGGGACAGCGGCGTGGGCGCGCCGGCCTTCAAGTCCACGGACGCGACGACGGCGTACGGGGCGCGGAAGTCGGACGGTTCGTTGCCGGCGACGACGTTCCTGACCACGGGCTCCACCACCATCGGCTCGACGATGAACTAAGGGCTGTCCCGTGATCCACGGGGGATCACGGGACAGCCCTTGGGCTTGCGACAAGGAAACGCCCCCGCCGGTCTCACCGCGGGGGCGTTCCTTCTGCTGACCGGAGAGGGGCTCAGGCCAGCAAGTCGATGCAGTCGAAGGACGTGCCCGGGCTCAGATACGCCGTGCCGCTCGAGCCGCTCACGATGGTGAGCTTCAGGACGTTGTACTGGGAGGCGTCGGTCTTCCAGGCGCTCGCCGGGACGTTGTACGTGAACGTGTGGTTGTTGCCCCGGTACGACCCCGTCGTGAGGGATCGGGTCGAGGGCTGGGTGACGGCCGCGGGGACCGCGGACACCCAGTCGTTCACCGTCACGCGCGGGCGGCCGTTCGCGAAGGCGTCCGTGACGCCGACCCGGAGGGTATGGGCGGCCGCCGCCTGCTCCTTCGTCAGCCTGAAGTAGATCAGGATGCCGTCGTTGACGTCCTTCCAGACGTACGCGGGGAAGGACTTGGCCGCGTCACCGCTGCCGATCGTGACATTGCCGGTCCACTTGGCGGCGCGGGCGTCGGACGGATGGGCGTACGTCATGAGCTCGGCGTTCTTGAACTCGCCGGGGGTGCCGTCCCAGTCGCCGAGCCGCCAGAGGGTCTTGGCGGTGGACGGGTCGCCGGTGATCGAGAGGGTGTGCAGGCTCGTCGTGGCGCCCGCGGTCACCTTCACCTCCTGGGTCAGTACGGCGAGTTCGCCCTTGTGGACCGTCAAGGTGTATGTCCCCGGCAGCATCCCCTTGCACGAGAACGCGCCGGTACCGGCCGCCGCCTTCGCCCAGTACTGGGCGTCCTTGTTGGCGAAGCCGACGGTGTAGGGGTACTTCGCGTCCATGCCCTTCAGGCCCACGCCGGCCACCTTGCCGCGGCCCGCCCCGCCGACCCAGCCGGTGATGCCGAGGCCGTCCACCCAGGAGGTGTCCAGCCTGTCGTGGAAGAGGGAGGAGGAGGGCGTACCGCCATCGGTGAAGGCCAGGACGTACGGGCCCTGCAAGCCGAAACGTTCCGCCTCTGTCTGGGCCTCGTTGTAGTGCAGGATCTCGTAGAGGCCCGCGCCCTTGTCGTTGGAGTGGCGCAGCAGGGAGCGGTAGAAGGGGCCACCGGAGGCCTTCTCGTGGTTGGAGCGGACCAGGTACAGGCCGACCGAACCCGTGGTGAAGCCGATGTGGTCGTAGTCGATCGTGCGCTTGCCCGAGTAGTGCTTGGAGTGGGTGGTGCCGTCGGCGCGCTTCCAGACGTCCCCGGCCTCGATGATCGTGTCGGAGGCCTCGATCCAGGAGTCGGAGCCGGTGTTGGGGAACATGCCGGGCGCGAGGCGGACGATGTAGCGGGTCGCGGTGAAGGAGGCGTCCGCCTTGTCGGTCCAGAGGTAGACGTTGTTCTGGCCGCTGCGGGCCGCGTACCACTGGGTGATCGCGCCGTGCACGACCTTGATCAGGACGGTCGGGCCGGACTGTTCGACGGTGACCGTGGAGGCGCCGAGGCCGGACTCGACGTGCGAGTGCTTGCCGCCGTAGCCCTCGTACTCCTTGCCCTTGTAGACGAGGGAGGTGAGGTCGCCGGTGGTCTTGGAGACCTTGAAGACCAGGGAGGCTCCGGTGTCGACGACGTAGTTCCTGCCGTCGTCCTTGTAGCCGAAGGCCGCCGCGGACGCGGACGACAGGAGGCCGGTACCGCCCGCGACGGCTGCGCCGGTGGCGGCGACTCCGATCGCGGAGGCCCCGAGCACACGTCGGCGCGTGAGGGGTCGTCTCTTGTGCGTGCTCAAGGGGCGTACTCCGTGGCTCTTTGAAAGTTCACTTACTTGTATGTGAGGGCAGATGACGAGAACTTGCAGGTGGTTCCGTCCGCACCCGTACCGATCTCGGTCGGCTCCTTGCCGGTGTCGTTGCCCTTGAAGCGCACGCAGATCCTGACCTTCTTCCCGGGGTCGCCCTGGATGCGGATCTTCGACAGCGTGGCCGTGTCGCCGTAGTTGGCGTTGACGCCGACGATCGCCTTCAGGGGCGCCACGACGTCGATGTCGCTCAGCACGATCGTGCGCTTGTACTGCGTCTTGCAGTTGCCGCAGGAGCGCACCAGCTTGCCGGATTTCTCCACCCGGAAGCCGGTCACGGTGAGCTTGCCGGCGCCGTTGAACTGCAGCACCTTGTCGGCGGCGTTCTTCGCGCCACCGCCGATGACCTTGTACACGGCCGAGGACGACTTGCCCTTGAAGCTGGCCGCGTCCTCACCGACGTCCAGCCACCACACGTTCTGCAGGGTGCAGGAGCCCTTGCAGTGGACGCCGTCCGCGGCCGGGGTACCGATGATCACGTTCTTCAGGACCGCGCCGTCGGCCAGCTCGAAGATCGCGCCCTGCGACTCGTCCTGGTCGGAGGTGCCGAGCGCGCCCTTGCCGTAGAACTTCTTCAGCTTGCCGTCGTAGGTGCCCGACACCTTGATCGTCGAGGAGACGGCCTTGCTGCCGGCGGCCGTCGGCCAGGCGGTCGCGGCGCCCGCCGAGGACAGCAGCGTCGTGGTGACGATCGCCGCGCCGGTGATGCCCAGGGCGGTGGAGCCCGCGATCAGCGCCCGCCGCTTGGTGACCTTGCGGCGGTGCCGGACACGCGGTTCTGCTGAAGCAGTCATGTACCGATTCCTCAGTGGCTGGTGACTCTTGCGCTGTGTCGTCGCCGCCGGCGAGGAAAGGGTTGCCGCTGTTTCGGAAGTTTTCTCCGCGAGCCGCTACGAGTCGCCGGCGTCCCCGTCGTGGGCGGCGAAGTCGCCGCCCAGGATGCGGGCCTTGCCGTCCGACTCGCCCGTGATGACGTAGCTGTCGCCCGAGGCGTCCCTGCCTCCGCGGTCATGGTCGTACTGTCCGGCGAACACCCACTCGCCCGCGGGGACCGTACGGCCCTCCTTGAGCACGAAGGTGTAGACCAGGAATCCGTCCTGCTCGGTGACCGTGAGCGTGAAGTCGTCCTCGGGCAGCGAGCGCCAGGCGCCGGCCGAGGACACCCCGCCGGTCTGAGCGATCCTCAGCTGCACGGTGAGCGCGGTGACCTCCTGCTTCGCCCGCAACGTGATGTTGCTCTGCGCCCAGAAGTCGTTGCTGTGCGGATCCACGGAGCCGTCCGACCAGAGCGGCCCGTCGTCATCGTCGTCGGTGCCCGGCAGCAGGGCGGCGGCCGGCGCGGAAGGCGTCGACGTGGTGGAGGGCGTCGGGGAGCCGCTGGGCTTCGCCGGTTCCCCGGTGCCGCCGCCGGAGCCGGAACTCGGTGTGGCCTTCGGCGAGGCCGGTGGCCGGCTCGTCGCGTCCGGCGACTCCACCGGCGGCGAGGAGGCGGCGACCGTCTGCGGCGACGGCGTGTCGTCCTTCACCGCCGACGCCACCGCGTAACCGCCGACCGCGAGCATGCCCGCGACCGCGGTCGTGGCGCCCACGATCCTGACCCAGCCCCAGACCGGCGGGCGCGTCGCCCGGTGGTCACGGCGGTCCGCGTCCTGGCCCTCGCCCGCCATGCCGCGTTCGATCCGGGCGAGCATGCGCGCCCGGTCCGGCTCGTGCGCCTCGGCCGCTTCGTGCAGCCGGGCGCGCAGTTCGTCGTGCACGTCCCGCTGCATCGTCATCGGTCCCTTCCCGAGGCCTCGACGGTGCGGGCCATCGCATGCACCTTAAACGGAGCTCCTTGCGCGCCGAGCAGCTTCTGCAGCTCGGCCATTCCCTTGGATGTCTGGCTCTTCACGGTACCGACCGAGACGCCCAGGGCGAGCGCGGTGTCCTTCTCCGAGAGGTCGAAGGCGTGCCGGAGCACCACACAGGCCCGCTTGCGGAAGGGGAGTCTACGCAGTGCGGACTGGACGTCCACGACGCCGGCGACGTCGGGGTTCTCCGTCTTCTCCTCGCGCTGCGACCAGAACAGGGCGATCCTGCGCCGCTCGCGGACGGCGCTGCGGATCCGGGTGCGGGCCAGGTTGGCCACGACGCCCCGGGCGTACGCCACCGGATGGTCGGCCGCGCGCACCCGGTCCCAGCGGTTCCACAGGGCGAGCAGCGCGTCCGCCGCGAGATCGTCGGCCGCGTCCGCCTCACCTGTCAGCAGGTGGGCCAGGCGGGACAGTTCGGCGTAGTGGCGGTCGAAGAAGGCATGGAACTCCACGGAGGCGTCGTCGTCCACGACTGTGCCCACGGGTGACCTCTTCTCGGTGCGGTTCTCTGCACCGGCGGGGGGTGCCGGCTGTGCGTGTCAGGTGAATGACCTGGGGATGTCCCTGGGTGCCCTGGGACGAGATCCGGAAGCGTAGCAGTGGTCCAACTCTTGGATTGGTACGGGGGTTCGAACATCATGTGGCGCGCGGGGGTCGCGCGGGAGCCCGATTCCGTAACACGGCGAAAACCTGAGCACGGTTCGACGAGGGGACAATCCAGCCTGCATCCGCACCCGATGATTCAGGCAGCAAGGAGTTGCACGTGAACAGCGTGGACAGATACTTCAGAATCTCCGAACGGGGGTCCACCTTCGGCCGGGAGATACGCGGCGGCTTCGCCACGTTCTTCACGATGGCATACATTCTTGTCCTGAATCCCATCATCCTCGGCAGCGGGAAGGACAAGTTCGGGCACACCCTCGACGGCGTCCAACTCGCCACCGCCACCGCCCTGGTGGCCGCGGTGATGACGATCATCATGGGCGTCGGCGGCAACCTGCCGCTCGCGCTCGCCGCGGGCCTCGGCCTCAACGCGGTCGTCGCCTTCCAGATCGCCCCGCTGATGAGCTGGGACGACGCGATGGGCCTGATCGTCCTCGAGGGCCTGCTGATCTGCGTCCTCGTGGTGACCGGTCTGCGCGAGGCCGTCATGCACGCCATCCCGCAGGGGTTGAAGCAGGCGATCAGCGTCGGCATCGGCATGTTCATCGCCTTCATCGGCTTCGTCGACGCCGGTTTCGTCAGCCGTATCCCCGACGTCGCGGGCACCACCGTCCCGGTCCAGCTCGGCGGCACCGGCACCCTCTCCGGCTGGCCGGTGCTGGTCTTCTGCCTCGGTGTGCTGCTGACCGTCGCGCTGCTCGCCCGCAAGGTCAAGGGCGCGATCCTGATCAGCATCGTGACCATGACCCTGCTCGCGATCGTGATCAACTCGATCGCCGACATCAGGTCCTGGGGCCTGACCACACCGTCCTGGCCCGACAAGCTCGTCGACACGCCCGACTTCGGACTGATCGGCCACTTCAGCCTGTTCGGCGGCTTCGGCGAGACCAGCGCCGTGACCGTCGTCCTGCTGGTCTTCACCCTCCTGCTGTCCGACTTCTTCGACACCATGGGCACGGTCGTCGGCATCAGCGCGGAGGCCGGACTCCTCGACGAGGAGGGCAAGGTGCCCCACCTGGGCCGCGTGCTGCTGATCGACGGCGCGGCGGCGGTGGCGGGCGGTGCGTCCTCCGCGTCCTCCGCGACCGCCTACATCGAGTCCGCGGCCGGTGTCGGCGAGGGCTCGCGCACCGGCTTCTCCAACCTCGTCACCGGCGGCCTCTTCGCGCTCGCCCTGTTCCTGACCCCGGTCCTGACGATCGTCCCCCTCCAGGCGGCGGCCCCGGCCCTGATCGCCGTCGGATTCCTGATGATGACGCAGGTCAAGAACATCGACTGGGAGAAGTACGAGATCGCCATTCCGGCGTTCCTCACCATCGCCGTGATGCCCTTCACCTACTCGATCACCAACGGCATCGGCGCGGGCTTCGTGGCCTACGTCCTGATCAAGACGGTCCTCGGCAAGGCCAAGGAGGTCAACTGGCTGCTGTGGGTGACGTCGGCACTCTTCCTGGTGTACTTCGCGATCGACCCGGTCGAGCAGCTTCTCGGAGTGAAGTGACCTGACCTGACGGTCTAGTTCTTCAGGGCCGCCTCCATCATCGCCTTGGCGACGGGGGCGGCCAGTCCGTTTCCGCTGACCTCGGAGCGGGCCGCGTCCGACTGCTCCACGACCACCGCCACGGCGACCTCCTTGCCGGAGGAGTCCGACTTCCCGTACGAGGTGAACCAGGCGTACGGCGCCTTGCTGTTGTTCTCGCCGTTCTGGGCCGTGCCCGTCTTGCCGCCGACCGTGACCCCGTCGATGAGCGCGTTCGTGCCGGTGCCCTTCTCGACGACCGTCTGCATCGCCGACTGCAACTGCTCGGCGGTGGAGGCGCTGAGGATCCGCTCGGTCGACGCGTCGTCGTCGTAGTCCTTCAGGACGTCGCCGCCGCTGTCGGTGACCTGCGCGACCATGTGCGGCGAGACCAGTTCCCCGCCATTGGCGATCGCCGCCGACACCATCGCCATCTGCAGCGGCGTCGCCGTCACGTCGAACTGGCCGATGCCGGTGAGGGCGGTGGACGACTCGTCCATGTCGGAGGGGTACACGCTGGCGTACGCCCGCACCGGCACATCCAGACTGTCGTCGTTGAAGCCGAACTTCTCGGCCATCGCCTTCAGCTTGTCCTGGCCGAGCTGCACCGCCATGTGCGCGAACACGTTGTTGCAGGAGTACTGCAGCGCCACCCGGATCGTGGCGTTCTCGCAGGGCGCCGACGTGTTCTCGTTCTTCAGGACCGTGCGCGTGCCCGGCAGGGTGTACGGGTCCTCGCTGTCCGTCTTCTCGTCGACCGACGAGTACAGCCCGTCCTCCAGCGCGGCCGCCGCCACCACCAGCTTGAAGGTCGAGCCCGGCGCCAGCGGCTGCCGCAGCGCGCGGTTGACGAGCGGCTTGTCGGAGTCGGCGTTCAGCTCCTTCCAGGCCGTACCCGCCGTGTTGGCGTCGGTAAGCTTCGAGGGGTCGTAGGACGGGGTCGAGACGACGGCCAGGATCTTGCCGGTCTTCGGGTCGATCGCGACGGCCGCGCCCTTCTTGTCGCCGAGCGCGTCGTACGCCGCCTTCTGCACGTCCGGATCGATCGTCGTGATCACATCACCCGGGTCGGCGCGCTGGTCGGTGACCGTGTCCATCACGGTCTTCAGCCGGGTGTCCGTGCCGTTGAGCAGGTCGGCGTAGATGCCCTCCAGCTGGGTGGGCGCGTAGGCCTGCGAGGCGTAGCCCGTCACCGCCGCGTACAGCCTGCCGTTCGTGTACGTGCGTTTGTACCTGAGGTCACCGCCCGAGGTGGCGGCCGAGCCGGTGATCGCCTTTCCGGCCACGATGATGTTCCCCAGCGGCTCCGAGTACGTCTCTATCGCGTTGCGCCGGTTGTCGCTGTCGTCCGCGAGCGCCCGGCCTTCGTAGAACTGCACCCAGTTCGCCCGGATCAGCAGGGCGAACACGAGCAGCAGCGAGAAGACCGATACCCGCCTGATCGTCTTGTTCATGGCGAACGGAAAGACGAACGGGCGGAGGCGGATCGTTCCCGTCCGCCCGCTTTCTCATCTTTCTCACCGTACGTTCATCCGGGACCCGTTCAGGTCTCCAGGCGCAGCACGACCTCGTCGATCTCCTCGCCGCGCGCGTGCGCGTACCCGACCGTCCGTGCGGTCACCTTGAAGCCGCACTTCTCCAGGACCCGGAGGGAACCGGCGTTGTCGGCCGCCGCCCGTGCGTAGAGGGGACGCTCCCGGACCTCGGCCAGCAGGGCACGCAGCGCCGCCGTGGCGATGCCCTTGCCCCAGTACGCCCGGTCGACCCAGTACGTCACCTCACGCTCGCCCGGCTCCCCGTACACCGCCGTGCTGCCGACGACGTCCCCGTCGGCAAGGATCGTGCGCAGCTCCGCGGACGAGGCGCGGATTCTGCTCCAGTGGGCGTCGAAGGCGTCCCGGTCGGCCGGATCCTTCGGGGTGAAGGCGGCCATCCGCAGGGCCTCGGGGTCGTTCAGCTGCCGGTAGAACACCGGCAGATCGCTGTCGTGGACGTGGCGCAGGTCGATCCGCATGGCCCGAGCCTACGTCCGCACGCCTCAGAGCCGGCGGGTCGCCAGCGTCAGCCGGTCCCGTGCGTCGAACAGGGCGTCCTTCACCAGCTGTTCGTGCGCCGGGGTCAGCCGGGCCACCGGCACCGAGCAGCTGATCGCGTCCCGGGCCGGCGTGCGGTACGGGATCGCCACCCCGAAGCAGCGCAGGCCGAGGGTGTTCTCCTCGCGGTCCACGGCGAAGCCCTGCTCGCGCACTTGGTGCAGTTCCCCGATGAGCTTCTCGCGGTCGGTGATGGTGTGCTCGGTGAGCGCCGGCAGGGTCTCCGGGAGCATCTTGCGGACCTGCTCGTCGGTGTAGGTGCTCAGCAGCGCCTTGCCCAGCGAGGTGGAGTGGGCGGGCAGCCGGCGGCCGACCCGGGTGAAGGGGCGCAGATAGTGCTGGGACTGGCGGGTGGCGAGGTACACCACGTTCGTGCCGTCGAGGCGGGCGAGGTGGATGGTCTCGGTGGTGTCGTCCGAGAGCCGGTCCAGGGTCGGGCGGGCCGCCGCGACCACCTCGTCGCCGTCGATGTAGGAGGTGCCGACGAGCAGCGCCCGCACCCCGATGCCGTACCGTGTGCCCGTCGCGTCCGTCTCCACCCAGCCCAGTTCCACCAGCGTGCGCAGCAGCATGT
The DNA here is from genome assembly GCF_040295925.1 of Streptomyces sp. NPDC002588. Taxonomy (NCBI): domain Bacteria; kingdom Bacillati; phylum Actinomycetota; class Actinomycetes; order Kitasatosporales; family Streptomycetaceae; genus Streptomyces; species Streptomyces sp. NPDC002588. The sequence continues at coordinate 99,262 of NZ_JBEOWF010000041.1, forward strand.
ACAGGCTCGACTTGGGGTATCCGACGGCCTCCTGGACCGCTGCGAGGGAGTGCATACCGGGGCGGCCGGCGAAGTATTCGAGCAGCTCAACCGTCCGCACCGCGGACTTGACCTGCGCCCCGCCCCCCGTCTCGCCAGCCGACATCGCCTGTGACCCCTTCGTTCGACGAGAAGCTGAAGATATAGTCTCCAACAGCATATTCACCATGAGAGACGGTGTTCAGTATATCGAACACCCCTGGTGGATGAGCGAGTGCATGAGCCAGTGGATGAGCCAGTACCGAACGTGGCCAGTAGCAAGCGTGGAGGGACCCGCGGTGGCAGCAGCACCAGTCTGGAGTGTCGACCCCCGAACCGGGAAGCAGCGTGAACAGGTTGCGGTGGAGGCCACGGCCCAGGAGGTGGACACCGTCGTCCGTGCCGCGCACGCCGCCCGCGGCTCGCTCGCCGACCGGACCGTCCGCGCCGCCTTCCTGCGCACCGCCGCCGAGAAGCTGGAGGCGGCCAAGGAACACCTGGTCGAGGTCGCGGACGCCGAGACCGCGCTCGGCCCGGTCCGGCTGAACGGCGAGCTGGCCCGCACCTGCTACCAGCTGCGCTCGTTCGCCGGCATCGTCGAGGAGGGCGCCTTCCTCGACGTCGTCATCAACCACCCCGACAGCGACGCCACGCCGCCCGTCCCGGACCTGCGCCGCTACAAGGTGCCGCTGGGTGTGGTCGCCGTCTACTCGGCGTCCAACTTCCCCTTCGCCTTCTCCGTCGCCGGCGGCGACACCGCGAGCGCGCTGGCGGCCGGCAACCCGGTGGTCGTCAAGTCCCACCCCGACCACCCGGCGCTGTCCGAGCTGGTCGCCAAGGTGCTGCGGACGGCCGCCGTCGCGCACGGCATCCCCGTGGACGTCCTCGGTCTCGTGCACGGCTTCGAGGCGGGCGTCGAGCTGATCAAGCACCCGCTGGTCGCCGCGGCCGGCTTCACCGGCTCCATCCGGGGCGGGCGCGCGCTGTTCGACGCCGCGGCGGCCCGGCCGGTGCCGATCCCCTTCCACGGCGAGCTCGGCTCGCTGAACCCCGTCGTGGTCACCGAGGCGGCCGCCGCCGAACGCGCGGAGGCCATCGGCGCCGGGCTCGCCGGGTCCATGACGATGGGCGTCGGCCAGTTCTGCGTGAAGCCGGGCCTGGTGCTCGTCCCGTCCGGCGCGGCCGGTGACGGCCTGCTCAAGTCCCTGACGGACGCGGTCAGCGACACCGAGGCGGGCGTCCTGCTCGACCACCGGATGCGCGACAACTTCATCGCCGGGGTCGCCGAGCGGACCGCGCTGCCCGAGGTCGATTCCCCGGTGACGCCCGGCGCGGGCGGCGAGCACACCGTCAGCGCGGGCTTCCTGACCGTGCCGGCCGCCCGGCTGGCCGCCGAGGGCCCGCACGACCTGCTCCTCGAGGAGTGCTTCGGACCGGTCACCGTCGTCGCCCGCTACGAGGACGACGGCGAGGTCGGGGCGGTGCTGTCGAGGCTGCCCGGCAACCTCACGGCGACCGTGCAGCTCTCCGAGGAGGAGGCCGCCGGGCAGGGGCGCGGCGGGGAGATCCTCGCCGAGCTGACCCCGCTGGCGGGCCGGGTCCTGGTCAACGGCTGGCCGACCGGTGTCGCGGTCGCGCCCGCCCAGCACCACGGCGGCCCCTACCCGGCCACCACCTCCACCTCCACCTCGGTGGGCGGTACGGCCATCGAGCGCTGGCTGCGGCCCGTGGCCTACCAGGGCACCCCCGCGGCCCTGCTGCCGCCGGAGCTGCGCGACGACAACCCGCTCGGCCTGCCCCGCCGCTTCAACAACCACCTGGAGCGCTGACCCCCCGAGTGCGGACGCCGGAAGGGGAGCCTGGGAAACTCATGGCATGGACGTGAAGCTTCCCGGACTCCCCTTCCCGCTGCGCACCTACGGGCCCGACGGGCACTGGTCCTACGAGGACGGGGTGCTCACCGGATGGGCGGGGCCCCGGCAGGACCGGTTCGTGCCGCCCACCGGGGAGGGGCTGGAGCCCGCCGCCGACGCGCCCCGGCTGCTCGGGGCCCCCGAAGGGGACTTCCAGCTGATCGCGCGGGTCACCGTAGGCTTCAACAAGGCCTTCGACGCGGGTGTGTTGTACGTCCACGTCGGCGAACGCGCCTGGGCCAAGCTCTGCCTCGAGTACTCCCCGGACATCGCCACCGTCTGCACGGTCGTCACCCGCGGACACTCCGACGACGCCAACTCCTTCACCGTGGAGGGAAGTTCGGTCTGGCTCAGGGTGAGCCGCACCGGCCGCGCCTTCGCCTTCCACGCCTCCCGCGACGGCGAGCGCTGGACCTTCGTCCGGCTGTTCACCCTGGGCGGCGAGCAGGAGACCGGCGCCGCCCTGGTCGGCTTCATGACCCAGTCCCCGATGGGGGAGGGCTGTGTGGTGACGTACGACCACATCGAGTTCCGGGACTGCTGGCCGGACGACCTCAGGGACGGCAGCTGACGGGATACGTCACCCCGTCCGCACCCGAACACCGCCGGGCGCCCGTGTAGGCCGTTCGCCGGTGTCGTGGTGCGCGCTCCCGAAGCGGTGCCGACGATTCCAGGTGTGCCCGTCAGGCGATGACGTACGCCGGTGTCCGGGGCACGTGGACGGAGGTACATGAGCATGAGACATCGAATCGTCGCCCTCGCCGTGGCGGGTGTGCTGGCCGCGGCGGTCCCGGCCGGCGCGGCTTCCCCGGAGCCCGTGCCCGGGTACGGGTACGGGGACTCACCGCCGCCGGGGCCGACGGCTCCGCCGCCCGGTTCGGCGCTGGACGGCGAGGCCTGGGCCTGGACCCAGCTGACCAGCGACGGCACCCAGGTCCGATACGTCTCCACGGACTCCAGCCATTCCTGCCCCAGCGTGAAGTACACCTACCAGGCAAGCTCGCACACGGACCCCCTGACCCGGATGAGCACGCCTTCGACGACGTCACAGTTCCCGACCACCGTCTGCCAGGCCGAGGTGCCTCTCACGGCCTCCGCCGCGACGCTGGTGTCGGTACAGGCGGCCCGTCTGCACCCGTCGTCCGGTCAGCTGCCGCTGCCGAAGTGGACCTTGGGCACCCGTCCCGCCAGGATCGGCGTGATCGGCGACACCGGCTGCTCGCTCCCCACGGACATGAACCAGCCGGCCCAGGACTGTGTGAACCGCTGGCCGTTCAAGCAGATCGCGAAAAGTGTCGTCGACCGGACGAAGCCGGATCTCGTGATCCACGTCGGCGACTACCTCTACCGGGAGGACCCCGGCAGGGCGAACGACAAGGCGGCGAACCCGGGCTGTAGGGACTTCTCCGACAGGGCCAGCTGGGCCTGTGTGGTCGCGGACTTCTTCAGGCCCGCCGAACGGCTGCTGGCCACGGCCCCCGTCCTGTTGACCCGGGGCAATCACGAGGACTGCAACATGAGCCAGACGGGCGGCGCGGGCGGCGCGTGGTTCCGCTACCTCGCCGACCGGCTGCGCTCCAACGAGAGCTGCAGCCTGTTCAGCGGGCCCGCGATGATCCGGGCCGGCGCGCTGACCATCGCCAACGTGGACTCCTCGCTCGCCGACCCCGGCGACGACGGAGACACAGCGCACCAGGGCACCTGGACCACGCAGTTCAATACCGTGAACCGGGCCGCGGCGCAGGCCCCCGGCGACGTCTTCGTGGTCACGCACAAGCCGCTGTGGATGGTGAAGGCGGCCGGGCAGAACCCGGGCGCGGTCACCTGGGCGACGCAGGTCCTCGACGGGGCCGTCGCCGACACCCAGTTGCATCAGCTGCAGGGCAAGGTGCGCATGGTGCTCTCGGGCCACCTCCACCTCGCCCAGAAGATCGACTTCGACAGCACCCGCCCGCCCCAGCTGACCTTCGGCAACTCGGGCGGCCCTCTGGACAACGGCCCGATCGACAACAACGTCGAGCTGCAGTCCATCGGCACACCGCCGCAGCAGGTCAACGAGTCGGTGACCAAGCTGCTGGCTCCCGGAGGCCTGGGGATCTACGGCTACGGAGACCTCCGCTGGGGCGGCACCACCTGGAATCTCACCTTCCGTGACCGGTACGGTGATCCCCTGGGCAGCAGCTGCCGGCTGAGCAGGAGCACCGACCACCGGAACTTCGTCTGTTAGGGCCGTCCGGGCAAGGACGGGGAACCGTGTCGGCGGTCTCCCCGTCCTCCCTTGCATGATCGGAGAACGCCGCACCCCGAGCCGAGTGATCCGCACCGCCGTGCCCGCGGAGGCGGAGGCCGTCGTGGCGCTGCACGCGCGCGCCAGGGCGACCTACTACCCCGACGGGATCCCCCAGGACGGCACCGACTGGCTCGCCGTCTGGAGCGCGGCGATCGCCCGGCCCGAAGGCCATGTGCTGTGTGTCGTCGAGCAGGGGCGGATCGTGGGCCTCGCCTCCTTCCGCACCCCGGAGGGCGAGGCCGCGGAGACGGTCAAGCTGTTCCAGTTCCACGTCGACCCCGACCACTGGCGGGCCGGCATCGGCACGGCCCTGCACGACGCCTGCGTGGAGCAGTGGCGGGCGGACGGCCGCCGCCACGCCGTCCTCGACGTCCATGTCGACAACCAACGGGCCCAGGCCTTCTACGCGCGTCAGGGCTGGTACCCGGACCCGGAGAACCCGCCCGCCGCGGACGATCACCATCTCTGGCTCAGGTACTCGGTGAACGGGGAGGCGGGCGGAGCGGAGCGCGGGGAATGAACCCGACCGCTTGAACGTTCACGCACCAGCCGGAGGACGTCTCCGTACCCTTACGAGCTGGAGAGAGCCGAGACATGCGCGTCGAGATCTGGAGCGACATCGCCTGCCCCTGGTGCTACGTGGGCAAGGCCCGCTTCGAGAAGGCGCTCGAGACCTTCCCGCACCGCGACCAGGTCGAGGTCGTGCACCGCTCCTTCGAGCTGGACCCGGGTCGCGCCAAGGGCGATGTCCAGCCGGTGATCAGGATGCTCACCAGGAAGTACGGCATGAGCGAGGCGCAGGCCCAGGCCGGCGAGGAGAACCTGGGCGCGCAGGCCGCCGCCGAGGGCCTCGGCTACCGCACCCGGGACCGCGATCACGGCAACACCTTCGACATGCACCGCCTGCTGCACTTCGCGAAGGAGCACGGCCGGCAGGACGAGCTGATCCAGATCCTGTACCGGGCGAACTTCGCCGAGGAGCGGTCCCTCTTCACCGAGGGCGACGAGCGCCTCGTGGAGCTCGCCGTCGAGGCCGGTCTGGACGCCGGCGCCGCCCGCGAGGTGCTCGCCGACCCGGCCGCCTACGCCGACGAGGTCCGCGCCGACGAGCGCGAGGCCGCCGAGCTCGGCGCGAACGGCGTGCCCTTCTTCGTCCTCGACCGCGCCTACGGTGTCTCCGGAGCCCAGCCCGCCGAGGTCTTCGCACAGGCGCTCACCCGGGCCTGGGGCGACCGTTCCCCGCTGAAGCTGATCGACGACGGCGGCGCCGAGGCCTGCGGTCCGGACGGCTGCGCGGTGCCGCAGAACTGAGAAGCGCAGGTGGGGGCGGACCTATAAGCATCGCTTAGGGGATCCGCTCATCGATTCGCAATGGACTGCGACTTCTCCCGGCCGCACAGTGGAGCCATGGAGACGACCTTCGAGACCCTCGTCCGTGCCGAGTTCGCCCCGAAGAACACCTTCCTCAACACCGCGAGCAGCGGTCTGCTCCCGGCCCGTACCGTCGCCGCCCTGCGGGAGGCGGTGGCGATGCGGGCCGAGGGCCGTCCGCTGGACTCCCTCCACCAGGACGTGGAGACCGCCCGCGCCGCCTTCGCCCGGCTGGCCGGGGTGCCCGTGGAGCGGGTCGCGGTCGGCCCCTCGGCCGCCGCGCAGACCGGTCTGATCGCCGCATCGCTGCCCGCCGGGGCGGAGGTCCTCACCGCCGAGGACGACTTCGCGTCGGTCCTCAACCCGTTCCATGTCCGCGGCGACCTCAAGGTGCGCGCGGTGCCCCTGGAGCGGCTCGCCGAGTCCGTCCGCCCGGGCACCGCGCTCGTCGCGGTCAGTGCGGCCCAGTCCGCCGACGGCCGTATCGCCGACCTGCCCGCCCTGCGCGCGGCGGCCCGTGACCACGGCGCGCGGACGTACGTCGACTTCTCGCAGGCCGCGGGCTGGCTGCCGTTCGACGCCGGCGCCTACGACTTCACCGTCTCCATCACCTACAAGTGGCTGCTCGGCCCGCACGGTGCGGCCTTCCTCGTCGTCCCCGAGGACTTCGGCGGCCTGACCCCGACGCTGGCCGGCTGGGTCGCCGCCGAGAGGCCCTGGGACAGCTGTTACGGCCCCGTCGCCGAACTCGCCCACAGCGCACGCCGGTTCGACGTCAGCCCCGCCCTTTTCACCTACACCGGTCTGCGCACCTCGCTCGAACTCGTCGAGGAACTCGGCGTGGACGCCATTCACGCCCACGACCTCGCTCTCGCCGACCGCTTCCGCTCCGGTCTCGCCGGTATCGGCCACCAGCCTCTCCCGGCCCCCGGCTCGGCGATCGTCTCGGTGCCCGGACTCGGCTTCCGCCGAGCGGAGTTGGCCGCCGCCGGCATCCAGGTGTCCGATCGCGCGGGCAACCTGCGCGCGTCCTTCCACCTCTACAACACCCCCGCCGACGTCGACCGCCTGCTCGACGTGCTCTCCGGCTGAGGCGCCCCGGTCGCGGGGATTACGGGACAGCCCTTAGGGCCCTTCTGATGGATCTCCGCGGCGTCGCGACGCCCGGCACGCACTCTCGCCGCACCGGACAAAAGCCCTAGTAGCTCCGCTACGAGG